>JAGNSQ010000092.1 GCA_017987975.1 Saprospiraceae bacterium
AATACATTGATTGTCAACCGTTTAATATTTTTGGACACTCAAAAAAAAGGCATTTTGTGGATAAATAGTTAAAAAAAGACCATTTGGGGTGCTTTTTGCATTGGCTTATTTGCAACTTGGGTTAAAAACCCTTTTTACAGATTGCTGCAGTATCCACACAGATACTTACGGAAATGTGCTTTCTTACAAAAAACTGGATTGCAATAAACCTTGCGATTAATAATTTCTCTAAAGTTCTATTTTTGAAATTGAGCTTAAGAATGGCAATAATAAAATAACATCTAAGAAAACAAATACCACAACTCTTCACCTATCTGGAGGCTGCGTTCAGCATATTTGGCATCCATTTCAGCGGTACCGTCAAATGCTTTAGGGTCATCATATTTGACGGGAAATCTGGTCTCTGCTCCGAATACTATAGGGCAGGCTTCATCAGCAGAGTTGCAAGTGACCACAGCAGCGTAATTGCCTGCAGGATTGAATGGATGACTATATTCTTTGGAAAAACAAATGATCGGATGTTCGTTTTGCGCATACTTGACAGCATACACCGGATTGGAGGTTTCTGACAATTTTAATATGTCAAATCCCTGGTTGGATAGAGTCTCTGCTATTTTGGGAAACATGGCAGTAGCTTCAGTGCCACCCGAATAACAAAATACATTTTTAATACCAAAATGATAAGCCATGGTCTGCGCCCATATCTGTGATAAATGGCTACGGCGAGAGTTATGTGTGCAGATGAAGTTAAGCTTGATGGTTTCTTTATTAAATATTTTATGCTTCAAATACTGACTCAATGGCTGTAAAACTTCCTTACGTTCATTGGAAATATTGTCTTCTGAAAATGTTGAAATGGTTTCAATTAATTTTGGGTTCATATTGTGATTTTTTTACTTTTTTTGAATATAAATACTACAAAAGCTTTCTTTGGGTTCTTTGAAATTATTTTTTAATAATATTTCTTTTTTAACCACAAACTTGCTCTCACTAGTAATATCAAGACGGGGACTTCTACCAATGGCCCTATCACGCCGGTAAAAGCTTGAGGTGATGCTATCCCGAATACTGCAATGGCAACAGCTATGGCTAATTCAAAATTATTGCCTGTGGCGGTGAATGCAACAGACGCATTTTTGTCATAAGTAATACCCATAGATTTGCCTATAAAAAAGCTGATAAAAAACATGAAAACAAAGTAGATCACTAATGGCACCGCTATAGTCAGCACATCCAACGGTAATTCCAGGATTTTGTCGCCTTTCAGACTGAACATCACTACTATAGTAAATAATAATGCATACAAAGTTATAGGTGAAATGGTAGGTAAGAACTTCCTATTGTACCAATCTTTGCCTTTTGACTTGATTAAAAAATATCTGCTCAGAAACCCAGCTGCGAAGGGAATACCTAAATATATCAAGACACTTACTGCCACTTCGCCCATAGGTACATGGATGTTGAATCCTTCCAATCCGAAATACGCAGGTAATACATTGATAAACAACCATGCATAAAAGCTATATGTCAAAACTTGGAATACACTGTTTAAAGCGATCAATAATGCACCATATTCTCTATTGCCACCAGCTAAATCATTCCAAACAATAACCATCGCAATACATCTCGCCAGTCCGATCAATATCAAGCCTACCATGTATTCTGGCTGGTCTCTCAGAAATAGGATTGCCAAACCAAACATCAGAATAGGTCCGATAATCCAGTTTAAAAACAGAGAAAGTGTCATTAATTTTTTATCTTCAAATGCCTTTGGCAATAATGAATAATCGACTTTTGCCAAAGGTGGATACATCATCAGAATCAATCCGATAGCCAATGGGAGATTGGTAGTGCCGACAGATAATGAATCAGTGAAACTAGCTATAGATGGAAAAAAATAACCCAATCCCACACCCAGAAACATGGCTAAAAATATCCATAAAGTAAGAAAGCGATCTAAAAATTTTAATTTAACCTGCATATATGTTTGTTTTGATTTTTAAACATGGGTACTTACGTTATGAACAAAGTAAAATACCATCTTTTGTAAATTCGGTATCCAGACTATTTGCAAAAAAACTTGCAAATATTTCAGACGCTACTGCATAATTCTGTCTGTTGATACAATACTTGGTTTTGGGTGGATTGATTTCTCCCTGGATAAGTCCCGCATCTTTTAGTACCTTGAGATGTTGCGAAAGTGTACTATTGGCTATTGGTAACTCATCAGATAGGTCGCCATGATAACAGCAGGATTGGGATGCGAGCAACTCCAAGATGGCTACCCTTACAGGATGGCCCAATGCATTGGCAAAAGTGGCGATTTGCTCTTGTTGTTCTGTATATTTTTTGGTTGTGGATGTCATATTTGAGTATTTATTCGCAAAAGTACGAAATGTTTTTTATTGTTCGTTTTTTTACGAAGGTATTTTAGACAAAGGTGCGTAAAAGATGATAGACAGAGAGCCGAATATTTGTGCGTTTCCTGCCTGAAAGTTTGATATGGGTTAATCCTGGATAGCTTCATTATCATTTATTCAATGCAAAAAGCTTTGGGCACAGGGTTTTGGAGCTGCAAATAAAGTTACAAGACCAATAAGCCATAAAAAAATCATAAACAGGCAAAAGAGCAGAGCAAAAAAGCATGGGTATAGAAGGAACGAAATGTAACGAATGAAGGGATTGAATGGAGCAGGTGTAGTTATGATTTTAATAGATAGTTTTTAAAAGAGAGAAGATGTTTTTTTCTTGCAAATTGAATTTGAAAGGCCAATAAAAATCATGGCTGCTTGCGAAATGGGTTGATAGCGTGCAAAATGAAAACTTGCGCTGGTCGGCAATTTTTATTTTTTATAATCCCTTATGAAAGAAGTTGTTTCAGGATTGGTCCTTTTATAACTTACCATCCTTACATCCAATGGAACATCAGAAAACTTGTCAAGCGATTGCCGGATGGCATCAAAGATCCAATGTGAAGGGTTGCCAAAAGCATTTCCGCCTACTAAGGTTAAATACAAAATGTTATTTCCTGTGGAATGATAATTTTGAATGGCAACATGAAATGTAGCTTCATAAGTGGCTTCCAGGATTAAACGTGCGAAAGATTCCCATTTTAAATAATCAATAGATGAATAGGCTATTGGCAAAGCAGCACAATACACTTGTGATACCAATAATTCATCGTTGCTGATGGTTACTTGAGTGTCTTTTTGAATGCCAACTTTTAATTTACCTTTGACCAGCTGATATTCTTCTTTGGAAAGTGATTTTATATTCTTATCGATTTTAGAAAGACCCTGTCTGGTAGCTAATGCATATCCGTTACGCATTTTCCAAAGAGATTCATTTTCATTGCCAAAGTAATATCCCAAGTCATCCAAGCAATCTATCTGAGTGGTTTCCGTTTGGCCTATCTGCTCCTGCACTTTGACAAAATAATTGCGATAAATGGTTCCGGCTCCACATGCAACTGCACATGCCGGGCCTTGAGTTTTGTCATACTCATAGATTCCTACTCCTTTTTCAGGTGTGACTTGTGGTCCAACCATTTCCAACAGATTGAACTGTGAAGCTGCCTGGAATACAGTTCCTTTGTTTCGCGAATCTACATGCAAGTCGGTAACATTTCCCACCATTTCAGAAAGTGAAAGCCTATTGTGTTTGAAGTTTATTTGAGATGTTAAATTTCTTAATTCATGCAATCTTGGTATAAGCAGCTGACCACAGTTATATTGCCTGCCGTTTATTTTTGAAATTAAACAGTCACCTTCAAGGACAATATTCTCACGAACCTGACTCGGAGACACTTCATCAAAACCCATCAATTCTTGAAACCACATCGTTTAAATATTTTAAAATTCAACTACAAAATCATGGATATTGGTAGTCTTTCAACAAAGATTCATTTTTACCATTATGTATATTTATAGCAAAAATATCGCCAAAAAATATTTTGCATGATATCATTCAGATGGATGGTGGCCGAGAGAAATATATATACCACAATAATTATAAAATATAAAGCTAATATCTGATCGAAGGCCGAAGATTGGGTCGAACAAGTGCACCGCAGTTGCATTCAATCTTTAGGTATTGGGTATGGAACACTAAAAAATGTAATTATAAAAAACAAAGCTTGAAAAAGTAAAATTGCAACAAGTGGGGATAGAAGGTGGTGGTGGTGAAGTGTATGGTTTACCTGATGATAAGGTTATGGTTACCTGAAAGGGTGAACGAAGCGAAATGCAATGGAGCAAGCACCCGGCAAATAGTCAGGCGTAGCCGCAGTATATGAAGCATTGCATTGTGGGCAGGCAAAAGAGGAAGGGCTGAAAAGCATGGGTATAGTAGGAACGAAATGAAACGAACATGGGTATATCATGAGCAAAGGTAGCATTAGCCGAAGTAATGGATGTGTGGTATGCGCTAATGCTGCCTGCGATATGAAATTTGTGTAGCCTGAGTGAAATGAAGTGACGGAGATACTTATGCTGCGGGAATCCGGAGGCTCTCTGACTGGCTGAATGAGCGAATGAGTAAATGAGTGAATGAAGGAAGGCAGAGTGCCGGAGGATGGGGATACTTAATTATATTCCTTTATTTTAGGCAAAGTGTGTAAGTGAATTATAACAATTTTTTATAATTCAAAATGTACATTCCAGATGTGGTATATAGTTTTTATCTTTACCATCTAAATGAAACAAGATGGCATTAAACTGGAATGAGATTAAGGACAGGGCAGTAAGATTTTCTAAAGAATGGGAGGATACTACCAGTGAGGATGCTGAGGCTAAATCTTTTCTGGATGCATTCTTTGAAGTATTCGGTATACCGAGAAAAAAGATCGGAACTTTTGAGCACAGGATCAAAAAGCTGGATGAAGGAGATGGGTATATAGATATGCTGTGGAAAGGTCATATCCTGGTAGAAATGAAAAGTAGGGGAAAAGATTTGGATCGTGCTTTCAGACAGGCTAAGGATTATACGCACGGATTGAAACAAGAAGAACTACCCAAGTACATTTTGATATCTGATTTTCATCATTTCCGATTGTATGATTCGGAAGAGATGAGTACCAATGAGTTTACTCTACCGGAATTGTACAAAAATGTGGGTTTGTTTGGGTATCTGATCGGTGTTAGTAAGAAGGTATATAAAGAACAGGATCCTGCGAATATAAAGGCGGCTGAACTTATGGGTAAGCTGCATGACAGACTGGAAGAGATCGGTTATGAAGGGCACCCATTGGAAGTGTATCTGGTGCGGCTTTTGTTTTGTTTGTTTGCTGAGGATACTTCCATATTTGAGAAACAACAGTTTCAGGATTTTCTGGAGCAAAGGACCAATGAAGATGGGAGTGACCTTGCGGCCAAACTGCAGGAACTTTTTCAAGTGCTGAATACGGACAAAGATAAACGGTTTAAAAATCTGGATGAGCAACTCAATGATTTTCCTTATGTCAATGGAAAACTATTTGAAGAATCACTTCCTACAGCGAGTTTTGACAGCAAGATGAGAAAGGCATTGCTCGATTGTTGCTATATAGACTGGAGTAAAATATCTCCGGCTATATTCGGGTCGATGTTCCAGAGTGTGATGAATCCCAAAGAAAGAAGAAACCTGGGTGCGCACTACACCAGTGAAAAAAACATCCTGAAACTGATCAAACCTTTGTTTCTGGATGAGTTGTGGAAAGAATTTGAATCTTTGAAGAGCAAAAAAAATGAATTGCCCAAGTTTCATCAGAAACTCAGTACACTCCACTTTTTGGATCCGGCTTGTGGATGTGGTAACTTCCTGGTGATTACTTATCGGGAATTGCGAATTTTAGAGCTTGATGTATTGAGGGAGATATACAAAAATCAAATGGTCACTGATGTAGAAAGTGTGATCTGGATCAATGTGGATCAGTTTTATGGGATCGAGTATGAGGAATTTCCTGCCCGGATAGCTGAGGTGGCCATGTGGCTAATTGATCATCAGATGAATATGCTTATCAGTTATGAATTTGGGCAATATTTTGCGAGGTTGCCCCTGAAGAAGGCTGCAAAGATATTGCATGGTGACGCTATGGAAACGGATTGGGATAAAGTAGTACCAAAAGATATATTAACACATATTATAGGCAATCCACCATTTATAGGGTCAAAGATCATGACCCAAAAACAACGGGACCAGATAGTCACGGAATTTGGCACCACAGGTAGTGGTGTCCTGGATTATGTGACCGGGTGGTACGTCAAAGCCGCCAAATATATTTACGATACTAAAATCAAAGTGGCGTTTGTCTCTACCAATTCAATTGTGCAAGGAGAACAGACCAGCATCCTGTGGGGCCTTATGCTACAAAGATATGGCATCAAAATACATTTTGCACATCGTACATTCAAGTGGTCGAACGAAGCGAAAGGAAATGCGGCGGTGTATTGTGTCATCATAGGATTTGCCAATTTTAGTACCAATAATAAAGTCATTTATGAATATGAAAATATCAAAGGGGAGCCACATGAAATAAATGCTAAAAATATAAATCCTTATTTAGTCGATGCCAAAGATATTTTTGTTAGCAAACGAAGAACACCAATATGTTATGTTCCAGAAATATCATTTGGTAGTATGCCTAATGATGGTGGAAATTTTTTATTTTCAGATACAGAAAAAAATGAATTTGTTTTATTAGAACCCAAGTCAGAGCAATATTTCAAACCCTTAATAAGTGCACATGAATTTTTAAATGGACATAAAAGGTGGTGTTTATGGCTTAAAGATGCAAACCCTTCAGATTTAAGAGGGTTAAATTTTTTATCTGAGAGAATCGAAAATGTAAAGAAGATGCGAGCTGCAAGCACGAGAGATGCCACTAAAAGACTTGCGGCATTCCCGACACTTTTTGGCGAAGATAGGCAACCCAAAGATAAATATGTTTTGATTCCAAGGCATTCATCAGAAAATAGAAAGTATATACCTATGGGTTTTTTTGATGCGAATTCTATTGCAAGTGATAGCTGCCTTTTTATTGAAAGTGGTAAGCATTTCCATTTTGGAATTTTAATGTCAACAATGCATATGTCTTGGGTAAAAAACATTTGTGGTAGGATAAAAAGTGACTATCGATATTCAAATGAGTTGGTTTATAACAACTTCCCGTGGCCGGAGAATCCCACTGATAAACAAAAGCAATCGATAGAAGAAAAGGCACAAAAGGTACTGGATGTCAGGGCACAATTTCCGGATAGTTCGCTGGCAGATCTTTATGACCCACTCACCATGCCACCTGCTCTCGTCAAAGCGCACAATGATCTGGATAAAGCTGTAGATCTGGCATACCGATCACAACCATTTACTTCTGAAGCTAACAGGATGGAGTTTCTCTTTGGGCTGTACGAGAAATATACAGCTGATTTGTTTACGGTAGAGAGGAAGGGGAAGAGGAAGTAATTATTTTGCTGATGGACAGGAGCATTGACCATATACAGACCAATTGCAGGAGATCATACAGACCAAATAGAGCTAAAAATACAAATTACAAACTTAGTTTCCCTTTTATAACATCGACCACATAATAAACAAGTGGTACTAAAAATACTGTCAGGATTAAAGACGATAACAATCCTCCTATGATTACCCAAGCCAAGCCATTCTTCCATTCTGCTGCTGTACCGGTAGCAAGTGCAATAGGCAACATACCTACAGCCATCGAAAGGGTTGTCATTAGGATTGGTCTCATTCGGCCTTTTCCTGCAATAACTAAAGCTTCTTTAAAATGAATGCCTTCTGCCTTTAATTGGTTGGTGAAATCCACAATAAGAATGGCATTTTTTACAACCAATCCCATCAACATAATTAAGCCTAATAAAGCAAATAGACTCAAATTGCTTAATGATAAGTTCAATGCTAAAAAAGCCCCAATAGCTGCAACAGGAATAGAAAATAACACAACAAATGGATATACAAAACTGTCGTATAGCGCCACCATAATAAGATAAATCAACAAAAAAGAAATCATCAACACCGATCCCAAGGCACCGAAACTATCATTTTGTCTTTTAATGTCGCTGCCCCAAGTCATCTGTATTTCTGTCGGCAGGGGATTTTTTTTGAGATAAGCTACAACATCGTCTGCTACAGTGCCTGAAGGCCTTCCCAATGCATCAGCCGTAAGGGTAACTGCGGCTTGCCGGTCTTTTCTTTCTAACAAAGAAGGGGAATTACCTTGTTGAACGATTGCAAATTGCGAAACTTCTATCGGCATACCCATTGGATTAATAATAGAAAGCTGTTGTACATCTTCAAAATTTTGCCTGCTAAATTCATCCAACCAAATTCTCACAGGATATTCAGTTCCGTTTTCAGTAAGCGTTGCATCGTCATTTCCTGAAAATGCTGTTCTTAGATTCAATCCAACATACGCTGTATTTAATCCTAAACGTTGCATTTTATCTTTATCAGGAATGATTTTGTATTCAGGACTTCCAGCTTCAACAGATAATCGAACATTGTCAGCCCCAGGGATTTTTTCTATGACTTCCTTTAAAGTATTACCACTTTTCATAACCAAATCCAATTCATTGCCACTCAATGTTATTTCAATAGGTGCTGAACGAGGTATAAGACCCAGAGCTGCCATAGAATAATTAATACCTGGAAATTTTTGTTGTAAATCAAATCTTAGTTTTTTCATAAAATCTTCCGTTGGCACTTTTTTAAGTCCTGCAATTTTTAACTCATCCTTTTTATTTCGTAACTGAATGGTAAATTCCGTTTTATTCGCTGAACCTACTCCCAAGCTTCCAATACCAGTACTTGGGCCACCTATGTTGCTGAATAGTGTTGAAACTTCAGGTTGTTGAAGAATATATGTTTCAATATTTTGAGCTATTATATTATTCTTATGAATTGACGTTGATTTATCAAATTCCAGCGCCAGTCTGAATTTTCCCTGATCACCTGTTGATATTAGTTCTTTGCCTATAATACCTTGTTTCATGATACCAACAGTCATCACAAAAAGCAATAGCACTATTGCGGTAAAAATAAGTTTGTGACCCAATACCCATTCTAAAAGTACTCCATACCAATGGGTGAATTTTTCTAATTGATGTTCGAACCAAAGTAAAAACCGATTGAATAAATTGGTAGGTTGTAAATCTTCCTTTTTACCTATACGTGAAGCCAGCCAAGGTGTAAGCGTAAAGCCAACCAACAAACTGGTCAGGGTCGAAGTAACCACCACCACCGAAAACTGTTTGAGCATATCTGCAACAAATACCTGTAAGAAAAGAATGGGCAAAAACACTACTACATCAACCAATGTAATGGATAATGCTGAAAAACCAATTTCCATACGACCGTCCATAGCCGCGTTTAGTTTATCTTTTCCTTTGTCTAAGTGCTTTTGGATATTTTCTAATACTACTACAGCATCATCTACCAAAATACCAATGATTAAAGACATGGCAAGCAATGTCATTAAATTTAGTGTGTAACCCAATAGCCACATTACCGCAAACGCAGTCACTAATGATGTTGGTATGGCTATTATTACGATCAAAGAATTTCTTAGACTTCTTAGAAATAGAAGCATCACCAATGAAACAAGTATAACCGCTAAAATCAAATCAAAAACAACGGAATTTACGGCTGCAATCGTATTATCGGTACTATCGTCTGCAATGACAAATTTTACATTTGAATTTGAGTTTTGTAGTTCAATGGATTTGAATTTTGAACGAACTAAATTTGAAACATCAACGGCATTACCGTCTCCTTGCTTTTTAAGCATTAAACCAATACCGTTTTTTCCATTATATCGACTGATGGAAGTGGTTTCTTTTATTCCATCTGTTATATCTGCCAAATCTTTTACATACACAGGACTTCCGGGTATTGGCATGGACACTTGCACGTTTTTAATGTCTTGCAGAGACGAAAACTTCCCTGTCAAACGAACGGAATTTGTCTCTATTTCTGTTTGTGCTTTTCCTGCCGGTAAATCCAAGCCGGAACGGTTAATCGCTTCCACAACCTGTTGCAAAGAAATTTTGTACAATTTTAATTTGGCCTGATCAACCTTTACTTGTATTTCTCTTTCTTCACCGCCTAAAATTGTTATTTCTGCTACGCCCCTTATTTGTTGAATTTGAGGCAGATAGTCGTCTTTCATTTTTTGATAAAATTCGGAAGCAGGCAAATCGCTTGTCGCACTTATGGACATGATTGGTAAGTCATTTGGCGACACTTTACTCATGACCGGACTGAGTATGTCTTGTGGCAAATCTTTGCGAATATTGTCTATATATCGCTGTGCATCTTGCATAGTTTTGTCCAGGTCAGTCCCATATTTCAGATTGGCGATGATGATTGAAGCGTTTGGCAGTGACTTTGTAACTAAGTAATCTACCCCTTCCAGATTGGAAAGTGCATCTTCAATTTTTCTAGAAACGGAAGTTTCCACTTCGTTCGGTTCAGCACCTGGATACCCCGTTTTAATGACTACCACAGGCTGATTGAAGTCTGGCATTAATTCATAACTCAGATTCATGAAGCCTATAACTCCCAATAGCGTAAATATACTGAAAAGCACGATGATCAGTGAAGGGCGTTTGATTGATATTTCTGTAATATTCATTTTCCCTTGATTTTATTTTGTACTAATATTCGCTCCTTCAAATACATTGATAAGACCGGAGACTATGATAGTATCGCCTTCCTTCAAACCTTCTGCAACAATCACTTTGTTTTGCGCTCTTTTTGAGATTGTAATATTAATGGCTGTCGCTTTTCCATTTTTTACAACATATACCTGCGGTTTATTTGAAGTACCTACCACTACAGACGCAGGAATGGCTATACCGACTTCACCTATATCTGTAGATATATTTACTGTACCAAACATACCCGCTTTTACGATGTAGTTGGAAACATTTTTAACTAAAAATTGTACAGGAAAACTACTTCCTATATTGGCTTTGCTTCCAATCATTGAAATTTTACCCGAAAGCGCTACATCGGGTAAGACATCAGCATTTATTTTATATGATTTACCTAAACTGAAATGAGGTAAATCTTTCTCGGGTACATTTATTGTAAATCGCAATGTTCCGATTTCGGATAACTGCAATAAAGGTACACCAGGGGCAGCAAACGATCCGATTTCAGAAAGCTTTGCTGTAATCACACCATCGAAAGGTGCAACAATACTTGTTTTTTTGATCTGTTCAATTATACTCTTCCTTTGTGCTTCAGTCGTTTTTATTCCGGATTTGTTCAAAATTGAGGTGCGTTGATTTTCTGCAATACTCAATTGCATCACTGCTTTTTCCAGTTGAACGCCTTGTATGGCATCCGCATCAGCAAGGATAGTAAATCGATTTACATCCTGTTTTAATCCTTCAATTTGAATTTCATTTGCTTTTAATTGCACATCAAATTCGGTTTTTGCATTTTGCAATTGTACATCAATATTATAAAGTTGTTGCTGCAAAAGTGCATTGTCTAGCTGCACCAGACGTTGTCCTTTGGAGACTATACTTCCTAAATCCACATAAAAAGCATTTATTTTACCTTGCTGTTCTGCACTTAACTTACTTTCTCTGTTTGGCTCGAATGTTCCTGAGAAAGAAATGTCATTACCCGTTTTTTGCAAAGTAATTATTTCTGTTTCGACGTGAATCGCTTGTTCTTTTTCGTACTGATATACTTTGCTTTGGGTCTTTTCTTTGTTACTTTTCAGTTTGAAAACAACTAGTCCGATGACTGCGATGCCGGCAACAATTACGATGATTTTTTTCCAATTCATTTTCTTAATACTTAATTCTAAATTATTAAATCTTAATTGACTTCAGGTTTCCTGTAAATTTTTTAAGGTCCAGATCTGCTTTTAGATAATCAAATATAGCCATAAGGTATGTTTGTTGTGCCTCACGCAATGCATAGTCTGCAAGTAAAACATCCTGTAGGCTTGCTGTTCCTTGCTTTTGTTGAAGTATCGTTTGGTCGTAAATAGTTTTGGCCAATTTGATCTGTTCAGTGGTTGTTTCTACCGACATTTGAGCAACTAGTCTTTGCTGTTGTGTGTTTTTAATCTGCATACCATTTTGTTCAGAAAGCAGGCCGAATTGAAGTTCATTATTCTGAAGGTCTAATTTTTTCTGATTTATTTTTCGTTGAGTAACTGTGCCGTTGAATAAAGGGTATGAAAGTTGAACACCTGCAAAACCAATAGGGAAGAATTTTAGAAAATCATTTGGTTGCTGGTCATAGCCAAAGCCTGTAGTTCCGAAAGTGCCAAAAAGATTGACCGAAGGCAAAAATCTTGATTTATTTAAAGCATTAAGCTCACTCATCATCAACCTGTTTTGAGTTTTTATCAATCGAACATCCAGGATTGATGATATAATATATTCATCTGTGTCTCTATATTGAATGGTTGGTTCAATTTCCAAATTTTGTTCTGTGGCAATACCCATTGCGAATTTCAATCCATTCAAAATCTGAGTATATCTACTACTTATGTTTTCCTTTTGTGTCTTCAATTGTGCTATTTGCAATTTCACCTTGCTTACATCTGTACCTTTGGCTAGTAATTGCTCATTGAGTAATTGCATATTTTTTAGAAGTCGGGTAGTATTTACAAGATTACTATCAATAAAGCCTAATTGGTGATGCAAAATTTGAGCGTTGTAGTACAGATTGAAAATTTCAAAGTAAATTTGTTCTTCCGTTTTTTGATATTGTACATCCGACAATTCACAAGCTATTTTAGTAGTTTGTATCGCACCATACACTTGTGGACTATAAATTGGCATTGTTAATTGGAGATTGGCATTTATATTGTGCGGTACCCCAAATTGTGCTTCTTTAAACTGTCCTTCCGGTGCTGTTGGATTAAAAGTAGATAAGGGTAACAATTGGTAAGGAAGGTTCGAAAAATACTTATA
>JAGNSQ010000222.1 GCA_017987975.1 Saprospiraceae bacterium
CCTGCCATGCCATTTTCATTTACCATCTGAACCTTTCCCATTAAAGGAAGCGTAAAACTCAATTCTGTCCAATGGCAGCCACTTGAACATTGCATTTTAACCTTATTGCCGTCCATATTCATTGTTATGACAAATCCTTTCAAGTAGGCTGCATCCTGCCCGCTGGCTTGTAAGAAACCGATTAAA
This sequence comes from Saprospiraceae bacterium, assembly GCA_017987975.1. Classification (GTDB taxonomy): domain Bacteria; phylum Bacteroidota; class Bacteroidia; order Chitinophagales; family Saprospiraceae; genus JADKBO01. Next base: position 187 of record JAGNSQ010000222.1, read on the forward strand.
CTAAATGCGAATATTAATAAGTTCTTTTTCATATGATTGAATGTTTATTTACTTCTTATTTTTTTCCTGCCACTCTCTCTGGAAGTTGACATCTGGAAAAAAGTACAACGGAAGCTTCATTTCTACCCTCACCTTTCTTCCTTTTGACAACGCTGGGCTCCACTTTTTGAGCAGCTTCACCAACCTGATAGCTTCCTGGTCCAAATCAGGTCTTATGCCCTCCACAATGCCAATATCGAAGACCTTGCCAAGGGTATCAACATTAAACTTTACCAGCACCTTTCCTCCTACCCGCTCTTCCTTCGCTGCCTTCGGATACACCATGCTATCAGCAATAATCTTATAAACTCCCTCCTGTCCCCCATTTAAAAAGACAGGCATCTTATCCACCACTGCCATTGCAGGTGTCTTTGTTTTCTTTTTAGTACTCTTTTTCTGCCCCATCACTGGTAAAGCCGCAAAGCCAACAAAAAGCAACAATAATATCCTAATGTTCATCCTCAATTTTATTTTACGACAAAATTAATGAAAAATGACAACATCCTCCCTACCACCTAGCCCCTAAAACCTATCCCCTATCAACAATTTCTAACCCAAAACAATTAACCAGGCCCGGTAAACTTACTGCGGCTATTTTCATCTTTCTGACTCTGTTTTGGGTAGGGTCAATGATAAAATTGAAAGCTGTACTGAAATCAGCACTTTCTAAATTACTCTGCAAAAAAGTGGCGTCGCCAAGGTCACAAACATCAAATTGGGATTCTGATAAATCTGCCCTGCTAAAATCGCATTGGTTCATCTTACACCTGACAAATTTTATTTTTTTCATCTTGCATCCACTAAAATTGGCATAACTTAGGTTACCATCTTCAAATGCAAAACCAAGACCGAAGGCATCGCAGTGTTCAAAATCCAGGCCCAACATCTTACACTCTTTAAAATTAACATCTCTGAAACTGACACCATGGATATTGGCATTACTCAAATCACATCCGATGAATTCACATTCGGTGAAAGAAAATCCTCTTAGATCTACGCCTGAGAAATCGCACCTTACAAATTCTCCGTACTCATAAAGCCCCGGGATCAGGGGGGCAATTCCTATATTTTTATCTTTTAAAAAGGTATCACTAAACCGTTCCATGGTCTTGTTTTATAGCCCTAAAATATAAATAATTATGCAGTGTTCCAGCATCTACATCAAAGACCATCTACTTTGGTCAATGAATTTTCCAAACAATCAACTCACAGTTACTCCAGACTTTAGCTATCAATGGATTGACTGAACCAGATGTGCTTACATTCCGGCTGCCAACTCCACTGTTTGCCATAAATAGTCTCTTTTGTATGATCTGCATGACTTTTTGCTAAAATTGAGAAAATAATTATAAAAAGTCTACGATTTTTTATTTTATTTTTGACAACCATTTCGGTTATATATTTGTATATTTATCATTATTTTCAAATTTAATTACACAACACTTAATTACTTGCATCATGGATTTCATTTATTTTTTACTCATAGGCGCTATCTCCGGCTGGTTGGCTGGACAATTCTGGAAAGGAAGCGGCTTTGGCCTGATAGGTAACATCATTGTTGGTATCTTAGGTGGTATGCTTGGTGGCTGGTTGGCCGGCAAACTAGGCATTTTTGGCGATGGCTTATTTTATCGCGTTCTCGTTTCTGCCGGGGGTGCCTGGGTCTTACTTTTTCTTATCAGTTTTATTAAAAAAGAGGGATAGGAAAATAGCATCCTCACAAGGTAAAGCCTTTTCTTCATCAACCACAAGTTGAAGAGATTTATGAATAATTAACTTCCTCCATAAGCGGAATTAAAGAAGTAATCAAATGTATTATTACCCTTTGTCAGGATAATTATACTAAAGTTATTCAAAGCCTTTTTTACAGCTGCACCAACCTCAATCTCTGGCTGCCACCATTGATTTCTACTACATAAAGTCCCGGTGCAAAGACTTCACCTACTGAGGGCCCCGTTCCCTCATACAAGGTCCTCCCACTGAGATTATAAACTTTTAATGAAGTGACCTCAGCCGCACTTTTAATGGTGAAACCCTGGTAAGCCGGATTGGGAACAATTGTGGCCAAAGAGGCTGCTTCCTCCTCATCTGTGCCGGTGGCACATTGATTGGAAGCTCCAAAGCTGGGCACCATCAATACAAAGGCCCCACTGCCATTGGCGCATCTACCCATTGACACATCAGCCGTTTGGACGCCATAACTGTATTCATCCACCACCGTGCCATCTGTATTCAACAATCTGATTTCTTCACCATCAGCCGATAGCTTAAAATTGGTATGAAGACCTTCCTCGATTTTGCTGTCTTCATCGGCCCACACAGTAAGATACCCACCTGCTCTGATAATGGTTCCCGCCGGAAATGACCACTTGGTGGGGTTATCCGGATTGTCGGTCAGGTAAATGCCACCCAAATTGATATCAGCCCCGGTAGTGTTGTACAGCTCAATCCAATCCTCAAATTTACCCTCAGAATTGGTGTTGACCGTTTTATTGGATGCCAAAAACTCATTGATCACCACCGAGCCTACAGGTATGGCAAGCTGGTTATTGGTAAAGGTAAGGGTGTAAAATTCATGCTCCGCCCGCTGAGGGTAAAAAATACCGGCTTCATTGTTTTCGGCATAAATATAATATTGGGCACCACCATCCTGATAAGCAATGGTAGCTGTATATATCAGATCACCCGCTTTTTGATCACCATTACTGCCATCATCTTTCATTTCAACCTGTACAAATCGGTCAAGCTTCTGGTACCTGTAAGCCAGAGAAACACTCGATTGACCATTGAGCAAAGCTTCGATTCTCACACCCTGCAAACCCTGATCGATTTTATTGATCTCACTGACCTGCGGAGGTACTTTTTTGTAATCTGCATTGGATAAAAAATAAGTCATTCTGGCCGTCATTAATTTTTGTATGCCGGGTGCAGACTGAGAAGGACCTCCTCCTCCACCGGAAGTTACATCTGTAGTCATGGCATTTTGAAACTGGGTATAGGTATAAAATTTGTAGGGGTCTGCCTGCACAGCAGCATCAATCAGGGTACGCAATCTTGCAGCCTCCTCCAGGTAAAGTCCATTCTCAAAAAACTCTTTGGAAAGGGTCCTGATGTGGGCCATGTATTTTCTTTTATTCGTAGCATTGGCCAACAACTTTTGGATAAGTGGTCTGGCAGCATT
>JAGNSQ010000093.1:0-4324 GCA_017987975.1 Saprospiraceae bacterium
GCCCTTAGCAATAAGAGCGGGTTTTTGTCTTTTAAATCGATGCGTGCCCTGTGGTATTGGGTGTTTTGGGCATTGACAACAGAAAAGGAATTGACTACTAAAATGAATAAAAAAAGAATGAAACGGTTCATACCCGGATTTTGTGATGTGTTTTGAGACCGGAATTACCGGAAAAATGCAAAAATAAAGAAAAAATGTGAGCCCATTGTTGTCCGTGATGACAGTTTAACTTTTCAAGCAAAAAAAAAGGGACCTTGTGGGTCCCTCCTGTGTATTTTCTGAATGGTCAATTAGAAGCCAAAGCCTCCCATACCTCCCATTTTTTGTTTAAATTCTTCCATGGTCATTTTGGTATAACCGGAAGTTTGAGCCGTTAGTTTGGATGTATCAACCTTGTCTTTGATGTCAACTGCACTCATAGTGAGTTTCATCATAGGCGTCTCTACTGTGTATTCAATCGGAAAGCCGGCAAATTTTACTGCCTGCAAGCCCTGGATGATATTGGCATCCGTCTTAATTTCTTCTGTAACATAACCTGTCACCTTCATTTCTGCATTGTCAGGCATGGTAACGGTCATAGCATAACAATCATAGCCCATGATTTTTTTCTTCTGGTCTTTGTTGTACTCTACTTTGGCGTTGGCAGCTTTCTGGGCCTGCTCGTCCTTAGCTAGTTCATCAAGAGTTGACTGGATCCAAAACTTTTGGCCCATCATGTCCATCAACATATCGAAATTTTTGGTTTCGTTGCTAACATACGTTTTTACCTCTACCATTCCTCCCATCATTGACATCTTAGATGCATGGCTCTGGGTATTAAAGTTAATTTCAGTTTGCGAGCCTTTCATCATCTCCATCATAGATGCTGTCTGTGGATCCGGTGAGCTGATTTCTGTGATTTCCATTACTACCATTCCCTGGCTAATGGATTTTTGAGAAAACATATTTCCTGCTACAAAAATCAGGCAAAGGATAAAAAAGAGTTTTTGTTTCATTGTACGAATTGATTTTAAATTATTAAACCCACGGAATGATAATTGGTTCCGGCGCGGGCGAAATTACGATGAATCGACGAAAAAAGGCGATAAATGTTACTGTGGAAGGTGTAAATGGGCCAAAATCATCAATACTTCCACATATCGATGTACTTGATAAAAATTTTGGCCAGGTTTTCTGCATCACTGATGGCGCGGTGGTGGATGCCTGTAAACTCCATGCCTTCGTGTTTGATGGTATTTTTAAGGCCGGTTAGTTTGTGTTCTCCCTTAATTTCATGGTACTGACCCTTGACATTGATATTTTTGTCGAGCCAGTCGTACTCCAACTTGTGGAGTTTGCAGTCATTTTTGAGTAGCTGGATATCAAACTTCCCCCATGAGCAAAGATTATAGTCCTCTTCCCCGACGTTGATCCAGTCCTGAAACTCCTGAATGATGTGCGGAAAGGTTTTGGATTTGTCTACATCACTTTGAGAGATGGAGGTAAGCTGTCGGCAAAAATCAGATAAGATGGGGTTAACCGTAGGTTTGATAAATTTATTAAAAACATCTAATACCTCGCCGAGCTGATTTATTTTATAGGCACCTATTTCGATGACTTCGTTGAAACCATGGGGAGGTCTTCCTCTCCAACAGGTTGCTTCCAGGTCATATATGATAAAATTCACGATTAATCTTCTTTTAATTTGTCAACGTATCTGAATTTTTCAGTGGGTATCCAAGGCACTTGTGTTTCAAAATCGTAGCCTTCGAGTCGGTTGGCATAAAAATACAACAACTTGATGTGTTGGGTGAAGAGCAGTTTTCTTTGATCATCCAGGCCCAATACCTTTTCTATGTGGTAGGAGCCCAACATTTCAATACCGTGGAGGATGAGTTGATCAATGGGTTTAAAAATTTCATCTGAAAGTCGGAGTTTTCCTTCCACTTCCATGGTCTTCATGTGGTCTACCAAAATTTCTAACTGACGGGTAAAGTCATCTGCGTTGATCGAAAACTCGGATGCATTAAGTCGAAGAATGGCAAAGAGGCTGAGGTCTTTGCGCTGGTTGAGCAACATGCGGAAAGCCACAAAGGCTACCAGGTGGCTGGATAAAACCACGTTGTTTCGGAAATAGCTGTCTAACACTTTTTCTGCCAGAATGCGGGTGTACACTGATTCTCGCTGGGCGCTTTCGGCCAATTCGCCTTCCAGCATAAAATATTCACGCAGGCTAAGCGGATTACAGTTTTTATCCAGACTGTGGCCTTCTTCGTCCACACGATTGCCCAATACATCCATGGGTTCGCCAAAAGACAAGACCATTTCAGATTGTTTGGAAAAAAACAGTTTAAAGTAATTCCACTTAGAACCAATATTTTTGCTTTCTCTCGAGCGTTGGTACTTTTCTTTGCCGATGGCCATCAGGTGCTGTTCGATCAGACTTTTGGCTTCTAGTACAAAGTTGTAACTAATGACCAGTGGCACTATGTAAATCTTGTCTTGTTTGCCGTTTTCCATCATGAGTCGCTGCGCTTCGATGGCAGAGCCCAAAAGGCCGTACTTCAGCTTGTTTTCAAGTGCACCACTCCGAGAGCGGGTACCTCCGGGAAAAAAGATATTGGGCACCCCTTTATAGAGGGCATAAGAGGCCATTGAGGTCAGGCATTCAAGGTAAACAGGATTCTTTTTCCTTCGGTCTACCTTGTAGGCACCCAGACGGTTGATAAAGTAGGCAACAATTTCTACTTCAAAGAGGTTGAGCCCGGCGCCATAAGATAAGGCAGGCATGCCACCCACCATGTCTAAGGCATAGCCAATGGTGATAGAATCGAGATTGCTAAAATGGGTGGGTACAATGACCACGGTGCCTTTTGTAAACAAAGACCGGGTTTCATCCACATAACCCCTTAGCTTTATTTTATTCAACAAATCATTTTTATTACCCCAGAACCAGCGCTGGCCGGGGGCTTTAAAACGATTAAAAATTCTTTTAAAAAAGACGGTCAGAAATTTACGGGCAAACCTGAAAGTTGACGGATTAAAATTGCCCACAATTTCTTCATTGTAACGGTGCACAATTCTGCGCAGCATGTCCTTGAGGTGGGCCTCCTTATCCGAACTTTTGAGCGCCTCTGTGAGCGAATTGGCCATGGTGCGCCAGAATTCTGCATCATCCGTGGGGTCTACCTTCCACGGGTTACTTTTGATCCTTTGGCTTTCGAGGTAAATGGTTTTAGCAAGGATGTCTTCAAGACCCTGACTGCTGTTGCGCAGAATGCGGTCAAATACAAAATCATTGAGCTGATCTATAAATTCTTTCCGCTCTCTGGCGAATCTGTTGATGGGCCAGTCTTCGATTTTGGGGATGATATGCGGATAAATGTGTGTCATAGACTTTGCGATGCAAAAATTAAAAATTTTACATTAATTTTCCCATAAAATCCAAAATATCTTCTCTTCCCATACCCGTTTCGGCGCTTGTTACAAACTCCTGCGGCATTTCAGCCCAGTCTTTAAGCATTTCTTTTCGGATGCTTTCGAGGTTTTGTTGTAATGCCTGCGGGCCCATCTTGTCGGCCTTGGTATAAATCATACAAAAAGGCACACCCTGGGTGGCACACCACTCCATAAACTGGCTGTCAGCTTTTTGCAGAGGGTGTCGGGCATCAATGAGTACAAACGCTGTTACGAGGGTTTGTCTGTTTTTGAGGTAGTAATCGATCATTTTCCGCCAATTGTCCCTATTTGACAAAGAAGTGCGTGCGTAGCCATAGCCCGGAAGATCGACAATGTACCATTTTTGGTCAACCATATAGAAGTTGAGCGATTGAGTCTTGCCTGGCTCTTTGGAGACCCTGGCCAGGTCTTTTCTGCGGATCAGGCTGTTGATGAGCGATGATTTACCCACATTGGACCTGCCAATAAAAGCAAATTCGGGGAGGCCATCTTTAGGACACAGGTCTTCGCGATGGAAACTGCCGCAGTATTCTACTTTGTTAATATTCATTGTTTTGGCTTGAAAAGATCCCAATAGTTTAAAAATAACTATGGCACAATAATTGATATATTATAAATTATTTACATATGATGCCAAAGCTCCATTTTACAGCGTTAATCAAAGGTTAAAGAGAGGCAAAAATATGTTTTTTAGACCATAACCTCCGTCTAAGAGGGTAATAAGCAGACATTTCGTTGCCTATTTTAGCCAGGATTGTATTTTTTATTTTTTTATATTAAACATTAGTATAATGCGTAAATTATTGTTTTTATTGACTTTGCTTTTCTATTCTGCATTATCTTATGGTCAATTTGAGGTAGGAATCAAAGGAGGCCTCAATTCGCT
>JAGNSQ010000093.1:4424-12583 GCA_017987975.1 Saprospiraceae bacterium
GAAAAATTCAGCGAAATTCAACAAAAAAAGATCAGCGAAAAGCCCGTTCAATCGGCCTGTGTGATTGCCATTTGTATGCAGCGTTCACCAGAAGAAACCTTGCCGGAATGGGAGGAAATAGCAGCCGTTTCGTGTGCCGTGCAAAACATGTGGCTCATGTGTACCTCCATGGGCATTGGCAGCTTTTGGGCTACACCGGGCTTAATCCTTAAGGCCGACGCCTTTCTTGAATTGACCGAAGGTCAGCGTTGTCTAGGCTTATTCTACATGGGCTACACCGACATTGACGGAGGCGAAGGACAGAGAGACGACATTGCCACTAAAATAAGCTGGAGATGATCAAAATGAGCTCTACCCTGTTGTTGTTGATCGTTTTTTTGAGCCTACAGGCTCAGGAATCAAAGGATCAGCAGGCCCTGATGATCAGAAAAATCCATGAATACAGTTTAAAAGAAGGCAAGTGTTACGACTGGCTCCACACCCTTTGCAAGCAGGCAGGCCCCCGGTTGGCGGGTCACGACGCTTACAACAAAGCGGTAGAAATTACCCAGCAGCAATTGAATTCAATTAGTGGTGTTTACACCTATACCCAGCAGACGACCACCCAAAAGTGGATGAGAGGGAGCAAAGAAGAAGTAGTATACACAGATACAAAAGGCCAAAAGACCCAACTCACCGCCTTTGCCCTCGGCAATTCGGTTGGAACAGCAAGCGAAGGATTGGAGGCAGAAGTTATAGAAGTAGCAGGGCTTGATGAGGTAGAGCAATTGGGGGCCAGGGTAGCCGGTAAGATCGTTTTTTACAACCGCCCCATGGATGAAGGCGCCATCAGGACTTTTAGTGCCTATGGAGGGGCTGTTGACCAACGGGTATATGGAGCATCCAAGGCGGCTGAGTACGGAGCAGTGGCTACGCTGGTACGATCCATGGGTATGGGCGTTGATGATTTTGCGCATACAGGTACCTTGGTGTACAAAGAAGGCATAGCCAAAATACCAGCTATGGCCATATCCACCCAAGACGCCAATTGGCTTTCAGCTCAACTCATTTCAGGTGGTGCGGTGTACATGAGGGGATCGAGCCATTCAGCAGGTATTGCGCCGTGTGCCAATGTAATTGGAGAAATCAAAGGACACATCTCACCCGACACTGTACTCCTTGTTGGTGGTCACCTGGATTCGTGGGATGTAGGTGAAGGAGCCCATGACGACGGATCCGGATGTGTGCAATCGATGGAAGTATTGCATACCTTGGTAGGCCTTGGCTACAAGCCGAGGTACACCATTCGTTGCGTATTATTTGCCAACGAAGAAAATGGGCTTGCTGGAGGAATAGAATATGCCAGGAGAGCCAATGAGGAAGGAAAATTTCACCTGGCAGCCATAGAAAGTGATGCGGGTGGTTTTTCACCGCGTGGTTTTTCATTTGATGCAGATACATCGGTGCTCAAGCAGTATTATCGAAGTGTCAGCACCCATATGTTACCCCTTATGGAATCATATGGGATTCAATTTGAGACCGGAGGTTCAGGTGCCGATATTGGCCCACTTAAGCCCTTAAAAGGCTTGCTTATAGGCTTGCGACCTGATTCACAGCGGTATTTTGATTTTCACCACACCGCCAGAGATGTGTTTGAAAACGTACATCCCAGAGAGCTGAAACTGGGAGCTGCTGCCATGACCAGCCTTATTTATTTAATCGATCAATACGGACTTCAACCATGAGTCAGGACATTATCCAGGTAAATCAACTAAATTTTAAACCCTACCTCGGCGAGACCCAAATCAAAGAGCGGATCAGCGAAATGGCTGCGGAGATTAAGGCCCATTACAAAGACAAGGAGCCCATTTTTCTGGTCTTACTCAACGGAGCCTTTGTATTTGCCTCCGACTTATTGCGGGCCTGGGACAAGCCCGTTGAAACGAGGTTTATCAAAGTGAGTTCGTATGAAGACATGGAGAGTACGGGAAAGATAGATTTTAACCGAGATGCCATCAACGACTTAAGCGGTAAAGACATTTTGATCATTGAAGACATAATTGACACCGGCCATACCCTTCACGATTTCACCCAATACCTGAGGTCAATGGGTGTTGCTTCAATTGCCATTGCCTCTCTGCTGCTCAAACCATCTAAATTGAAGCACGACATCAACGCAGATTTTCTGGGCTTTTCCATTTCAGATCTTTTTGTCATAGGCTATGGGCTTGATTACAATGAAAGAGCACGAAATCTCAAGGCCATTTACATCCTGGACGAAGCAGCGGATTAAAAAGTGATGGGATCCGGGAAGAACCACACCTCAATTTGGGCTATTGCCTTTAAAAACCCTGTCTCCCTAGGCTTCGTGCTGGCTTTTCTAGCATTGACATCCCTGTTAAAAGCTCAACAAATACCGCTCAAACATTTTACCACCAAAGATGGGCTTCCATCTAACAACTGTTATCGATTGATCGATGATGTAGATGGCAAAATATGGGTATCCACTGATAAAGGTATCGTTCGATACAATGGTTATGAGTTTGAGAGCATAGCCAAAAAGCTCAATTTTAAAATTAAAGACATCTACAATTGTTTTCCTGATGATGAAGGCAGGATGTGGCTTGATACAAAAGACCAGCGAAAAAAATTTATACTGGCAGATTCTCTGATATGGGTTGACCGACCCGAGCTACCTTCCAGAAAGGACAGATTTCCTGTTTACTATCCTGGAAATGGTTTGTTTTTTACCAGCAGAAATTACGAAAAAGATGAAATCATAGCCCTGCGCAAATACAATAGTAACAGTACCTATTATTTTCCCATTCAAAAGGAAGATCGCCTGATGATGGTAAAAGAAAATGAAAACAACATTACCGTTGTTACCCTTCATTTCGGGGTGCAGTTGCTAGATAAAAACACAGGAAAAGTAATCACCCTAAAAAAATTTGACGAGGGAGAGACACACTTTAGCGGCAACCACAACTTTTATCACCCCCGGTATTATGGTAAAGACCAATACCTATTTGCTACCAATAAGTTTGTATATCTTATCGAAAAAGACAGGATTCATCCTTTATTTTCAAGCAAAGAAATAGAGGGCAACGAGTTGGTAGGTTACGACGAAGGCTGGCTGATCCTTCATGAGCCGGTATCAGGAAATTTCAGTATGATCTCTGTCTTTGGGGTTAAAAAATCATTACACCTCCCTTCCATGCCGGGTGATGGTACCAGCCTGGTAGTAGACAAAGAAAAAAACTGGTGGATCAGTTCCAAGTACAGCGGTGTATTTTTTATACCTCAGAAGTCGTTCAAAAGCAGACAATACTTTGAAGATACCGATGAAACGGCAACCCCCAAGATCACCCAGGTGGGAAGTTTGCCCAGCCACGGTTTGTATATGATCAATGACAATTTCAATTACTTTTATCTTCGTAAGGACAAACAGATTAAAACTGTATTTCGGGATTTGTATTCTCATTTATACAACCTGCAGGAAGACAAATACGGGCAAATCATAACGGGCAATTTTTCGTTTTTCACGAGATGGCCCATGCAGGTCAGTGGCATCAACAGCATACAACCTCAAACCAATTGCAACAAAAACGGAGATTGGTACTATACCCGGCCCTATATCATTCCTAAAAAATATATAGTTAGCAAAGATGATAAGGGATTTTTTTCTCCAAAATATGTGTGTCAGTTAACAGATACAACTTTTTTATTGGGTGGGTGTATGGCCATCATTGAAATAACAACTCAAAAAGGCAAGGTCAACATGACCCGCTTTGAAAAACCTAAAGAGTGCGTCTATTCCATTCTCAAACTCAAAGATGGAAAAATATTATTGGGAACCACAGAAGGTATTTACCACTACGCCGATAAAATAATGGGAGATAAATGGTTGCCGGGCATCATAGGTGGTTTTATCCGATCTATGGCACAGGACAACCTGGGTAGGATTTGGCTGAGTAGTGATGAAAAAGGGTTGATGTACATTGATGAGGTCACTCAACAGCCCCATGTTTTTCCTGATTTTGAAAACAGCATTATCAACCAGCTATATTTCCACAAAGAATCCGGCAACATGTGGATTGCCTCCAGTAATGGCTTGTGGAGGGCAAGGCCTCAAGGTGACAAGGGTCTGGTATTTAAAAAATATACCTATTCAGATGGCATCCATGCCAATGACATCAACTCCGTGTTTTGTCTGCAGGATTCCATTTACATAGGCACCTCTGAAGGATTAACGGCCATGCAGGATCTGAGTTTTGAGCAATATGTAGTACCTACCCTGGAAGTATCTGATGTGCTGATTGACGGAAAGTCAAGAACCATTCAGTCGTTTTATGATCTAGACTACCACGAAAACTCGATCCATATCCAACTGACCAATTTATCTTATGCCAGTTTGGGTGATAATACCTACGAATATGAATTAAAAGGAGGAGGCAAAAATCAAAGAGAAAAAACAAAAGAAAGGACCATTCAATTCAACAACCTTAGTCCCGGTAGGTACAGTTTTAAAGCTAAGGCCTACAATGCTTATGGAGTGCTTTCTAAAAATGAAATCCTCATTCATTTCAACATCAAACCCATTTTTTATAATACCGTTTGGTTTCGACTGATCTTGGCCATTGCCTTTGTATCCATTCCCTTCTTTTATTTTTATTACCGCAACAAAAGAAAGCTGCTGGCAAGTGAAAAAGAATTGGCCCTGCAAAAAAAGATGGCAGAGATCAAGCTGGAAAGTCTACAGTCGCAGCTCAACAGTCATTTTATTTTCAATTCGCTCAATGCCATCCAAAACTACATCTTTACCAATGAAGAGGTTAAGGCCAATGAATACCTGAGTAAATTCTCGAGGTTGATCCGGGGCTACCTTGAGGCGTCTAAAAAGCAGTTTATTGGCCTTTTTGAAGAAATTGATTTATTGCAACTCTACTTATCATTAGAATCACTGCGATCTGGCGAACACTTTGAATACAGCATTTCCATTGAAGAAGAACTCGACAATACGGTACAAATACCATCCAACATCATCCAGCCCTTTGTGGAAAATGCTATTGAACACGGACTCAAAAACAAAGAAGGAAGGGGTCATCTGCGCATCACTTGGCGCAAAGATGGCAAATCGCTGGTCTGCACGGTGGAAGACGATGGTATTGGACGTGAGTTTGCCCAGCAGATCAAAAAAAATCACCTCAAAAAACAATCGCTCGGCATTAAGATCATTCGTGAGCGCATCAATGCCATCAAAGAGTTTGATCGCTCTGACATTGAAATCAACATTGCTGACCTTCATCCCGGGGTGAGTAATAAGGGTACAAAGGTTACGATAAAGATGCCGCTTAGGGTTGCTATCGCGCCAGGATAGCCTTCAATCTGAAGGACTAGATGGTTGCCTCATCTACCGATGCTTCTTTACAGGAAAAAAAGGATAGGGATTTGCGGCTTATGTATTATCTTGGTTGCTCATTGAGAATAATGGATCATGACCTGTGTAATCATTGATGACGAAGCCAAGAGCAGAGAGACCATAGTGAATATTCTGACCAAGTATTGTCCGGATGTGGATATCATTGGACAGGCACAGAACGTAGAGGAGGGATATACAGCCATTACCACCCTTAGGCCGGAGTTTATTTTTCTGGATATTCAGATGCCGGGAGGTTCGGGCTTAAATCTTTTGTCATTTTTTAAAGATGCTGAATTTAAGGTCATTTTTACCACGGCGTATAAAGACTACGCCATCGATGCCATTAAAATGAACGCCGTTGACTATTTGTTGAAGCCCATTGCCATCAATGAAGTGATTGATGCGGTGGACAAGATCAAAAGATTGTTGGCAAAAAAGAGTCTTTCTACGGGCCCGGTTACCCGGTTTCTGCACCTTAACAGCAAGACAACCATAGACTTAATTCCGGTAGAGGCCATTGTTTATTGTGAAGCGGAGTCTACCTATACCAATATTTATCTCAATGACGGGTCTAAAAAAGTGATGACCAAAACCATAAAGGATGTGGAAGAACAACTGCCCGTCAACGACTTTTTTAGGGTCCACAATTCTTACATTGTTCAAAAAAGGTACATAAAACAGTACATAAAAGGCGATGGAGGGTCCATTATTACCTCTTTTAACCACCATATTGACGTTTCCAGGAGGAATAAAAACGAATTTATTGAGTGGTTATCGAGTTGACATTTACCACTTACCCGTGCAAATCTACCACTTACGCCTTCCAGACAGTCATTTACTAAACAAGGTAAAAAGCGTCAGAAAATTGTCATTTCTTTGCGGAGTCTTGTTGGTTATGAAGGATTTATAAATACCGCATTAGGCCACCAAGCTTCGAAGGATACACCTGAATGCTCTGAAAGAAAACAGGATCGTATCCGAGAATTAATAACATTATGCGCCAGGTATAGTGTTATTTTTTTTGTCATCGACCATTAGTTGGTTTAGCCGGTCTTTTTTGTATTTTGGTCTTATAAATAGGCAAAAATGAAAAAAAGACTACTTTTTTGGGCATCCCTGATTCTAAGTCTTACACTTACAGCGCAGAATTTAGACTATGATAATTCAATCCTTATTAATGCAAGGAATGAAGGGGATGACCTTTTTTTGGATTGGCCATCCTATCCCAATGCAACCTCCTACTTTATCAAAAAGAGAGAAAAAGGTCAAAACGCCTATAAGGCACTGGCAAGTCTGCCAGGCAATGCTGTTTCCTACACTGACACATCGGTAGTCAAAGGTAAAATTTACGAATACCACATCACCCGCCAAACCAATACCAGCAATGTCGGTGCGGCCATCGCAGCGGGTATTGAGGCAGCTCCCGTTCACCAAAGAGGAGGGGTGGTACTCATCATTGAAAATGGAATAGCCCAGGCCCTGACTGATGAGTTGACCCGTTACCAAAATGATCTCACAGAAGAAGGCTGGGTGGTATTTAAACTTGACGTTTTCAGTACTTCGGCACCTGATAGTATAAAGGCAGTCCTCAAAAATTTGGTGGCTAGTGCAAGCCCCATAAAAATCGAAAGCTTTGTGCTGATCGGAAAGGTACCCGTGCCTTATGCAGGCAATATGGCCCCTGATGGCCACAGTCCCGACCATGTAGGTGCCTGGCCGGCAGATGTGTATTATGCTGAATTAGATGGATCGTGGACAGACAATGTGGTTAACGTCACCGGTGCTACAGGGACCCGAAACGACAATGTACCCGGCGATGGAAAGTTCGACAACTCCTCGATTCCCGGCAAGGTAGAACTGGCGTGTGGAAGAATTGACTTATCAGACCTGCCTGCTTTTCCAGAAGGGGAGATTTCGCTGATGAGAAAATACTTTGACAAAAATCACCAATTCCGAAAGGGACAGACACCATATGTGAGGAGGGGTCTGATTCAAAATAACTTTGGCTCCTATGCTGAGGCTTTTGGTCAAAGTGGACTCAACAACTTTTGTCGATTTTTTGGGAGAGACAGTGTAAAATACCTGCCTTATAAATCCACCCTTCAAACCCAGTCGTACCTCTTTTCCTACGGCTGTGGTGGTGGACATTACCAGGGAGCTTCGGGCATTGGCACTACAGGCGAGCTGGTCAATGAAAACCACCTCACCACCTTTACCCTGGTCTTTGGCTCCTATTTTGGCGATTGGCACAATACCAACAACTATTTAAGGGCTGCCCTTGCGTCGGGGCAGGTGCTTACCAATGCCTGGGCCGGAAGACCTGTATGGCACCTCCACCACATGGCCATGGGAGAATCAATAGGTTATGGTACCCGCATTACCCAAAATAACAGCTCAGAATTCAATGCCGGCGTTGGCGCTACGGGTGTGCACATTGCCCTGATGGGAGATCCTACGCTAACCCTGTTGCCTTATGAAGGAATTGATACCTTCTATGCTAAAGTAATCAAAGACAGCCTTTATTTAAACTGGGAGGGTTTGACGAGTGAAGATCAATCCTATTATGTCTATCAAAAGAAAGGAAATGGCTATGAGCTTATTACCCCTGTAGCTATAAAAGAGACACTGCTGGGCTTAGGTTGCGTTAAAAAGGGAAGTTATGAGTTTATGGTTAGACCCGTAAGATTAGAAACTACCGGAAGTGGCAGTTTCTACAACCTGGGTGGAGGTAAAAGCCTTACAGCCACCATTGAATTTGACG
>JAGNSQ010000094.1 GCA_017987975.1 Saprospiraceae bacterium
AAGATATTAAAGCCCAGCTTTTTTTAAAGAACCCAAATATTTTCCAGAATAGTTTTTCAAGAGACAATATTTCTTTTTCTGTAGCCAGGAGTGATGATAAAAACACCGAGTTAAAAAGAATTCTTGAAAAGATGAAAGGAAGTTGCATCGTTTATAATCGGTCGCGAAGTGGATGTGGGAAAATTGCAGCAATGCTGAGAGAACATAGGATATCTGCAACTATTTATCATGCTGGATTAGCGCATGAAGTTAGGGAAGAGAACCAAAAAGCATGGATGGAAGGAAAGGTAAAGACGATGGTTGCCACCAATGCATTTGGAATGGGCATCGACAAAGCAGACGTGAGGTGTGTTATCCATGTTGATGTTCCTTCTGGCATTGAAGATTATTACCAGGAAGCGGGCAGAGCAGGTAGAGATGGCTTGAAGTCTTTTGCCATAGCTTTGATCAATCCCGCAGATGTTATGGAAGCGCAAAAACTTTTTGATGTTAATTATCCATCACCTGAGGAAATAAAGCGTATCTACATCAAATTATGTCAATTTTTAGGTATTGGCATCGGAGGTGGCGCAGGACATTCCTATTACCTGGAGCTTGATGAATTTGGTCAAAAATCAAAAATCAGTCAACACAAATTAAGCGCAGTTCTTAAAATCCTTGAAAAACAGGGTTGGTTTACTTTTTCAGATGCCATTAAAAGCCCTCCCCGTTTAAAAGTTACTGGCCGACCTCAGGACTTACTTGGTTTTTACCCTGAAAATGACCTAAGGGCTAAACTTTTAACGCAACTGTTGAGAATGTATGAAGGTTTGACCATAGAACACTCAACCATAAGTTTGAAAAAAATAGCGGTTGCACTTGAAACAGATGTTTCACGCATAGGTTTTTTGTTAAAAGTTTTACACCAGGAAGGTATAGTAGATTATTTGCCGAGTCAGGAATTTCCGGAAATTATTTTGCTGTTGGATAGACCCAATGACAATGATTTTAGAATTGATGAAAATACATATGAAGCTTTAAAAAAAGTTGCAGGGAATAGATTAATGGCAATGCAGCAATATTTTTTAGCGCCAAAATGCAGGCAGATGATGTTGTTGGAATATTTTGGAGAAGATGCACAGAGTTGTGGCATTTGTGATGTTTGTTTGGGGAGCCAGGAAGTCAGTTACACCATCGAAGAAAAGAGAACAGCTTTGATTTCCATTCAAAGGCTTCAAGCTGGTACCAAAGTTGGTCAATGGTTGATAAGTTGGCCCCTCAATCGGAGAAAACGAATGCAACAATGTCTTGAAGATTTGAGCAGTGAGGGATTTATTGAAGTAGATGCAGCTGGACGGATTTACCTTAAAAATAGGTCAAAGTGACTCAAAAAAGGATCATCATATGCATGACTTCAGATTGGAAGTACGATCAACGTATGCAGCGTATATTTAATGCATTGAAGAGCGACTTTGAATGCAAAATAGTCCATCGATCAAAAGTTAAAGACGAGGTAAAATCTAATTTTTCTATTCATCAAATAACTTGTTTTTTTAGAAAAGGAGCTTTATTTTATGCTGAATACAATTTAAGGCTATTGCTCTTATTGCTGAAAGAAAAGGCTGATTTAATTTACGCAGTAGATACAGATACCTTGGCTGGAGTTGCATTAGCTGGTAAGTTGAAAGGAATACCTTATGTTTTCGACAGCCATGAATGGTTTACGGAAGTACCCGAACTTGAAAATAAAAAGGTTGTTAAAAAAGTATGGGCTGCCATCGAAGGTTGGCTGGTTCCCGGTGCTGCTTTATGTATGACAGTTAATGATAGTCTCGCCTCAATGTTTATGCAAAAATGGAAAAAGCCATTTTATGCAATATTAAATGTACCCAGTGCTACAAATGATATGACGATATCAGCAGAACCCGCTCATGTGATTTTATATCAGGGAGCAGTAAACAAAGGAAGGGGGCTTGAATGTGCAATCAACGCTATGGAATTTCTGGAAAACTATACTTTAATAATTGCTGGTGACGGTGATCTAAAAAATAAACTTGAAGACTATGTGGCCTCTTTGTCCTGGAATTTTAGGATTGAGTTTTTGGGAAAACTGAGCCCTGACGAATTAAGAATTCAAACCAAAAAAGCTAGGTTCGGTCTGAATTTGCTGGATGGAAGAAGTAAAAATTATTATTATTCTTTAGCCAATAAATTCTTTGATTACTGGCAGGCTGGAGTACCCTCTATAAATATGGATTTCCCGGAATATCGAAAAATCAACGACAAATATGCTGTTGGTCTGATTTTATCAGAATTAAATTCTGAAAAACTAGCAAAATTGATTAATTATTATGAAAACGATCATGAGTATGCGGTTTTGAAGGATAATTGTTTAAAACACAGGAGTGTTTTTACCTGGGAGAAGGAAGTAGAAAAACTTTTAACTCTGTTCAGGAGTTTATTTAACTGAAGTTATTAAAATGAAAGAAGAGAATCAAAACCCAAAGAAGCTAACGAAAGACAAAATTGCAGCCGGCTTATACATTTTCAAATATATAAAACCATACAGATGGTATTTCATAACCGGGATGATAGCATTGGTTATAGGAAGTTTAATCTTTATGGTTTTCCCGGGGGCAGCTGGTGAAATGGCTAATGTAGCGATAGGCAAAGACACCTATCATCTGGGCCTCACCATTGAAGATTATGGCTGGTTGTTCCTAATTATACTGATTTTACAAGGTGTTTTATCTTATGTAAGGACCGTTTTTTTCTCAATTGTATCAGAAAAAGGAATGGCAGATCTTCGAAAGGATTTATTTGATAAAATCATTACCCAAAGTATAGGTTTTTACGAAGAGCGAAGGGTAGGAGAGTTAACCAGTAGGATTACAACCGATGTAGAGCAGTTACAATCAGTATTTTCAATCACATTGGCAGAACTTTTGAGGCAGGTTGTGGTGCTTATTTCGGGTATTGGTATTATAGCATATTTAACTCCGGGATTGTCTCTGCTGATGCTGCTTACTTTTCCCGTTATTGTAGTCCTTGCTATGGTTTTTGGACGGTATATCAGGAAGTTGTCCAAAAACAGACAAGATAAACTTGCTGAAACCAATACCATCGTTGAAGAATGTTTACAATCATTTTATGTAGTAAAATCTTATGCCAATGAATGGTTCGAATCGAGGAGATACAGCAAAAGTATTGATGGGGTAGTAGGCGTTTCATTGTCTTTTGCCAAAGTGAGAGGCCTGTTTTTTATCTTCATCATAACAGTGTTGTTTGGGGGCATGTTTTTTATTTTGTGGAGAGGAGCAATTATGGTCCAAAACAGGGAAATGGAAGCGGGCGATTTGTTTTCATTTATCATCTACACAGCCATTCTTGGAGGAGCGATTGCCAGTTTTGGCAATCTTTATACTTCCGTTTTACAGGCCTTGGGTGCAACAGAAAGAATCAGAGAGATATTGTTGAGTGATGCAGAAGTTGCTGTGGCAGATGGTGAAAAGGCAAGAAATGCAAAACCCTTTAACGGGAGCATTTCATATAGTGGTGTTTCATTTGCCTATCCATCCAGACCTGATTTACCCGTACTTAAAGGTATTGATTTTGAAGTAGAACATGGGCAGAAAATTGCATTGGTAGGACAAAGCGGCAGCGGTAAATCTACCATTGTCCAATTGTTGATGAGATTTTATGCACCCAATGGAGGTATGATCACCATAGATGGTAAAAACATCAATGAATATAACATTTCTGATTTGAGACATCAGATAGGCATTGTACCTCAGGATGTAATATTATTTGGAGGCTCTATTAGGGAAAACATCTTGTATGGCAAACCTTCAGCTACCGAAGAAGAGTTGGTCACTGCAGCTGAGCAAGCCAATGCCCTGGAATTCATCAGACAATTTCCGGAAGGTTTTGAAACCATAGTAGGGGAAAGAGGAATAAAACTTTCGGGTGGCCAACGTCAGAGAATTGCCATTGCAAGAGCAATTTTAAAAAATCCTTCGATTTTGATTTTAGATGAGGCTACATCCTCTCTGGATGCAGAATCTGAAAAAATAGTACAAGAAGCCTTAAATAATTTGATGAGAAACAGAACATCCATCATTATTGCTCATAGATTGGCAACCATCAGAGAAGCTGATTGCATATATGTGCTGGAAGGTGGCGTTATCATAGAAAAGGGCAGCCATGAAGAGTTGTCAGCATTAAATGATGGGCTATACAGGCATTTAGCTAGGCTTCAATTTGAAAATGCCTGACAAAAAGAAATCCCCTGTAATTGAGGGGATCTCTTTCCAAACATGCAAAATACTGCTAGTAAATATAAAGGAAGATGTCGCCATTGGGCTCATACCACCATGTCATGTTGTGAGCACCGATTGTGGAAGAATTGACAAATCCTGAACCGCATCCTATTTGAGTTTCGTCACGCACGCTTGACCAATTACTTCCATCAGAAACTCCAAGCTTCCATCCGGAACTCAGGAAAGAAACAGGAGGATAGGAGTATGACGTTGGAGGAAGCGGGAAATTAACGCCATAAAAATTGGGCAAGGGTACACCACAGGACGGATCAATGTAGACAAAGTCTGTCAATACCATCGGGGTAGTGGTTGCGTTTTTAACAATCAGGTTTTGGCTGAAGGCCGTTTGTAATGTAACTAGGAACAAAGCTGAAAATAGAAAGACCCATCGTTTCATAATAGTAATTAATTTAGCTGCATACTCTTTTTAACCGATTTTCTGCATTTCTCGTAAAAGACAGGAAGATGTACTTGCTTGTTTTGGTGCCGGGTATCGCGAATTTCGGCACTAAATCAATCAGGATAGTAAACTCTTCAACTTTCGTAACAAAGATAGCCTCGTTGTTGATTTGCGGTCAATGGTAGTTTATACGGAATTTTATATAAGGGATTATAGGGGGGTGAGGTGTAATGGTTTGTGTAAAGGTCTGGTTTAGAACATATAAGAAAAATTAAATAAAAAGCTCCCAAACGTTGAAAATCTGTTTTTGGACGACAAATGAGAAAGCTTGGTAGATAAAATCAGGGGATTGGCAGTATTTTTCTTAAGTTTGCTGTCCATAAAATCTGGAAAAAATGAGATTAAAATTTCACTTAATTTGGCTGTGTCTGGTACCTGTTTATCTGCAAGCACAGATGAATAAAATTGAGTTTCAGGAGTTCACTTTGGAGAATGGACTTCATGTGATTCTACACAAAGACAGCAGTACACCAATCGTGGCTGTGTCGATCATGTACCATGTTGGTTCAAAAAATGAAAACCCAAACAGAACGGGATTTGCGCATTTTTTTGAACACCTGTTGTTTGAAGGTTCTGAAAACATTGGCGGACGTGGGCAGTACGACAAATTTGTTGAAAAGGCTGGTGGCACATTAAACGCCAATACCACTTACGACAGGACCTATTATTATGAGGTACTGCCTTCCAACCAATTGGAATTGGGCCTTTGGCTTGAATCAGAAAGGATGCTTCATGCAAGAGTTGAGCAGGCAGGTGTTGAAACACAAAGAGAAGTAGTAAAAGAAGAAAGAAGACAGAGAATTGACAATCAACCCTATGGCTCAATATTGGAGGAATCATTAAAAAGAGCCTACACGGTTCACCCTTACAAATGGCCGGTAATTGGCTACATGGAGCATTTAAATGCAGCCCAGGAAGCCGATTACAAGCAGTTTTATGCAGACTTTTACAGACCAGACAATGCCATTGTTTCAATTGCAGGAGATATTGATTATGTGCAAGCCAAAGAGCTGGTGACAAGGTATTTTTCAACCATTCCCAAAGGCAAAAAACCAATCTACCGGCCCAAAGTGGTAGAGCCTGCCATGACAGGAGAAGTACGAGATACCGTTTATGATAACATCCAATTGCCTGCGGTTATTCAAACCTACAGAATTCCTGCTCAGGGAACCCCTGATTATTACGCGGTATCAATGTTGGGACAGTTATTGTCACAAGGAGAATCTTCTCGTTTGTATAGAGCATTGGTGGACGAACAGCAGAAAGCCTTATTTGTAGGTAACTTTCCTCTGGGGCTCGAAGATCCCGGAGTTTCAATTGCTTTTGGTATTTCAAAAATGGGGGTTGATATCCTGGATTTGGAAAAAGCAATGGACGCCGAGGTGGCTAAAGTTCAAAATGAACTCATCACTGACGATGAATTTCAGAAGTTGAAAAACCAGGTAGAAAATGATTTCATTAGTGGAAATTCCAGGGTTGCTGGTATTGCAGAGAGTCTTGCCAATTACAAAATGTACTTTGGGGACACCAATCTGATCAATACAGAACTTGATCGATACCTTAAAGTAACTAAAGAAGATATCAGAAGAGCTGCGAACACCTATTTTAATAAAAACAATAGAGTTACATTGCACTACCTGCCTAAAAATGTAACACCCTAATAAATTTCACAACAAAGAGAAATGAGAATAATATATCTAATAGCAGTAGTTTTTGTCTTTGCTCAATGCAGTAAAAAGACGATGGATAAAACAACCACTCAGACCGCAAAAAATACAGAAGCGTTCAGATCTAAAGCACCTGCACCGGCACCAGCACGTCCAATCGACCTTGGAGCCTACGGTTCTTTTGATTTGCCAAATGGCTTAAAAGTAATCGTGGTAGAAAACCATAAACTTCCAAAAGTATCTTACCAGATTTCATTGTCAAATGATCCTGTTTTAGAAGGTGAACAAGGTGGTTATGTACAATTTGCCGGTGATTTACTCACAAAAGGCACCAGCAACAGACCTAAAGCAAAACTGGATGAAGAAATAGATTTTATTGGAGCAACTTTAAATTCTTCACCTTCAGGCTTATTTGGGACTTCTCTCAAAAAGCATTCTGGCAAATTGTTGGAATTAATGACAGATGTTTTATACAATCCAACTTTTCCGGAAGAAGAGTTCCAAAAAATGAAGTCTCAGTCTATTTCAGCATTGGCATCTTCAAAAACGGATGCCAACAGCATTGCATCAAATGTATCTGCAGTGGTGACTTATGGAAAAAATCACCCTTATGGTGAAGTTCAAACCGAAAAAACAGTTAATAGCATAACTTTAGACAAGTGCAAAGAGTACTACAATACTTATTTTAAACCCAACAATGCTTATCTGGTGATTGTAGGAGATATTACTGTTCAGGAGGCCAGGATGCAAGCTGAAAAGCACTTCGCCTCATGGAAAAGTGGTACAGTGCCAATGTCAAAGTATGATATACCAGCAAGCCCTAATGAGCCAAAAGTTGTATTTGCAAATAAAGACGGAGCGGTACAATCAGTAATTAACGTTACCTATCCAGTGGTTCTAAAGACAGGCGATGCAGATGAAATAGCCGCCAATGTTATGAATAACATATTAGGGGGTGGTATCTTTTCAGGCAGGTTGATGCAAAATCTGAGGGAAAAAAGAGCTTATACTTATGGAGCCAGATCGAGTTTAAATTCAGATAAGTTAGTAGGTAATTTCAAAGCTTTTGCAAGTGTGAGGAATGCAGTTACCGACTCTTCTGTACAGGAGTTTATCTATGAGATGGATAGAATGGTAAAAGAACCAGTATCTGAAAACGACCTTCAGCTGGCTAAAAATAGCATGGCAGGAAGTTTTGCCCGATCTTTGGAATCTCCTCAAACCATTGCTGGTTTTGCTTTAAATACGTATAAATACAACCTGCCAAAGGATTATTACAATACCTATTTGTCTCGACTGGAAAAGGTGAATATTGCAGACATTCAAAGAGTAGCTGCCAAATATGTAAAACCTCAAAATGCTTACATACTTGTTGTTGGAAACAAAGATGAGGTAGCAGAAAAATTGCTTCGCTTTGATGGAGATAAAAAAATTGATTACTACGATGCATATGGAGAAGTGTTGAATTATGATAACCTTACACTTCCTCCGGGATTAACCGGGGTGAACGTTGTTGAAGATTATTTGGATGCAATTGGGGGTATGGCAAAATTACAAGCAATTAAATCAATGGCTTCAGAAGCATCAATGTCTTTAATGGGACAGGAAGCCAAAATTGTAACCAAACATAAGATGCCGGACAAGTTTTTGTTTTCAATGCAAATGAATGGCATGGTGATGCAGGAACAAAAAACCAATGGTCAAAAAGCCCAAACCAGTCAAATGGGGCAAGCCAAAGTTTCAATGCCCGGTGAGCCAGAATTTGAGGAGATGAAAGGAAAGGCACAAATGTTTGATCAGTTGGAATACCTATCTAAAGGTTTTAAAATTGACTTAAAAGGAGTAGAGGAAGTTGAAGGCCAAAAATGTTATAAACTATCAGTTACAGATGATAAAGGTGAATTAACAACTCAATTTTATAACATTTCAAATAACCTATTGGTTAGGATTTCTGCAGTGGCAGGAGAAGGTGAGAAAGCCAAAACTGTAAATACTGATTTTAAAGATTATCGCGAAGTGAGTGGCATTTTAATGCCCCATGAAATTACATTGACGGGCCAGGCCCCCTTCCCGCTGGTAATGAAGTATGGAAAATTTGAATTTAACGGTGAGATCAATGACACCGATTTTGACATTAAATAACTTGTTTCAGTATCAATAAAAAAAAGCCCCGGCAACACCGGGGCTTTTTTTATTCCGCATATCCAATATAGTTGGATGGGGTAAGCTTTTTCAATTCTTCTTTAACCTTATCTTCAACAGGAAGGGATTGAATAAAATCAAGAAACAACTCATTCGTAAGTTTGCCTTTGCCACGAGTAAGGTTTTTAAGCAATTCATATGGATGAGCTACATTTTCTCTTCTTAATATACATTGAATTCCCTCAGCAATGACAGCAATATTGTCATTTAGATCTGCTTCTATTTTTCTTTCATCAGGTGAGAGTTTTCCCAATCCTTTAATTATTGCCTTGCATGCTATTAAGACATGGGCCATGGGTACCCCAATATTTCTTAAAACGGTCGAATCTGTCAAATCCCGTTGCAGCCTGGATACTGGTAATTTCTCTGCCAGAAAGCCAAAAATCGCGTTAGCCATCATCAAATTGCCTTCTGCGTTTTCAAAATCTATTGGATTGACTTTATGGGGCATTGCAGAAGAACCTACTTCATTGGCAACCGCTTTTTGTTTGATGTAGTTCATGCTGATATACGACCAAATATCTCTGCAAAAATCAATCAGAATATTATTAATCCTGATCCATAAATGGAAGTATGCCGCTTCATTGTCGTAGTGTGCAATTTGTGTGGTCGTTTGTAATCTTTTTAGTCCTAATGAAGTTATAAACTGGTCTGCAAATTGTTTCCAGTCAACTTCTGGAAATGTCACCACATGAGCGTTAAAATTACCAGTTGCGCCACCAAACTTTGCCACAAAGCCAAATTCGTTAAGTTGGTCTCTTTGCAGCTGTAATCGTTCTATAAAAACTAAAATTTCCTTCTTAAAGGTGGTAGGACTGGCAGGTTGACCGTGTGTGTGCGCCAGCATCGGTAAATTGCTATATTTGGAAGCAAATGCCGTCAATATGTTTAAAAGCTCGTCAAGTTTGGGCAACATGACATTTTGAGTTGCCTCTTTGACCATTAATGGAAATGCCGTATTGTTGATGTCCTGAGATGTAAGTCCAAAATGAATGTATTCAATATTATCGCCAACACCATGATGATTAAATACATCACGTAAATAATATTCTACTGCCTTTACATCATGATTGGTAGTCTTTTCAATCTCTTTTATTTTTTCAGCTTCTGTCTCATCAAAGTTATCTAATGCATGTTCCAGTTTTAGATTGATAGGCAAGACCTCTCCAAGACCCCCAATGTTTGACTTACACAGAGCTACAAAATAATTATATTCGACCTTAACTCTATTTTTGATGAGGGCAAATTCAGAAAAATAATCTTGGAGTTCGATAGTTTGTTTACTGTATCTCCCGTCTATTGGGCTAATTGCTTTAAGCATAAGATATCAATTGTTTGATTGTGATTTTGGTGTGCGTGATTTTTTCTTTTCTTCAGATTTTTTAGCATAAAACGTTTCCGTCATTCTTTTGATGTAGTAGTAAGTTTCAACTTGAGAACGGACCGCTAAATCGTAATCAGAGGTTTTATATTCATTTACTTTTCCAAAATCCAGTGACCTGGCTTTTACATTATCTTGAAGCTGGATTTGTAAAAGTGTTTTAAATATTTCTTTGATCTGCGTGTCGTATATGGGTATCAAAGTTTCAACCCTAAAATGTAAGTTTCTCTCCATCCAATCTGCTGAAGAGATAAAGATCTCTTCCTCTCCATTGTTGAAAAAGTAGAAAATTCTGGAGTGTTCGAGGAATCGATCTAAGATGGATAGGCCGTGGATATTTTCACTCAAACCTGGCTTACCTGTTAGTATAGAACAAACACTTCTTATGATTAATTGCGTTTCCACACCTGCGTCATTTGCCCTGTAGAGCAATTCAATCATATCCTTTTGTTCAAGATTGTTCATCTTTAGGATCATCTTAGCGGGCAATCCATTTTTCGCATTCTCAATTTCCCTTTCTACTAAAAAGATGAATTTATCTTTTAAGTTAAATAATCCTACACCCAAATGTTGAAACTCTGCTTCTGGAGCTTTTTTCGTTTCCAGGAAAGAAAACACACGTGTCGCCTCCGATGTAATCCTCGTATCAGCTGTGAATATACCTACATCTGAATATAACTTAGCGGTGTTTTCATGAAAATTACCTGTACTACAATAAGCATATATTTTGGGCACTCCACTTTCTAATCTTCTAACAATTGCCATTTTAGAGTGAACTTTGTAACCTGGCATGGAATAATAAACATTAACACCATTGGAAGAAAGGGTTTCGCCCCACATCAAATTGGTTTCTTCGTCAAATCGAGCCTTGACTTCAATAAAAGTAGAAACTTGTTTGCCATTGGAAACTGCCTTTTTAAGTGCATCCATAATTCGACTCACTTTGGCCACCCTGTATTGAATGATTTTAATATGGGTTACATTTGGATCTCGGGCAGCATCTTCAAAGAATTTGACAACTGATTCATATTTGTGATAGGGCACGTGGATAAAAAAATCGTGCTCAGCAATGGCGTCAAAAATATTATCTGCTTGTTCAAGTTTTTGAATTGAAAGGGGGGGGAGGGCAGCATCCTTTAAATGAGCCATCTCATAATGAGGGAACTTAAAGAAATCACTATTATTGTGATATCTGCCTTCTGGAAGTAAGTCATAACTGGACAAGTCAAATACGGTCATTAAAAAATCAAGCATATGGCGGGGCATTGATCTGTCGTAAACCAATCGAGAAGCCTGCCCGATATTCCTCTGATTGAGCGATTTTTTGATTTTATCGAGTAAGTTGCCGGAAAATTCATCATCTATGTACAGTTCCGCATCGCGCGTGAGTTTGATGGAGTAAGAATCTAGAATATCATAGCCTGGAAAAATTTCTTTTATGTTATGCCTTACTATATCGCCAATCATGATCAATTCGTGCTTTTCTTTCAACTTATTGGGTAGTTCGAGAAAACGAGGAAGGTGATCAGATGGCACCTTTACAATGGCATAGTGAGTTGTAGAGGTCTCTTTGTCTTGTAAATGAAGTGCTAGATAGAGTGCATTGTTATTCAAAAATGGTTTTACCTTATTGCCAACTAAAAGAACAGGTTGCGCATATGGTAGCATAAAATCATTAAAGTATTTTTCAATATAGGCTATCTGGTCTTTATTTAACTTTTCACGTCTAAGTAGGTAAATGTTATTTCTCTTAAGATCAGGGATGATTTCTCTTTCAAAAACCCTGGAAAATTCGAGCTGTTGTTCGTTGACTATGCTAAGGATTTCTTCAAGAATCTCAGAAGGAGTGTAATCCAACTCTTTATGGGCTGCTTTCCCTGCTCTCACCAAGCTTCTGTGGTTGGCCACCCTTACTCTAAAATATTCATCCAAATTCGAAGAATAGATAGCCAAAAACTTAATTCGCTCTAATAAGGGTACATTCTTATCTTTGGATTCCTGAAGAACCCGGTAATTAAAGTCCAACCAACTTATATCCCTATGCTTATATCTCTCTTGCATACCTCACACTAATTGCCTTGTGCAAAGTTACGGCTTTCCAATGATTTATATGGAGTGGTTGGAGTAGGATGCTGCGATCTGTGTTAGTGGAAAATGCTTCAATTAATTGTGTACTTTTGCGAAAAAAAGAGATGAGACAGAAGATAGCAGCCGGTAACTGGAAAATGCACAAAAATTATGCTGAGGCCATTGCTTTGGCAGAATCGATGGCGGACATTCAAGTGGCTGATAATGTAAAAGTTATACTTGGCGTTCCCTTTGTTTACCTCAAAGAAATCCATGAGCTGATTCACAGTACTGCTTCTTTGGACGTTGCTGCTCAAAATTGCCACTCTGAGGATTCAGGTGCATTTACTGGCGAAATTTCCGCATCGATGCTTAACTCTATTGGTGTTAGGTATGTTATAATTGGTCATTCTGAAAGACGTCAATACTACGGAGAGCATGAGGCATGGATACTTGAAAAAATGAATGCAGCATACCGAAACGGCATTCATGCTATTTACTGTT
>JAGNSQ010000223.1 GCA_017987975.1 Saprospiraceae bacterium
AATGATGTGAACACAGACGATTATGAACAGTACTTTGCAGAGGCAACAGCGCAGTGGTCGTATATGAAGTTTCCTTACCTCAAACACATC
The DNA here is from genome assembly GCA_017987975.1 of Saprospiraceae bacterium. GTDB lineage: Bacteria > Bacteroidota > Bacteroidia > Chitinophagales > Saprospiraceae > JADKBO01. The sequence goes on from JAGNSQ010000223.1 coordinate 91, forward strand.
GGCAGAGAAAATGGCTGGAACAGGGTGGGTCCCATTGCGAGAATGAATGTATGCGATTTCATTCCTACCCCACTGGCGGAAGAAGCAAGGAAGGCGTACTTTGCATTTGCGGGAGAAAAGATGGTCAACGGCACCATGTTTTCCCACTGGGCCCGATTGATTGAAATGTTGCACTGCGCAGAAGAAATGAAGGTCATATTGCACGACCCACAACTGTTGGGCCACGACCTCGAAAGAAAAGGTGTAGCCAGATCCAAAGGAATCGGTATCATAGAAGCACCCCGCGGTACCCTCACCCACCATTACGAAGTGGATGATAAAGGCATGATTACTCGCTGCAATCTGATCGTATCTACCACCCACAACAACGACGCCATGAACCACGCCGTAAAATGGGTGGCCGACCATGTGATCAGTCGCAAGGGTACCATCACAGAAAGTATGCTCAATCAGGTTGAAGTAGCCATCCGTGCCTACGACCCCTGCCTGAGCTGTGCCACCCAAGCGCTGGGTAAGATGCCTCTCAAAGCAGAATTGTACGATTATACCGGAAAACTAATCGATGAGAAATTTAAAGCTTAAAAGCAGTACTCTGATCATTGGCATTGGCAACAGCGGAAGGCGTGATGATGGCCTGGGCTGGGCCTTTGTCAATGAGATTCAAAGTCGGATGCCGGATGACTTTGACTATGAATGGAGGTACCAGCTACAAGTAGAAGACAGTGAGTTGATCTGCAACTATGAAAGAGTCATTTTTGTAGACGCAACCACTGAAGAATTATATTCAGGATTTTCTTTTTCGAAATGTGAGTTGGCAGAACATTACTATTTTTCATCTCATGCCCAAAATCCGGAAACCGTGGTTTACCTGGCAGCCACCTTATACGATGCACAACCAGATGCCTATATGATGGCCATCTGTGGGGTCGAATGGGAACTCAAAGAGGGATTAAGTGAGTCTGCAATCACCCATCTCAACAGAGCTATTTCTCATTTTTTTGAAGTAATTCAAGATTTTTCATCCACGCCGGACTGAAAACTGAAATCTTATATATTTGTTTTTCAGCACATTATATACATAAATTCAATTTTTTTATACTTTTTATTGCGTAGTCAAATAGCTACATATATATTTGTAGCCAAATAGCTACATAATGAACCTCAGACGAGATGTTTTTCAGGCCATAGCAGATCCTACCCGTAGATCTATCCTCCTACTGGTGGCTTCTCAAGCCATGACAGCCGGTACCATTGCTGCCAACTTCAACAGTGCACGGCCTACTGTTTCCAAACACATACAAATCCTTACTGAGTGTGAACTCTTGCATCATGAGCAGGTAGGAAGAGAAGTGTACTACCAACTCAACCTTGAAAAAATGAAAGACATCGCCGACTTTATCGAGCCCTTCCGTCAAATGTGGGATGCCCGTTTCAATAGTCTGGAAAATTTGATGAAACAACACAAAAAATCCTAAATCAATGGAATTAAAAACCAAGGTACAGGCAGAGCCCGGCAGACAGGAAATTTTTATTACACGTCAATTTGACCTTCCGGTAGATCTTGTTTTCAGGGCCTATACAGAAGCAGAACTGTTGGCACAATGGATGGGTACAAAAGTAATTAAGCTGGAAAATAAAAGACACGGAAGTTGGCAGATAGAAACATCTGATCCCAATGGCAACGTTGTTTTTAAAGCCAATGGAGTCATCCATGAAATAGTAACCGATAGCAAAATTACGCGCACTTTTGAAATGGAAAATACCGGCTTTCCCATCCAATTGGAATTCCTAACCTTTGAAAGTACAAGTGCTGAAACTTGTTTGCTTACTGTCCACACCCTATTTAAATCTGTAGCTGACAGAGACAACTTATTAAAAATGCCATTTGCTTTTGGGCTTAGTATGGCGCACGATAGATTACAAAACCTATTCAAGAATTAATCAGATGCAAAAAGGAAAAAAAATAGCCTATTGGATTGCCACCCTCTGGTTGGCCCTTGGCATGGTGTCAACAGGCATTGTACAATTGATGCAAATGGAAGAAGAAGTCCAAAAATTCAATGAACTGGGCTACCCTATCTATTTGATGACAGTTCTTGGAATATGGAAAATATTGGGTACAATTGCCATCCTGGTGCCCCGTTATCCCGTGCTCAAAGAGTGGGCGTATGCTGGCTTCTTTTTTGCCATGTCGGGAGCGGCCATATCACACCTTATCTTGAATCACAGTTTTGCAGAAATTGCCCCTTCACTTTTATTATTAACCCTTACTTTTGTTTCCTGGTACCTGAGACCGGACAACAGAAAAATATTACCTCAACACACATAGATCACAGACATGAAAAAACAATTGGACAAAACACAACGAGCTACATTGATTGCTACCCTGGCTGAAAGGTTTGAAAAAAACAAAGATCGACACAAGGGCTTAAACTGGAAAGATGTTCTTGCCAGGCTGGAAAAAGAGTCGGAGAAACTTCACACCTTATTTCTGATGGAAGAAACCGGCGGCGAGCCCGATGTAGTGGCCCATGATAAAAAAACAGGAGCATTTATTTTTTACGACTGTTCATCTGAAAGTCCCAAAGAGAGGAGAAGCCTTTGTTACGACAGAGCAGCCCTGGATGGCAGAAAAGAAAACAAACCCAAAGACAGTGCCATGGATATGGCCAATGCCATCGGTGGTGAAATGCTCACTGAAGAAGAATACCGCTATCTCCAGACCCTTGGATCATTTGACTTAAAAACTTCCAGTTGGGTCAAGACTCCTGATGCCATTCGTAAATTGGGTGGTGCCATATTTTGTGACCGGAGATACAACACTGTTTTTATGTACCACAATGGTGCGGAGTCTTATTATGCAGCCAGGGGATTTAGGGTGTCTGTTCTTGTTTGATTTTGGTTGGGTCCAAAATTCCTTTTACTACATTCAAAAATGCAATATCTTGGATGACTAAAATATGATTTGTCAAAAAATCCCTGTCAATGAAAGTTGCCAACGAAACCTTTCGCCTTTTGCTAATAATCTGCATTTATTGTTTGGTTTTATCCAATATGAGGGCACAAAAAGATGTTAGCTTTTCACATACATTAAATTCCATTCTTGACCACGCCCAATCAGCATCACTATACCGTCAAAATGTGAATTGGCCTAAGTTGAGAAACGAGGTTTTAGAACGAGCCGGAAAAATGGCCTCAATGCAAGAGATGCAGCCCGCCTTCAATTATTTACTGGAAGCAATTGGGGATGAACATGGCAAAATATTTTTTCAACAAAA
>JAGNSQ010000095.1:0-5845 GCA_017987975.1 Saprospiraceae bacterium
CCTGAGACCTACTGCTTAGAAGGCAGTTGCTCTATCCAGCTGAGCTACGAGACCTATATTTTTTTTTTCAACAGACACTTTATGCCTGAAGGATAATCATTTTTGTTTCGAGCCTATCTATCTGCATTCAGACCAGATTAGCTGGATTCGAATCTACCTGGCTAACTGGCGTTAGTCAGTTAGACAGGCCTGAGACCTACTGCTTAGAAGGCAGTTGCTCTATCCAGCTGAGCTACGAGACCGTTTTATTTTGATGAGTAATTTTGACTTCGATATTGGAACAATCTTTTGCCATTTTTACTCACCTGCATGCCCTCTTTTGAACTTGCGGATGCAAAAGTAAGAAAAAAGGCAGATATCTCAAAAATTATGGGAAATTCTATAAAAAATTGGGTTACATATTACGATATTAGTTAAATGGATAATTCATTAACTATTGATAAACAATTTAATATATGTTAAATGTTGTTTTAATGCGTGGTAAATTTTATTGATTTGGAATTTGTCAGACTTTATTTTTGCCATGATTTTTTTTGTACCTTGTGCCTTTAAACCAATTTTTGAGCATAATGAAAAGATTCTTTTTCTGGTTGATTTGTCTCACCTATTTTACACCCGCATTCAGCCAACTTACGCAGTCAGAAACCCCTACTTTTTTTGTTCGCCTGGATCAGGTATCCGCTAAATTGGCAACAAGATCCCAAATTCAAACCATCTCTTTGGGCTCGGATCCCTGGATGGAGTTTCAAGTGGTTCCCAATAATGTCCTCTCTGATGATGTTAAAAAGGAAAACCCGGGACTTGCCACTTTCGATGTAGTTAGCAACGGGGAACTTATTGGTGCCTTTACTTATTTTCCTGGAGGACTATGGGCCAGCTACACCAGGGATGGGAAAACGGTTACCATCGCACCTGATTTTAACCAGGGCTTGGGTTATCACAAGGTTGAATTTGGTAAGAAGACGGTGCCCATGGGATTCTGCAAAACCGATCATGATGGTGAAACCTACGACTTAGCAGACCTTAACAGGGTGGTTAAAAGTAAGCGAGGCGATTTGGTCACCAAACAAGAATACCGCATGGCCATCGTTGCCACGGGAGAATTTTACGCCAAAAATGGCAATTCAGCCGCTGCCGCCAACGCCGCTATCACTGCATCTGTCAATGGCATCAGCGCTATTTACAACAAACAATACAGCATCACCTTCAGATTGACCGGAGCTTTTGCCTTCAACAACACCGCTACCGATCCATTCATCCCTGATACCCAAATGGGGGCAATGGGCAGAACCCAGCAAGCGGGTATCGAGGTACCAAAAAGATTTAATAGCAATTTATTTGATATCGGTCATGTCTTACACACCCACGAAGATGGCGATGGCTGGAGCAACGGTGGCTTGGCCCAATTGAAATCAGTATGCGATAATTTCACTTCAGGGGGCCAACTCAATAAAGCCAGTGCATGGAGTGGTGCTTATGGAAATACTGGATACGGCTGGCTTTCTCTTTTTGCCCACGAAGTAGGTCACCAGTTTGGTATGCAACATACTTTTAACGGAACAGGCGACTCGTGTACAGATGCCATAAGCGAAGAAACAGCTGTAGAAATAGGCAGTGGCACTACCATCATGTCATACAACGGCCTTTGTCAAACCAATAACAACGTACCTTCCAATGGAGAAGCTGATAACTACTTCCACTATGTAAGTACGCTGGAAATGTTGTTTTATCTCTTGGATGAGGTACCAACTTGCCCGGTAACAACAACCTCCGCCAACCACAGTCCGGATACCGAAGCCAATCCGTGTGGTGCAATCTATGAGATGCCCAAAAACACGCCATTTTACCTCAAAGGGAATGGCACCGATGATGACGGTGATGTGATCTACTATGCCTGGGAACAGTTTGATGAAGATGGTGCAGGTAGTCCAACCCAGGGAAACATCGGAGCAGCAGCAGGGGCTAAAAGAACAACACCTTTGTTCAAAAACTTTCCTCCCTCTACTTCCAACGAAAGGTATTTTCCAGACATCGTAACAGTGGCAGGGGGCAATAATTCAGATCCCTTCCAGGCCTTACCAACGATTGACCGAAGCATTAATTTTGGTTTTTCAGTGAGAGACAATAAGGAAACTGGTGGTGGTATCTCTTATGAAGATATGGAAATTCAGGTGTCAACTACTGGTCCTCTGACTGTGACCTACCCCAACACCAACGAAAACCTTACCGCGGGTCAAAGCATTACGGTTACCTGGGCTACCAATGGTTCTGATGCCCTTTGCAACAATGCCTCTATCTTTCTTTCTACCGATGGCGGTTTATCTTTTCCTGTCCCTCTGGCCACGGACATACCTTATAATGCGGGCACAGCTAACTTAACCATACCAGGCTTTGTCAACAACTCTACCACTGCAAGAATTAAGGTGGGATGCACAGACTATGATTGTTTTCAGTTTTATGACATTTCTAATACCAATTTCAGAATCCAAAGTGCTTGTTCTGCACCTCAAAGTATTATTTGTCCCAATGATGATTTAAGCTATGACAAAGGCGACCCTGCGCTCGATCTTGCGCTATCCAATTTTGTGGGAAGCCGCGTAACTACTTTTTCAAAAAGAATTACTACTTCAAGTCCTACAGGCCCGAGCCCCATTTATAACACTTCAGGGATCGGATGCATCAACAAAGGCAATACCCTTTACAATTCTACTATTTTTTCAGTTTCAGAATCTGGCATTTATACCTTTAATGTTGAATACGATTTCAATGATGGCTTTGGCTTTGTTACCATTGTCAACAAGGCTACTTACAATGAAACAACCCCATGCAACTCATTCGTTGCTTCTTCAGGAACCGATGCCGGCCCTCAGGGAGTTTCTGCCAGCACTGTGTTTTCTGCCAACCTGCAGGAATGTACAAAATACAAGATGCTCTTCTTTAACTATGGCACCAAACCAATAAACACACGTATACCCTCATTCTCAGGCCCAGGCATCCTGTTAGAAGAACCAACTTTTCCCTCCACAGATTTTGACATCACTTATGTGGCTGTGAGGAATTCAAATAATATCATAGCATCGGTCACAACAGAAGCTGATTTTAGAGCCCTTGGCCCTGGCACCTACACTATTTATGGAATAACCTTCAAAAGCGCAGGTACTACACCTCCAAATCTTACAGATTTGCAAAATTATGTGGGTCAGAAGTTTAATGAGTTTTACATCGAAGGTGATTGCTTTTTACCTAGTTTGAATAGTTTTCAATTGGAAATAAAAGGATCCTGCTCTCTTGAGTCGGCAATCCTGGGACAGCAAACTCCCTGTAATCCACTGGACAACTCTTTCACCCAGGAAATTATCCTTACTTATTCCACTGCGGCAGGCGATAGCATCGTAATTGGTAATAATGTATATTCGGTTACAAATAGTCCGCAAGCCATAATCTTCACAGGCAATTCTAATGGATCTACCACCTTTTTAGACGCCTATTTCAGAGAAGAAGCCAATTGCCGATACACCGTCAACATCACCCATCCGGAAAACTGCTGTCCATTTGAAATAGGAGTGGATGACATAGAAAGAGGATGTGAAGGCCAACCACTGACTGTAGAAGCCATTGATGGTTTGGGTACTTATGAATGGAAAGCCTCCAACGGTACTGTGATCGGATCAGATGCTACTGTGACGCTCAACTCACCAGGTACTTACACTGTGAAAGTGACGAGTCCTACAGGATGCGTCAAATCCAAAGAATTTGAAGCGGTGTTCGAACCTACACCAACTTTAACTTTGCCGGCAGATCTTACCATTTGTGATGGAGTTGATTATATTCTGATTGCCAATACTTCAGCTTCTTTCCTGGAGTGGTACAAGGATGGAGTATTAATTCAATCGGGTCCACAGATTATTTTAACGCTTGATACTGCAGGTCTATATTCTGTTAAAGCCGGTAATTCCGCTGCTTGCCAGGTTACAGATGAAATTAACATTGCTGTCAATCCATCACCACAACCCAATTTGGGCAACGATAAAGATGTTTGCGAAGGCCAATCAACTACTTTAAGCATAACCGATAATGGCACGATTACCTGGTTTTTGGACAATGTAGCCATTCCCAACCAGACCGGAAAAACCATTGACGTAAGCATCGATGGGGTTTACAAAGTGGTAGTAATGTTTCCTAATGGTTGTACCAATGAAGATATTGCCAACGTAAATGTATATGCACTACCCACCGTAGATGCAGGTGGTAATCTTACATTTTGTGAAGGCAAAGATGTCACAATCAATGCTACCTCTTCCAGCCAGATTTTTGAATGGTTCAAAGATGGTGTTCCATACCCGGCTATTGACCTTTCTTTTGTTACCAACCAACCAGGTAAGTATAAGATTGTGGCCTCTAACGAAATCGGATGCAAGGTGGCGGATTCGTTAAACGTAATCAGGAATCTTTTACCTGTGGTCAATTTAGGAGCCGACAAGACAGGATGTATCAACAGCGATGTGCCTCTAACGGGCCCAACTGGTAATAATTTCCAATACCAATGGTTCTTTAATGGTACTGCCATCACAGGTGGTCAAAACATTGATGTGAGCAATCCCGGCACTTACTCACTGCAGGTTACTGACGCCAATAACTGTTCTAATATTGATTTTATAAACGTAGATTTTAAACCAGGCCCAAGCGTTTTATTGAGCGATGTCAACATTGAAATTTGCGAAGGCGAAACCTATACTTTGGAGGCTACCACCACCGCCACCAAAATTGAATGGCTGCGCAATGGTCAGGTAATAGCAGGTCAGACGGGCAAAACACTTGCCATCACCCAGGCGGGTACCTACACCATTAAAGCCACTGGCAGTGTAGGTGGAGGAAGCGAATGCACGGTGGAGGAAGTTGCAACTGCCATTGTCAATCCTGTATTAGCGGTAAACATCAGAGATACTACAGCTTGCGAAGGCACACCTATTACCATCACATCCAACGTTACCGCATTTAAATACTCCTGGAAATTGGGCAATGCGGTGGTTGCCAATACAAAATCATATAGCCCCACTACAGCAGGCACTTATACCCTTGAAGTAGAAACCCAGAAAGGCTGTAAGTCGTCAGACAATGTGGTGGTTACTTTTAGTGCCCGACCCAGTGTATTGATACCGGCAACCGGAGAATATTGCAAAGGTCAGTCTCTCAACTTAACAGGTCAGAGCAATGGTAATACCTTCCGTTGGCTGCAAAATAACCAGGCCATCGCAGGTGCTACTTCACTAACTTATGTGATAAACAAAGCAGGTACCTACGTGCTGGAAGCCACCTTTAATGGTGCATGTCCACGAACAGATACCATTGTGGTAACAGAAAGAGCCTTACCCATTGTTGGCTTAGGTACAGACAAAACCCTTTGTCCCAATGACTCCATTGTATTGGATGCAGGCAATGCCGGTTCTACTTATGATTGGTCAAACGGCGCAGAAACCCAAAAGATAACCATCAAGAACAATGGGATTGCCGGCACCACAACCCTCAATCTCCTTGTAACCAATACTTTTGGTTGTACGGCTAAGGATACCGTTGTTATTACCAACAGACCGGTTGTGAATGTCAACCTGGCTGCTTCTGCTCCGGGCATATGCGGAGGAGACAGCGTAACCCTTACCGCCACAGGAGGCCTTACTTATACATGGGAAGGTCCTCAGGGTAGTTTTGATTTGATAAGTCCGGATAAAATAATCGTATTTCCATCTTCTACTGCCACTTACAAGGTAATTGCAGGTGATGACTGTCCCGGAAACAGAGATACTGCTTCCCGCGAAATCAAATTATTCCCATTACCCGCTGTCAGTGC
>JAGNSQ010000095.1:5945-12485 GCA_017987975.1 Saprospiraceae bacterium
CTGATAAATATTTGCTGTTTTTCAGCCCTGAAAGCCCAACAACTACCTTACTTATCTCAGCTGGGTGAGGCAAGAACTTTCTGGAATCCTGCTGCCACTGCTACAGGTACCAACATGAACATTGATGTTTTTGTGAGGCAGCAATGGCTGGGCTTCAAAGGAGCGCCCACTACCGGCTTTATCAATTATCAAATGCCCTTTGTGGATTATAATATGAGCGCTGGGGGCTCTGTGGTATTTGACAAAACAGGACCTGTTAGCAAAATAGGACTTCAATTAAATTATGCCTATAAACTCATTGATGCCCTGGGTGATGACAGTCAGTTGTCATTAGGTATCACAGCAGGGGGGCAAAATTATAGTTACAATACCACCAATGCCATCGTCAATCAGACAGATGATCCATCATTGGGCAAATCAGGGAATTCCGGATTTTTCCCTTCTGTGGGAGCCGGCTTTTACTACATCTCTGACAACAGGGCATATAGGGCAGATAATACATTCTTTTTAGGTTTTTCATACCTTCAGGCTTATGAAGCCAATGTGCTGATCAATAATCTGAATCAAAAGAGATATGCCCACATGGTCATCGATTTGGGTACCAGATTGTACAGCACCTCGGGATATTTTGAGCCCAGTTTTTCTTTAAATTATGTGAGTCCTGAATTGATCAATTTATTGGTTGGGGCCAAATATGAAATGAGAGACCGATTTTGGGCTGGACTTGGTTACAGTACGGTAAATGACATTAATCTGCAAGGTGGAGTTATATTCGACGACTTTGGTAACAAAGATGCTAAACTCAGACTGGGGGTTCTGGCCAATATGGGAATCACTTCCGCTATTCAGGATTTCGGTCCGGGCTTTGAACTCTTTGTCAGGTATGAGTTCGATATGGATTGATGGACTAACAAATTTTTATGTACGATTTTCACGAAAACAAATCCCGTTACTTTGAAATTCAGCGATGGGTAACGGCACAATACATTATTCCTTTTTTAGAGCTACCTGCCAACACTTCCTTACGTGTACTTGAGGTTGGTTGTGGTGAGGCCGGCGTTTTAAAGGCCTTTCTTGATCAAGGCCATTCCGGCATGGGCATTGAGCTTTCATCCACCAGGGTTGAGATGGCAAATGCGTTTTTGTCAGATGAAGTCAAACAGGGCAAGGTTGAGATAGTAAATGCAAATATCTATGACATCGACCCTATGTCGGATCGTAAATTTCAGTTCGATCTAATCGTACTTAAAGATGTCATCGAACACATTCCCGATCAGGCTAAATTTATGGCCAAACTAAAACAATTTTTGAAACCCGGTGGCAAAGTGTTTTTTGCGTATCCGCCCTGGTGGATGCCATTCGGGGGACACCAACAAATTTGTAAAAGTAAGCTGTTATCCAAATTGCCCTGGTTTCACCTCCTACCCATGAGCCTCTATGTTGCATTTTTAAGAATGATGGGAGAAGGAGAGCCCACCATCAAAGAACTGAGGGAAATTAAGGAGACAGGCATTATTTCAGAAAAAATCCACTCCATTATTCGCAATTTGGATTACCGGGTGATCAAAGAAACTTTTTGGCTGATCAATCCTATTTATGTTCGAAAATTCAATTTTAAACCCTTAAAGGCATTGTTGGCCATACCTTATCTGCGCAATATTTATTGCACAGCCCATTACATCAGTTTTGGTTTAAAATAAGTTTTCGGCTCGCTTAAAGCTCGTCGCCTGGTAATTCACCAAATGACCGATCTTCGTCTGTGTAATCAGGATTTACGGCATCCATACCCATTTCTTCGGCTACAAATTGACACCAGTGACAGTCGTTGCAAGGTGCATCAAAATCATGGGCTTTGATCTTATTATACACGTATCTTATTTGATTGCCTACCCGCTGCATATCTTCACCGCTGACCTCCACACTCTTGATTTTAGCATCTTCTTCATCGGCGCTGATAAATTGGAATACAGCACCACCAAAACGACCTTTGCCTTCATTTTGACGCTCTGTCAACAGTCGATAAAATACAGCCTGTCGCCAGTAGTCACCGCCATTTTTACCCAACTCAATATCATCCTCACTGGCCTTGGTGAATTTGCCTGAATCCGATTTTCCGGTTTTGTAATCATATACTTCGTAGCGGTCATCATACTGAGAAAGTCGGTCTATGATACCAGTAATCGGAATGCCTTCAAAGTCTGATTTAATTTTTAATTCTACCCTGTGCTGGCGTGGTGTATTCCAATGATGGTTCTGTTGCTGATAATGCAAAGTAAGGGCCTTCTTACCTTCAAAATGGTGGGAGTTAAACTCGGCTTCTGTAAAGTGGGAGCGGAATTTTTCCATGCCCTGATCAAAAAATGAAAGTAAGGTTTCCATAGGTGGAACAGAATCCGTTTTGTGATCATTCCAGTATAGGAAAAATTTTTCCATGGCGAAGTGGATAGCATTGCCATAACCGGGTGCCGGCTTCCTGGCGGAGGGCACTCTCAAAATATTCTCAAAATAAAAGGTTACCGGGCAATGAAGAAATTTTGAAACGCCGGTAGCATTCATTTCTAATCGAACCAGGGCCGCATCAATTGCCTGTTGGTCGATCAAACTGGGTTTGAAACTAATTTCGCTAAGCCGCTTACTCAAATACAAGTCCAGAGCATTTTGATCTGAAACCTGTGTTTGCATGCCCTGGAAGTCAAAACCCAACTCTGAAAGGAAGGGAAGAAAATCGAGGTTTTTACCATTTTGATCCTCTAACGAAGTAAGGATGGTCAACGATTTTTCTGCTCTGGTCATGGCCACATAAAACAATCGGCGCTCATCTTCATCATTGCTGTCTCCTGCTTTCCTGAATAGGGTAGGAGGGAATTTGGTATTCTCAGATGGCTTATCCAACCAACTTTTTTTGGTGGCATTCAAAATAAAAACGTACGGAAACTCTAATCCTTTGCTGCCGTGCGCAGAAACAAAATTGATCCCGTCTTCTGCTATGACAATGCTGTTGTAAGCCAGCTCAACTTCAAAGTCCTGCCTCTTCTCAATGGCCATGAGAATATTGCCCATACTCAATTCTCCTGCTTTACTGGTGAGGTCTTTTACATAATCAAAAAAGCGATTAACCAGCTGAAGTCGCCATGTACTATTTCCGGATCTGAGGATGTGATCCATCATCCCCGTTTCCGTAATTATTTTTTCAAGCATCACCTGTGAGGTGTGGTTCACTACCGATCCAATCAGCAATTCCAACACCGTGGCACAATGCATCGTTTCTTTTACCTTTTGAACGCCAAGTGCCTGTAAGCTGGTCTCATTTTTCAAAAAGTCTCTCCACAAAAAGTTGCCTTCATTTTCATCTTTGGCACTCCGTGAGGCATGAATGGCTATCTTACCTATATCTAATGCATCAAGTCCCCAAAAATCATAGTGCATGATTTCAAACAAAAGATGTTTTTTAGCATCCGGATATTTCATTTCACCTTCCACAAATTCCATTAAATGTAAGATGCGTTTGATCTCTGGTTGTTGCAGTACGTCTATCCTCTTTTTGACATTGAGGGGTATGCCGGCTTTGGTGTAGTATTGGATGAGGGGTTCTGCATCCTTATGGTTTCTGTAAATGACCGCAATATCGCGGTAGTCGACTCCTGCCTTTTTCAACGCCTCTATTTCCTGGACCAGTCCCAATTCCATGGCTCCGGGACTTTTAAACAACTTAAGTGTGGGCTGAACGGCCCTGTTTTCCTCTTCAAAGACCCTCCCGGCTTTGAGTTTTTTATTCAGTCCGCTGAGTCGCTCCTGGTTATTTTCAATGAGCTGAAGTGCGCTGTCAAGAATGTTTTGTCGGCTTCGGTAATTGACATCCAGCACAACCAGTTCGGGATCGTATTTTTCTATAAAGGTGGTTATGTTGTGCAAGTTGGCACCTTGAAAACGATAGATGGCCTGATCATCATCTCCCACAACAAAAAGATTGGGCTTTTCATCGTAATCGCTCAACAAAAATAAAATGTCGTTTTGTACACCGTTGGTATCCTGGTACTCATCTGCCAAAACAAACTGGTACTGTTCCTGATAACGAAGTTTCAGGGCTTCATGGGTTTTTAAAGCCTTCACCACCCATAGTATGGAATCATTAAAATCCAGCCTTTCTTTTTTTAGTAACAATTGCTGGTACACTTCAATAAGAGGAGCAGCATTTCTTACAAAATCATACTTTTTAAGCTCAGTTTTGATGGCTTCCGTCTTAGGATCTCCTTTTTTATTGCCCTTATAATTGGTTTTGTATTGAAAATCTTCTATGCCGGGTAAAAGTTCAGCATGGGTCAGATAAGCTTGTTCTATCATCTCAGCACTCCATTCTTCCTGTTTCATGGCTGAAAATACGCGCTCATATCTTTTTAAATCATACAACTGATTGCCTGTATTGCGCCTCAAAACATGGTCCAGTGGCAGGCCTTGCATCATTTCGGCTATGGTCTCTCTCAGCTCAACCTCATCTGCATTTTGAAGGTCGAAATAATCTCCAAAGTACTCGGGATTTTCACGAATGATTTTGTTACAAAAGCCATGAAAGGTGTAGATATTTACTTTGTTGGCATCAGGACCCATAATACCCAGCAAACGGTTGCGCATGGCCACTGTTCCGGCATCGGTAAAGGTCAGACACAATAAGTTGGAAGCATCCGCATCGGTTTCTACCAATATTTTGCATACTCGTAATGCCAGCATCTGAGTCTTCCCCGTACCAGGTCCTGCAACTACCATGACAGGCCCGTAAATACAGTCAACCGCGTGCTTTTGGGCAGCATTCAAACGGTGGTATTCACTATCAAATTTTTGGGCAAATTGCTCGCGTAGGGAGGGTGTCATTCGTTAAAATTGTGTTAAGATGATTAAACCAAGGCAACAAAATAAAGTTTTTCTACGTCTATGGTATGTATTTGATGCAGATTTAAATACGGCCCCGTTTTGAAATTAAGATGTAAATAGATCAGCAAGCGGAGACTGCTCGGTGTCTAGGACACCTTGAGCGGTCTTTTTTTTTGCCCCTTACCCAACCTTCATTCCAAATTTACCTATTTTAGCCTTAATTTTTAAAAATGGGCAAATTTTCAATAGGTATAAAAAATGCTACATTCTATTCTTTTCATGGAGTGTATGAGGCCGAAAGAGCTTCAGGCCATCATTTTTCTGTTTCCCTCTCCGTAGACTTTGAACAAAATTATTTTTCAAGAGAAGATCTTGAAACCACCATCAATTATGAAGTTCTTTTTCAAATAGTAGATCGACGTATGGCGCAAGCCAGTAAATTGCTGGAAACGGTTGCTTGTGACATCCTGGATTCTTGTAAAAAGGAATGGCCCCATCTGTTAGAAGTTAGAATTAAGATTGAAAAGATTGGCGTTCAATTGGGTGGAAAATTGGAAAACAGTTTTGTAGAACTCACTGCCTGACGCCCATTCACAACCAAATTGGCGTTTTTTGCATCTGTAAAATAGAAAGTTAACCATAATGTATAGATATTTTAGTTTTATCCTCTTTGTTGTTTTTTTTAATGCCTGCAGTTCTGAAGTAGGTTCAAAGTATAGACCTAAGTCTCCTGCCTTTGGAAAAATGAATGACATCGTGGTAATCTGTGATAAAAATGTGTGGGAGAGCTTTGTGGGCGATACTTTTTCCTATTACTACGAATCTGCTTTCCCTGTGATGACTCAGCCGGAAGCCATCTTTGATCTTAGACACATGACATCTGAAGAAGTGATGGCAGATGATTTAAAAAAACAACTCAGAACCTTTGTAGTGCTAGCCAATATGGGCGATGCCAATTCGCCAACTGCCAAATGGGTGGGTGAAGACCTGGGGGACGACAAAAAGCGTAAGGCCATGGCAGACACCAGTTTTTACAGCTCAGTAGGTTCAGATAAATGGGCAAAAGGTCAGTTAATAGTTTACCTTTTTGGAAAAGACCTCAATGCCTTGTCAAAGTCTATTGTCAAAACTTTTCCTGCTGTAGCAAAAAGAGTGCAGGAACACGATAAATCTCAACTGGAAGCCAATGTTTATTCTCATAAAAATAACAATGAAGGAGCAAGACAGCAATTGATCCGTGATTTTGGACTCGATATGAAAATACCAGCCGACTATGTAAAGTCTCCCCTAAAATCTGATTTTACATGGTATCGAAAAGATTTTAATAACATGTCTCAACACCTCATTGTAGCCAGTAAAAAATACACAAGTCCTTCTGATTTAAGCAAAGCATCCTTGCTGGCATGGAGAGATGAATTGACAGCATCCATTGAAGGTAGCGTGAAGGGGTCCTTTATGAAAACCAATGCTGTTGACCTGCCGGTGTATGAATATGCGTACCAACTCAATTCGTCTTATACCAAAGAGCTGAGGGGAATCTGGGAAATGGAAAACGACTTTATGGGTGGACCCTTTTTTAACTACACCCTGTTAGATGCAGCTACCAATGAAATCATCATGATTGATGCCTTTGTTTTTGCTCCGGGCAAAGAAAAGAGAGACTACATGCAACAG
>JAGNSQ010000008.1 GCA_017987975.1 Saprospiraceae bacterium
ACCGACAGAGCCTACCTTATGTTTGAGGGTAAAATACTCAGGGCCGGCACCGCCGAACAGCTCGCAGAAGATGAAATTGTGAGAAAAGTCTACCTTGGACAAAATTTTGTGTTGCGCAAAAAACAACTTGCCGTTGAAACTGGAAATTAAATATTGTTTTTTTGTCTTTAGCGTTATTTTGTTCTTTTCTTGTGAAAAAAAGGAAAGGACCGAGTTAACCATTGAAGAAAAGGTACTGTATGACAGCCTCAAGAGCCAGGCCTTCAAAGACATTAGATCAAAAACCGATGCCATTTGTGCCAACATTTCAGATTCACTTTTTGCCGCTTACACAGACTCCATTTATGAAGTAAGGATGGCAGAAGTCAAACAGCTCTTTGAAGAATGAAAAAAGGTAAGATAACAGGGCTGGCAGTAATTATCCTCTTGTGGGGGGCCATGGCATTTCAGCTTCCTAAAAGTGAGCCAACAAAGGTACCACCCCTGGTAAAAGAAAAGATTGACCAGGAAGTAGCCCAATACTATGCAGAGCGTCTCAGGATCTGCAAGCTCGATGCTTTGTTAAAGGCTGAGGATTATGTAGACAGCATTATAGTCAACAGGATCAACCTCAACATCATGAACGGAAAAATTTTTCCGAACAGGCCGGCACGACCCCCTTCACCGGGCTCCATTTTGTTGGACGACACCACGGTAATTGCCCCCATTTTTAAGAAGTAGCCGCTAATTGTCTCATTAAGACGGATTTAACATTTCTGTTTGACAAAATGCCAGACCGGCAGCGTTATCTTTGCATTGCCGGAAGACGGCCAAAGAAATGGTCAAACCCTGTTGATTTTGGGGATAAATGACTATTTTTGTGGCAATTTTAGATTAATCCAAATATTTATACATCAATACAACGCGTATGCAGTCGTTTAAAAAACTCATCAACATTACGGGTTTAACCGTTTTGTTGATTTCATTTTTTGTGTACTACCTCACCGCAGAAAGAACCGGCAGTTTGTGGGATTGCGGAGAATTTATTCTGGGTGCTTATAAACTTCAGGTAGTTCACCCTCCCGGGGCCGGTTTGTTTGTATTGATTGGCAGAATGTTTACCTGGATAGCTGATCTGGTGTCTGATAAACAAAGCGACATTGCCTTTGCGGTTAACCTGATGTCATCATTATCATCTGCTTTTGCAGCCATGTTTATGGCATGGGTCACCATGCTGATGGGTAAAATGGCTTTGGTGGGAAGAGACGAGGAGCCTACATTTGGTCAAAATATTGGTCTGGCATTAGCAGGTTTGACTGCCGGCTTGTCAAGTGCCTTTATCACATCCGTTTGGTTTTCAGCTGTTGAAGGTGAAGTATATGCCATGTCAACCTTTTTCACTGCGCTGACTTTGTGGTCTGCCATCAAATGGTACCACCTTCCCGATGAAAATGAGCATGACCGTTGGTTGATTTTCAGTCTTTTTGCAGCAGGTCTTTCTATTGGGGTTCACTTGCTCAGCTTGCTTGCATTTCCGGCAATCGCCATGTTGTATTACTACAAAAAATACCAAAATAAATCCATTACCGGTCTGGGCATCAGCATCCTCCTGGGAGGTGTAGCCATCGCCTTTATCCAAAAACTGGTCATAGTGGGCATACCCAGCCTTTGGCAGAGCATGGAGCTATTTATGGTTAATTCATTGGGCATGCCTTTTCATTCGGGCATTGTACCCACCCTTATCATTGTGGGTGCTATGTGTTGGTTTGTATTGCGCACCGCACACAGAAGGGGCTCACAGCTGTTGCAAAACCTGGGCATTGCCGCTACCTTGATTGTGATATCCTACAGTACCATCGGTGTGGTGGTGATCAGGGCCAACGCAGATACACCCGTCAATATGAACACACCTTCAGACGCCATGCGTTTGATTCCTTATCTCAACCGTGAACAATACGGCGAAAGACCTTTGATCAAAGGGCCTCACTATTTGGCATCACCCTCCAATGTAGAGCGAACACCCAGATACGGTAGGGTAGGCAACGAATATAAAATTACAGATGAGAAATACGATTACGTTTGGAAAAATTCTGATAAAATAATTTTCCCACGTATCGGTCATCAGGACAAAGCTGACCTTCACCAGCAATACAAAGAATACCTGACCGGCAGGGGAGAAGGAAAGCCTGACTTTGGGTATAACATAGCTTATTTCCGCCACTACCAATTGAGGTACATGTACTGGAGATACTTTATGTGGAATTTTGCAGGTAGGCAGAATGGCGATCAGGGCACCGGCATCTGGGACAAAAAAGATGGTAACTGGATCAGTGGCATCGATGCTATTGATGAATCGAGAACCTATAAAAACGATTTGGCACCAGCCGGTATCACAGAAAATCCTGCCAGAAATACTTACTACTTTATACCTCTATTGCTAGGTATGTTGGGTATGGTCTTCCATTTTGGAAAATCAAGAAAAGAATTTTTAGCCTTGTTGATGCTTTTTGTAACCACAGGTCTGGGCATCATTATTTATTCCAACCAGCCTCCAATCGAGCCAAGAGAAAGAGACTACGTTTTGGTAGGAAGCTTTATCACTTTCTGTATTTGGATTGGCTTCGGTGTGCTAGCCATCGCCGACTTACTGGCATCAAAAGTAAAGATGCCTGGACTTGCGGCTTCTGGTCTTGCAGGCCTCCTAGGCCTGGCAGCTCCTGCCATCCTGCTGACTCAAAATTTTGACGATCACGATAGAAGTGAACACTATGCCTCGAGAGACTATGCTGCCAACTTCCTTAATTCATTGGATAAAAATGCCATTATCTTTACCTATGGTGACAATGACACCTATCCATTGTGGTATGTGCAGGAAGTAGAAAACATAAGACGAGATGTAAGGGTGGTCAACTTATCTCTGATCCAGGTAGATTGGTACATCGACAAGCTTCGCAAAAAAGTCAATGAAAGTGCTCCTATCAAAATGACCGTTCCACAGGAGAGCTATAATGGCAAAAATATGAATCAGGTCTTCTTCACAGAGCAGACCTCACCGCAGCGACTCAACATTATTGACGTGCTTAACAAACTGGCGTCGGATGTAAAAACAACAGAAGGATACCCTAACCTCAGTTATAAAAATTATTACATCCCTGTTAAACGCAACCCAAGTCTGTTTGAATTAGATTCAATACCCGTGCTGGATTCTATTCCGGTTAATATTCCGGAGGGTAGCAGGTACCTGACAAAAGATGACATTGCCATCCTCGATCTGATTGCTTCAAACATCAATGACAGGCCTATCTACTTCTCTGTTACTTGTAAAAATGACAAACTACAGGGATTAAATGACTTCATGCAATTGGAAGGTATGGGCTTGAGGGTAATACCTGCCTTTAGCCCATCTGATAGGGCTTTCTCTATCTATGGCAGTGGTAGGGTAGCAACTGATAAATTGTTTAACCACATCACCAAAGACTGGGCCTGGGGTAATTTTGACAAGGTAAAAACCCATGTGGATAAGTCGTACCTGGCAGAAATTCAGGCCATGAAACTGACCATGTTGAGAGGCTGTTATGCTTTATTGGCGCAACGCGACAGCACCCGTGCTGCCCAATTGGCCAATAAATACTTTGAAGCCTTCCCTGCGATCAACTTCCAGTACGACGCCGGCATTGTACCTTTTTTAAATGTAATGGTGAATGCGGGAGATTTTGAAAATGCTAAAAAACACATCAAAATCCTGGCTCAGGAAACCAAGGCTTATGGCGACTTTTTCCAAACCTTAAAAGCGAGTGAATTGATTTCTTTTGGTCAGGATGTGGATCTCTATGGACAATGTGCCATGGATGTAAAACAGTTGGCTGCCAAAACCAAAGATGCCGCCTTCGAAAAAGAGATCAATGACCTGATTGGCGACCTTGATACGCGATTAGGGGTATTGAATCAGGGATTGAGACAAGCGCAATAAAATGAGTAAATTGACGATAGCCATAGGCAGTGACCATGCCGGTTTTGCCTACAAAGAAAAAATAAAACAGACCCTGAAAAGAGGGGGACACGAGGTATTGGATAAGGGTACATTTGGCGAAGCTTCGGTTGATTATCCGGATTTCGCCCACCCTGTGGCCAATGCTGTTGAAAGTGGAGAAGCCAATTGGGGCATTTTAATTTGTGGCAGTGGTAATGGAGTGGCCATTACTGCCAATAAGCACGCCGGAATCAGGGCAGCCCTGTGCTGGAAAGAAGAGCTGGCCAGGCTGGCACGTGCTCACAACGATGCCAATGTTTTGTGTATTCCCGCTCGTTTTGTTTCACTGGATCTGGCAAAAAAAATGATTAAATCCTTCTTAAATGAGCCTTTTGAAGGTGGAAGACACCTCAACAGAGTTCAAAAAATAACTTGTTAAAACAACACCCCTATTATAAACCTATCATGTTAAAAAAGAACCTTTATTTTTATTCCTTTCTTGCACTGAGTTTACCTGTTTTCGGACAGTTTCAAAGCGGCGTTACCCTTCCTAACAAAGACAAGGCCATTGTTGCAGATGAAACCGATCCTGCTGTTAAATATGCAAAAACCATCACAGCAGAAGATTTAAAAAAACACCTTACCATCATCGCCTCGCCAGCTTATGAAGGCAGGGAGACAGGGCAGCCAGGCAATGTAAAAGCCGCTGCCTATATCGCCAAACAGTTTGATGCCTACCTGCTCGACCAGGCTCCCGGAGTCAATGAATTCAGGCAACCCGTTGATTTTACCTTTTCTTCATGGGATGATACAGATATTTATGTCAATGGAGCCAGATTTCGCCACCTATGGGACTACCTGGCTTTCCCTACCAAAAATGGAGATCTTCCCCTGCTCGAATCCAAGGATGTTCTATTTGTTGGCTTCGGCATTGATAGTCCGAAGTATACTGACTACAAAGGCAAGGACAAAGATTTTAAAGGAAAGATAATTGTTATCAATAAGGGCGAACCAATGAAAGCCGATAGTAATTACTGGATCAGTGGTACACGCGAAACCTCAGAGTGGGCTAGTGTTGAAAAAAAATTGATGACCGCCAAAGCGAAAGGAGTGTCGTTGGTTTTAATCATTGAAGACGACATCAAAAAGGCCATTGGAGAAAACAGAAATCAATTAATGGGCCCAACGGTTCAGTTAGGTGATCACACCAAAGATGTGATAGCTTACCCTAATCACGCTTACATATCCACGACCATCGCCAAAGAACTTTTTGGCACAGAAGATGAAAAAATTATCAAGGAAAGAGAGAACATCAAAAACAAAGGCAAGTTTAAACCGGTAAAATTGAAGTCTCATTTTCAGATTAACCTCAAAAAAAAGGTAAACGGAATTAAAAGCCAGAATGTAATTGGTGTGATCCCTGGTAAAAGTAAGCCTGACGAAGTAGTTATTGTATCTGCGCACTACGATCACCTTGGCAAAAAAGGAGATCAGATATTTCATGGTGCTGATGACAATGGATCGGGCACCAGTACCATCATGGAATTGGCGCAGGCTTTTGCAGAAGCCAGGGGCGACGGTTTCAGGCCTGAAAGAACGGTTGTATTTATGTTGGTGACCGGCGAAGAAAAGGGACTGTTGGGATCTGAATACTATGTCAATAATCCTTTGTACCCACTTGCCAATACGGTGGCCGATGTAAACGTTGACATGGTGGGCAGACAAGATGATAAATACAAAGATAATCCCGATTATATTTATGTAATTGGCTCTGACAGACTTTCTACCGATTTACACAAAATCAACGAAAGTGTCAATCAAAAATACTGTCAGCTGACCCTTGATTATACTTATAATAGTGAGAGTGATCCCAACAGGTATTACTATCGATCAGATCACTACAACTTTGCAGAAAAGGGAATTCCGGCAATTTTTTATTTCAATGGTGTTCACGCTGATTACCACCAGCCTACAGATACTGCCGATAAGATCAATTACGAAAAAATGGCAAAAGTGGGTCGCTTGATCTTCCATACCATTTGGGAATTAGCCAACCGACCAGAAAGAATTGTTGTGGATGTACAACCGATGAAATAATGTCCTGGCGGCCCGGTAAGTTTGACTATGTCTTTTTTTTCCTGGTCTTTCTGGATGTGTGGGCCATGCACATGTACCCGGGGCTGAGGCTATTGACCAAGCCCCTCATTGTATCCTCCTTATTGGTGCATTATGTGATGAAGGTTGGTGATCACCAGCATCCAGTCATCCTTACAGCCCTGATCTTTGCTTTATTGGGAGATATCTTTCTGATGTTCGATGCCCCTCCTTTTTTTCAGTTGGGGCTGGGCGCATTTTTAGTAATGCAGCTTTGTTATACCTCTTATTTTTCTCAGCAGAAAAAAGAAATGAATTCTCTTAAATGGGGCATAGTGGGGGGGGTAGTTCTAATAGCTCTTTTGTTTAATCTTTTTTATCACTCATCATTTGGCGCATTAAAATGGCCGGTATTGTTTTATACCCTGGCTATTACTGCCATGGTGGTAACGGCTATAAGACAGACCGGTTCATCTTTGCTTTTTTATGGAGCATTGTTATTTATGGTCTCAGATCTGAGTCTGGCATACCATAAATTTGTGGCCTCTATACCCATGAGTGGTGTACTTGTAATGCTTACCTATGCCCTTGCACAATGGTTCATCGTCAAAGGCATCCTGAATGTCGAAAGTCAAAGGGTTAACAAAGCTTAATTAAAGTGCAATCGTTTTCAGCTGTAGTCTACTTTCCTCAGCGGCAAATCCCATTTTATGGCTGTCCATCGAAGCCTCTAAAGTGGATGTGAGCAAGCTCTCGTCTTTGTTTTCTACAGCCCTCAAAAAGTCACGCAGCAAGCCCCAGTCACCACCTCCGTGACCTGAGCCGGTAGCATGGTCTTTGGTCAACCACTCCGTAACTTCGTCAGTAGCAAAATTGGCTACAGTGAGCACATCTTCATCTCCTACAATACAGCCCATGGAGCCCATAATCCTGGTTCTTCTACCATGATAATTGGTAAAGGCCTCCATGTTGAATCCAGCGGTGATTCCACCATCAAATTGCATGGAAACCACCTGGTGGTCAGCCACATTGTTGTCGCATCGATAAACACATCTGCCATAAGGCCCTGTTTTGAGCAAATTCAATATGGCGTCTCCTTTTTTATCTTCTTCTGTCGGCAGGTCCATTGCATAGATGTACCTCCTGCCACGGTGATAAATTTTTAAGGCAGAATAAGGACATGACGCTTCCACGGCACAACCGTCAGTACAGCGACTGGTAGAGCCAGGAGGCGCGTTTTCTGACTTAAACCAGGACAAAGATCCAAAAGAGTTGATGTGGGTGCATTTTTTACCTATCCACCATCTCAGCATATCCAGATCGTGGCATGATTTGGCCAGAATGATGGGATTGGTATCTTCTGCTACCCGCCAGTTGCCGCGCACAAATGAATGCGACATGTGTTCTCTTTCGATGGGCTCAAAATGTTGGATGCTGATCAGCTGACCCAGCACCCCACTATCGAGGACCTCTTTTACTTTTCTATAATAGGGAGCATACCTAAGTACGTGACAAACCGCTACAATGGCTTTTTTCTTTTTTTGCAGTTGTAATATATCATTGCATTCTTGCCACGTTTGTGCAATGGGTTTTTCAAGAAGAAGATGATAACCCATTTCAAGTGCAGCCATCGCCGGTCCGTAATGCAGATTATCAGGTGTGGTAACTATGATAAAATCAGCAAATTTGGGTCGCTTAAAAACATCCTCCCAGGTTACAAATTGATTTTCCGGGGCTATGCTGTGTTTTTCTGAATACCGTTGTCTCCTTAACGGAATGGGTTCTGCTACCCCCACAATATCCAGTTCTTCGGGAAAATTGGCGGCATAGTTGCCATACACATTGCCCCTGTTGCCAGCCCCACAGGTTATTGCCGTCATTTTCCGACCGGCCGCCATTTGGGTAAATCCTAAGGTTGCAGGTTGGTATTCGAGAGTTGTTTTGCTTAGTCCTGCCAATCCCAGGCCAAGGCTGCTTCCGCCCAATGTTTTCAATATATCGCGTCTAGTCCATTCCATTTATGAGTAGTTTGAAGTCAACAATATTACAATTAAGTGTGGGTAAATATAGCTTTTTTCCTACTTTCGCACGCAATACCTTATAAAAGACAGAATAAAATGAAATTGTTGAGTGGAAAAACGGCATTGGTAACAGGAGGGTCAAGAGGCATCGGAGAAGCCATTGTAAAAGCATACGCAGCCCAGGGAGCCAATATTGCCTTCACATATTTGAGCAGTGAAGAAAAGGCGATGGCCATCGTTGCTGATTTGGAGGCCATGGGGGTTAAAGCCAAAGCCTATAAATCGGATGCAGCAGATTTTCAGCAGGCCGAACAACTGACCGAGCTTGTACAGACCGATTTTGGTACTATCGACATACTGATCAACAATGCGGGCATCACCAAAGATACCCTTATGCTACGGATGACTGAAGAGCAATGGGATGAGGTCATAAGAGTAAACCTCAAATCAGTGTTCAATCTTACCAAGCACGTACTCAAATCAATGCTGAAACAAAAATCGGGATCGATCATCAATATGGGATCCGTGGTAGGTGTATTTGGCAATGCCGGTCAAGCTAACTACTCCGCATCCAAAGCCGGAATCATCGGTTTTAGCAAATCCATTGCCAAGGAAGTAGGCTCGAGGGGCATCAGGTGCAATGTGATCACTCCCGGTTTTATTGAAACCGATATGACTCATGCCCTAACCGAAGAGCAGCGCAAAGCCTATGAAGCCAATATCCCGCTTAAAAGATTGGGTAAAGGCGACGATGTGGCCAATGCCTGTATATTTTTGGGTAGCGATATGAGTACATACGTTACCGGACAGGTAATAAGTGTATGTGGCGGGTTGCTTGATTAACCCAGCAAAAGAAAGGGACCGTCTGTTCGACAGTCCCTCATCCAATCAAATCCGAAGCTTTTTGGGCTTCTTGTAAAACCTGCGCTTTTGGCGCAGACTTCTACTACTAGATTTACGCTGTAAGCGATGGGTAATACTTTTTACTAACATCACTATTGATACGGTTAAGTCGATAAATGCTGCCTAAGTGTTTATAAAAAAAGGAAAATTTTAATTTGCCCTACTTAAGTACACAAAATATTACTTTGTGATAATGTGGTATTTATGGGGATTACCAAAATAAAAATTGTTTAGACATAATCTAAATAGCAACCTTCCATTAAGATATATGTTACTTAAGTTACAGAGGAAAACCTCATTAATTATATTTGCGTACATTTTGCAAACTTCAAAATTATCCTCTTGAAAAGCTACAGATACAGGGCAATAATGGCAATGGCTTTTATGCTCAACTCGTTTTTGGTTTTTGGCCAGGGTACCATCACACCCAGTTGGGCAATGTATTCAATTCTGGGTATTCTCATTCTTACCGGATTGAGTGCCTTGGTGGGATTGACGGCCAATTTAATCGACATGGAAGCCCATAAACAGGTTTCCGAAGAAGGTTGGTTTACCAAATTTTTGAATCAGTTTACCGGAGAAACCAAATCAACTAACAATCATAAACTCAACAAGGGCTTTGAGATTTTGATCAATGGCGAAGTGAAAAGTAGCCAGATTGTTTCCAAACCAGTGAGTAGAGTAGCCTTGAAGCCTTATAATTTTATTGGTCTCTCACCCATACCCAAAGTAGTGGTAGAAGTTGGACATACGGTAAAGGCGGGTGATGAAGTGTACCACGACAAAAAGCACCCGGAAATCAAGTTTACCAGTCCGGTAAGTGGTGAGGTAATTGAAATCAACAGAGGAGACAAAAGAGCGATTGCAGATATCGTCATATTGGCAGACAAAGACCAGCAGTTTAAAAAATTCAGTGCACCTGGCAAAGATGCCGACAGGACAGCCCTTGTCAGCTTTTTGTTAGAAACAGGTGCATGGACCTGGATCAATGAAAGACCTTTTGACGTGGTACCCCAATTGAGCAGTCAGCCAAAAAATATTTTTATTTCGACCTTTGATACGGCACCAATGGCACCTGACAACAACCTGATAGTAGCCGGTAATGAGCAGGCATTTCAGGATGGCATCGATGTTTTGGCCAGACTCACTGAGGGCAAGGTTTACCTGGGCCTGGATGGCAGCAACCGCGGTCAACTTTCTTCGGCTTTTAGCAAAGCAAAAAACGCAGACCTCCATTACTTTGAAGGCAAACATCCTGCTGGCAATGTTGGTGTTCAGATCCACCACATTGCTCCCATTAGGTCGGGAGAAAAGGTATGGACCATGAGGGTACAGGATGTGATTGCCCTTGGCAAATTGTTTGCTACGGGTGAAGTAAAACGCACAGCTATTATTGCCATAACAGGCAACGAGGTAAAAGAACCACAATATGTAAGTACTTATCCTGGTGCCAGTGTCACTGAATTGACACAAGGCAATGTTACAGATGGCAATTTGCGCTACATATCCGGTGATGTTTTATCAGGAAAGCAAGTAGCTGCTTCTGGTTTTATGAATGAAAAAGACGACCAGCTTACCATCATCGAAGAAGGTGATTTTTATGAGATGTTTGGTTGGCTGATGCCATTAAGCCCTCGACCGTCGGCCTCAGGTACTTATCCCAACGGACTCTTCCCCAAAATGAAATTTGATGTCAACACCAATACACACGGAGAAAAAAGAGCCTTTGTGGTAACCGGACAATACGAAGAGGTGTTGCCCATGGACATCTATCCTCAACACTTGTTCAAATCCATTCTGACCAAAGATGTAGAAATGATGGAAGGACTTGGTATCAACGAGTTGTCGGAAGAAGATGTAGCCTTGTGTGAATTTGTTTGTACTTCTAAACAGCCGTTACAGCAGTTGTTAAGAGAAGGACTTGATTACATGAGAACAGAAGCATAACATTTAGAAAAGAACTATATAATACCTAATAACCCATGGGATTATTACAATTTTTACAGCGCATAGAACCAGATAAGAAAAAGAGTAAATTGTTGCATACTGCGTACGATGCTTTTTTTACATTTGCGTTTACGCCCAATACCGTGACCAAAGGGGGAGTACATATCAGAGATGGTATGGATCTCAAAAGACTGATGGTTTACGTTGTTTTAGCTTTACAGCTTTGTTATCTATTTGGATCCTACAACATAGGTCACCAGCACTTTGTAGCGGCAGGCCAGCATTTAGGTTTTTTAGATGGATTTCATTTAAAGCTGGCACACGGACTCATCAAAATGTTGCCAATGTTTATTGTAACCCACGTGGTTGGTCTGGGCATTGAATTTTTATTTGCAGCAAAAAAAGGACACGCCGTTGAAGAGGGTTTTTTGGTCTCGGGTGCTTTGATTCCACTGATTATGCCACCAGATCTTCCGATGTGGATTTTGGCGCTTTCTGTGACTTTTGCCGTGATTTTAGGAAAAGAAGCATTTGGCGGTACTGGTATGAACATATGGAACATCGCCTTACTGGCCCGGGTTTTTGTATTTTTTGCTTATCCAACAGAAATATCTGGAGATACCTGTTGGGTTTCAGGCTACGATTCTTTAGCTGCGGGATCAGCAGCTGAATATGGCTGGTGGCACACCGGATTTTTCAACTCTATTTTTGGTTCGCTGGGCTGGCCTCAATTTGATGCGGCTAAAACAGTTGTAGTTGACGGCTTTAGTGGCGCAACTCCTCTTGCGCTGGCTTACCAGGGAGGTATGGAAGCAGTGAATCAACATTACTCAATCGGTCAGATAATGTGGGGCGCCATTCCCGGTTCTATTGGCGAAACCAATAAGCCTTTTATTATCTTAGGTGCCTTATTCCTAATCCTTACCAGGGTTGCCAGTTGGAGAATCATGGCAGGTATGGTTTTGGGTGTAGGAGTGACCGGGCTGTTATTCAATGCCTGGGGCTTTAATGCATTTATGATGGTACCTTGGTACTACCACTACATATTGGGATCCTTCCTTTTTGCTATGGCATTTATGGCTACCGATCCGGTAACAGCAAGTGGTACCAATAAAGGTAAGTGGATTTATGGATTTTTTATCGGAGTGGTCGGACTCGTAGTGCGGGTATTGAACCCTGCCTATCCGGAAGGATGGATGTTGGCAATTCTGTTTATGAATTCTTTTGCTCCACTGATCGATTATTTTATTGTTCAATCCAACATTAAAAAAAGAACTAGCCGTGTTTAGTAACAAATACATCCTGGTATACACCCTGGTCATGGCCTTGATATCTTCGGTATCATTAGCCTTTGTAGTGAATGGCCTGAAACCCATGCACGAACAAAATGAGGCGGTGTTTAAGAAAAAAGAGATCCTCAACTCTATCAAAGATCAGATAGGTGTTGATCCAACCACAATGGCCCCCGCAGAAATAAATAAACTTTTTGCTGATAAGGTTGAAAAAGTGGTGATCGACGCTGCCGGTAAAAAAGTAGAAGGAGTGGACGCAGAAACCATTGATATGGCTGCAGAAGAAAAAAAGCCTGAAAAGGACAGAAAATATCCATTGTTTATTTACAAAACCGACAAAGGAAATATTTATCTGATGTCGGTAAGAGGAAATGGATTATGGGATAAAATATGGGGTACCATTGCCATTAAAGATGACTTCAACACCATAGCAGGTGCTTCCTTTGGTCACGTTGGAGAAACGCCCGGATTAGGTGCGGAAATCAAAGACAATGCCAGCTTCCCCAAGTCTTTCCACGATAAAAAAATTATGCAGGATGGACAGTATGTTTCTGTAAAGGTAGTCAAAGGGGGCTTAAAGCATCCTGAGCACGAAGTCGATGCGATTTCGGGAGCTACCATTACATCAACAGGAGTATCCAACATGCTAACAAAGGGTATTGGTGTTTATCTCCCTTACTTTCAATCATTGAAAAAATAATAAACTTCACAAAATGGCTGACGTAGTAGTAGCACCCACAGAAGTAAAAGCCGAACCCTTGTTTGGCAAAAAAGAGCAAAAGCTGATCAAAGATCCGCTTCATATTGACAATCCCATTACAGTGCAGGTTCTTGGAGTTTGCTCAGCTTTGGCTGTCACAACTATGGTAAAACCTGCTTTGATCATGGGCGTCTCAGTAGCCCTCGTGACTGGGTTTTCCAATTTGGCCATCTCACTGCTAAGAAACAGCATTCCCAAACAAATCAGGATGATTGTGCAGCTGGTTGTAATTGCGGTATTGGTTACGGTAGTAGAACAAGTGTTGAAGGCCTTCTCGTACGATGTTTGGAAACAATTGTCAGTTTTTATTGGATTGATCATTACCAATTGTATCGTAATGGGAAGATTGGAAGCATTTGCCATGAGCAATAAGCCCTGGCCCGCTTTTCTGGATGGTATTGGAAATGGTTTGGGCTATGCCTGGATCCTTGTTGCCATTGCCGCTATCCGGGAAATTTTTGGTAGAGGTGCATTATTGGGATATAAAATCATTGGTGCAGGACCAGAATTTTTAATCAATACCAAAGCTTCATCCCTGCTTAGCTGGTACCAGCCCAACGGCATGATGGTTTTACCTGCATCCGCCATGTTCCTGATTGCCATCATTATCTGGATTCAGCGTTCGAAAGAAGCTAAACTTATCGACATTTCTTAAACAGAAGGTTATATAATCTAAAAAAGTTAAAAATGGATTTACTTAACATATTTATTAAGTCGGCATTTATTGAGAACATGGTACTCTCATACTTTATTGGTATGTGTTCATTTCTGGCCGTTTCCAAAAGTGTTAAAACAGCCATCGGCCTGGGGGCAGCTGTTATCTTTGTTTTGGCAATCACGGTTCCTATCAACTGGGTAGTTAGTGAGTTGGTACTAGGACCCAATGGTTTGTTTAAAACAGACCTTACTTTTTTGAGGTTTATTCTTTTTATTGCCAGTATTGCGGCAACTGTTCAGTTGGTTGAAATGGCTGTTGAAAAGTATTCACCCTCACTTTACAACGCCCTTGGGATTTTCTTACCTCTGATTACGGTTAACTGTGCTATCCTGGGTGCAGCCTTGTTTATGGTAGCCAGGGAATATACCTTCTCTGAATCAGTGGTGTATGGGATTGGTTCTGGCTTTGGTTGGTTGATTGCCATTGTTTTGATGGCAGCCATCAGAGAAAAAATGAAATATAGTCAGGTACCTGCTCCATTGAGGGGCTTGGGTATGGCATTTATACTTACTGCATTTTTAGGCATTGCCTTCATGAGCCTTATGGGTATCAATCCTGCAACCTACTTTGCTAAACACTAAAAGAGAATACAAACATGATACTAATGATTGATTTGATGTTTGTGCTATGGGCTATCATTGCCTTTTCTGCCATCCTACTTATTCTTGCCTTTGGTCTGATCTATGCGCAAAAAAAACTGGTTGCACAGGGTGATGTTAAGATCATCATCAATGGAGATGAGTCGAAACCCATCCTGGTTAAGCCGGGAAGTAGTCTGCTGAGCACGCTTTCTTCTGAAAAAATATTTCTTCCTTCTGCCTGCGGTGGGGGTGGTACTTGTGCCATGTGTGAATGTCATGTGTATGAAGGTGGTGGCGATGTGCTACCAACTGAAATGAATCACCTCAACAGAAAAGAAGTAGCCGAAGGAAAACGATTGGCTTGTCAGGTGAAAGTTCGCCAGGACATGAAAATCCACGTTCCGGAAGAAGTATTTGGCATTAAAAAATGGGAATGTGAAGTGGTTTCTAATTACAACGTTGCTTCTTTTATCAAAGAGTTTGTGGTAAAACTGCCGGAAGGAGAAACACTGGATTTCCAATCGGGTGGTTACATCCAGATTGATGTGCCTGAAATCACCGTAGATTTCAAAAACATGGACATCACGGCCCACCCTAAGTACCATGATGACCCCAAGAAATTCCAGTCTGAATGGGATAAATTTAAGTTATGGGATCTGAAAATGGTAAATCCTGAGGAGCAATTCAGGGCTTATTCCATGGCCAATCACCCTGCAGAAGGTAATATTGTAAAATTGAACATCAGGATTGCCACTCCTCCTTTTGACCCAAAAACCAACGGTTGGATGAACGTCAATCCGGGAGTATGTTCTTCTTATGTTTTCAATTTGAAACCTGGCGACAAATGTGTAGTTTCAGGTCCGTACGGTGAATTTTTTATCAAACCAACTCAAAAAGAAATGGTTTACATCGGTGGGGGTGCCGGCATGGCCCCATTGCGATCCCACCTGTTCCATTTATTTCATACCCTCAAAAACACCAACCGAAAAGTTTCTTACTGGTATGGAGGTAGAACTAAAAGGGAGTTGTTTTACATCGATGAATTCAGACAAATTGAAAGAGACTTTCCCAACTTTAAGTTCCATGTTGCCCTTGACAATCCGCTACCGGAAGACAACTGGCAGGTAAAAGAAAATTTAGATGCACCGGGTGATGGTTTTAAAGGCTTTATCATGCCAGTATTGTACGAACAATACCTCAAAAACCACCCTGAGCCGGAAGAAATTGAATATTATTTCTGCGGCCCGCCAATGATGAATCAATCTGTAATTAAAACATTGGATTCATTGGGAGTGCCACCAGAAAATATTGCCTTCGACGATTTTGGAGGTTAAAAATGAAAGCCGGGTTTGTCCCGGCTTTTTTTTTGCTCTTTGAGCAAATATGAAAACAAAATGGAAATGGCGCTGTTTTCTTTTCATCAATAAATCAGGTATGAAGAGTTTCATTGGTGTAATCACATTTACTATGGTTGCATTCTTTCAATATGCCGCCTTTGCTCAGGTCAATGGCAGTATTGAGGGCAAAGTAACAGACGTCAACACGGGGGAGTCCCTTATTGGAGTAACAATTGCGGTAGAAGGGACTTCTTATGGCACAGTTACTGATGTTGACGGCCATTACTCTTTAGAATTGCCCGTTGGGAGTTACAATATTCTTGCATCTTATGTAGGATATACCCCGGTTACCAAGTACAATCAGGTCATTACTTCGGGAAATTTTGTCCAACTTAGCTTTGCATTAACCGAAAATTCAGTTACACTCGATGAGGTTACCGTGACGGCCAATTCATCAAGAATTGCAGCAGCAGGTGATATTGTAACTCCGCTCTCTGTTCAAAGGCTATCCACTGAAGAAATCAAAAGCAATCCGGGAGGTAATTTTGATATTTCACGCGTAGTGCAGGCTTTGCCGGGTGTAGGAGGTACGGCAGGCAGTGTTGGAGGATTTAGAAACGATATCATTATAAGGGGAGGAGGGCCCAATGAAAATGTATATTACCTCGATGGCATAGAAATACCAGTCATCAACCACTTTTCTACCCAGGGCAGCGCCGGTGGTCCTACCGGAATTTTAAATGTTTCTTTTATTGAAGATGTGAAGCTGAGCTCTTCTGCTTTTGATGCCCGTTATGATAATGCTTTGGCTTCTGTCTTTGAATTTGATCAAAGGGATGGTAATTCTAAAAACATGCAAGGCAACTTCAGGTTGAGTGCCACAGAGGCAGCCCTAACCCTGGATGGTCCATTGTCAAATAAAGTTAATTACATTGTTTCTGCCCGTCGTTCCTACCTCCAGCTCTTGTTTGAGGCACTCGACTTGCCGATCAGGCCCAACTACTGGGACTTTCAGAGTAAGATTACCTGGCAGGCCTCTTCTAAAACAAGTGTTTCATTGATTGGGGTAGGTGCCATCGACGAATTTTCGTTTAAACCGGCACAAGACGCTACAGCAGAAAATGTGTACATCCTCAATTCCAATCCCTTGATCAATCAATGGAATTA
The DNA here is from genome assembly GCA_017987975.1 of Saprospiraceae bacterium. GTDB lineage: Bacteria > Bacteroidota > Bacteroidia > Chitinophagales > Saprospiraceae > JADKBO01. The sequence continues at coordinate 16,770 of JAGNSQ010000008.1, forward strand.
TACAGCAGGGGTAGCTGTAAAACACCTGATCAACAACGGTTTTATCAACTTATCGGTCAGCAGAAATGACTACCAAAACAGACTCGATAAATTTGAAAACAACGATACCAAGCTGGAAGAAGAAAGAACCTTAAAAACGGTAAGCAACGAAACCGAAAACAAACTTAGACTTACTTTAGATAGATATGTCAATGGTTGGAAGTACGCATTTGGGGTGATGGCACAACAGGTTAATTTTACCAATGACTTCTATAACCGGTTTAGAAAAGAACTCAGAGATGAAAATGGAAACCTTATACAACCATCAGTGGTATTTGATTTTAATACCGATTTGTCTTTCTGGAAGTACGGATTTTTTGGACAGGTGTCCCGTTCATTTTTAAATGATAAATTGGGGGTTTCACTGGGTTTAAGATCCGATATGAATAGTTTTACCCTATCCGGAAACAAGCCCCTTAGAACTTTATCGCCGAGGCTTTCTTTGGGTTATAGATTCAACGATCAATGGAAGGTCAATGCCTCTGTAGGAAGGTATTTTAAGATACCTATCTATACCATTCTCGGATTTCAGGATGCCCAAGGTAATTATATCAACAAAAATAGTGAGTACATTGCCTCCAATCACTATGTAGGTGGCATTGAGTACTTGCCCAAAGAAGACCTTCGATTTACGATGGAAGGCTTTTATAAAAAATACAGCCAGTATCCGGTTTCTCTGTTAACGGGCATTTCATTGGCCAACCAGGGTGGAGAATTTGGTGCCATTGGCAATGAAGCAGTAACATCTGATGGCAGGGGAGAAGCCTATGGCTTTGAAATTTATGCGCAACAAAAACTAACAGGCAGTGTATTTGCTGTAGTATCGTACACCTTTGTAAGGAGTCGATTTTCCGGTGTATCAGGTCAGCTGATTCCTTCCGCCTGGGACAACCGACACTTGGTTTCTTTGATCTTTGGTAAAAAACTGGGTCGTGGATGGGAGCTGGGCTTAAAATACAGATATGCCGGTGGAGCGCCTTACACACCCTTCGATGAAAATCTGTCTCGACAAAATTACCTGACCTCCGGCACTGGTATCCTGGATTACAATCAATTGAACTCTCTCAGATTAAAAGGCTTTAATCAAGTGGATCTCAGGGTCGACAAAAAGTGGAATTTTAGAAAATGGACCCTGGATTTGTTTTTGGATGTGCAAAATCTCCTGGTTACTCAAAACCCGGCCTATCCTCAGTTTACCTTCCAACGATTGGAGAACAATGAAGGATTTGCCACTACGGATGGTCAGGTCATCAAAGAAGATGGCAGCAACGCCATTCCTTTTATTTTGAAGAATGAGGATTCCATTGCTACCCCCAGTATTGGCTTTATTGTAGAATTCTAAGGGTCTTATTTAGGTAGCCAATTTATTCCATCCTCATAAGCAATGTACCAACGGTCTTTGCCCAGTCTTATTTGTTTATAGGGCTCTGCAGAAAGTCCCTTTGGCAGGGGTAGATTAAATTGGGTAGGAGGATCTAAGGCCTGAATAGCCATGCCTTTTTTGTTTTGAACTAAAATTTTATTGCCTTCAAATTGAAAGTTAACCATATCCCCGGATAGAATCCTGGTTTTGAGTTGACCTAGGTCGTCAAATAATACAAAGCCTTTATTGCGTTCAGCAGCTAGTAAAATGTTTGATTTTTGGGTCAGCAGCTCCGGTTTAAAATCAGCCAGTGCCAGGTCATTGAAGACTTTGGTTTCTTGTAATACTTCGAAGGAGGTATTGGTTTTGATAAGGCGCTGCCACTGCCAATCATAGATCCAAATTTGGTTGTCATTGGATAAGGCGGCAGCTGAAACATTTAAAAATTTACCGGAGTCTTGAAGTTTGATTCGCTCTATTTCTTTAAGGGTATTATCTAAAAAAAGCAAGATGCCATCGTCAGCATAAAAAACCATTACTTTTAATGGATGGGAAGTGTCGATGCTGGTGATTTTCCCAAGTCGGTTGTCTGCAAAATTGTATTTTTTATTACCATCCTGTTCATAAAGAGAGATGAAGTTGTTTGTATCTACCACACAGATTCTCCCCAATCTGTCTAAGTCAAAAAAAGCAACCGGGGCTTCAATAAAACGTTTTTTCTCCTGGTTTTCAGCGCATGGATTTTTCACCTCATCCAAGTTGGCGGAAAAGGAGAGCCAACATATCAAAATAATGGACAGTGTCATTTGACAGAAATAGAAAGTTAAAAATGTAGGAGGGTAGGGCCGTTATTTTCGTCGATCCGGATATAGGTATTGAAATGAAGCCAATCTCCCAAATAGTGTAAATGAGCCTTGGTGGGTGATAGAGGATAAGTCATGGCAAAGTGGCGGTGGCCAAAAATAAAATGGTCAACTGCCTTGCCTTTAGTTAAGTAATCGCGGGCAAACTGTACGAGCCATTCTTTCTCTTTGTCTTTAATCTCAGTTATTTTTTCTTCACCCAGTCGACCACCCTTCGAGATCTTTTTCATCAGCCACAAGCCGATGTTGGGGTGAAGCAGGTGAAATAAAAACTGGCAAACAGGATTTGAAAAAATGGCTTTGATAACTTTATATCCCCTGTCGCCTGGTCCCAGGCCATCTCCATGGGCAATGAAATACGATTTTCCGAAAAAAATTTTCTCTATACCCGAGGTATGAAGACTTACGCCCAATTCCTGTTGGAAATATTGAAACATCCACATATCGTGGTTACCTGTAAAAAAGTGGATTTTAACCCCGTCATCACTCATTTCAGCCAATTTGCCAAAGAGCCTTGAATAGCCCTTGGGTATGGCTGACTTATATTCAAACCAAAAATCAAAAATATCACCTACCAAATAAAGTTCAGCGCAGTCAGGACGAATGCTGTTTAGCCAGGAGACAATTTTTTTTTCTCTGTTGACCGATAAATCAGGAAAGTCAAGACCCAGATGAAAATCTGAGGCCAGATAGATATTTTGTCGCTGCACCTGTTTGGGAGGTAATTAATTCTGAGATTTGCCAATAGAATTCAGCTTGTCAACAACCGCTTGAACCGTCTTTTTTTGTAGTTCGATTTCGGCTTTTTTGGCTTCCTGATCCTTTAGGTTGACTTCAATGTTTTTTTCATTTTCAGCAATTTTCATCCTGGCTTTTTCAATATCACTGTGATAGTCTTTGTTTTTACCTTCCAGTTTAGAAAGGTCTTTTTCAAAGTTTTTCAAAGCCTTTTCCTGGGCTTCCAGCTCTTTTTTTACCACATTTTTTCTTGCCATTACCCAGAAATCCCAAAGAAAGGTTTCAACCCCTCTGTTTTGAGCGCTGAAGTCATCTGCATTTGAAAATCCAGTACCTAAGTCTACCCACAAATAGGTTGTTGAAAGAGACTTTCCTTCTTCATGGCGGGCATATAGGATAATTGGGCTTGAACCATTGATCAAGGTAACTACTGCTTTCTGACTGACAAATTCTTTGGCTTTTTTATTGTGGTTTACTTTTCCATATTCTTTGACATACGACTTCCAGGTGTCTTCCAATAAGTCTTCGTCGGCTCCTTCAACTTCGACATAATAAGCGTTTTGAGGGCCAAGGCTCATGGTGGTTTTCTGCTGTTTTACTTTCTGACCAAAGAGAGAAACAGAAAAAAGCAGTGTACACAGAAAGATTAGATTTTTCATTTTTACAAGTTTATGAATGGTAAAGATACAAAAAACAGGCCCAATTGCGGGCAAAAACTACCTGTTTAAGACGATAGAAAGAGAAAAAGGTAACAAATTGGATTGCTATGGGTTTATATTTTAAATAGACTCATATTGTGAAGCCGAAACTAAAATTGAGCTATTTTTGAACCGTGAAACATGCTGGGCTTCCAGTAAAAATAAGAAGAGATGAACAATGCAGTAAAAGAAGCAAAACTCAACCTAATCAGAAAAGGGTTTTTAGATATTGAGCTTGACCCTACGATGGATCTGGTAGCAGAGATCAAAAAACTGAAAAAACAAAAAAATGCCATCATTCTGGCCCATTATTACCAGGAGTCTGAAATTCAGGATCTAGCCGATTACATAGGCGACAGCTTGGGCTTATCTCAGAAAGCAGCTGCTACCGATGCAGATATGATTGTTTTTGCCGGTGTTCATTTTATGGCTGAAACTGCCAAAATGTTGAGTCCACATAAAAAAGTAGTGTTGCCGGATTTAAAAGCCGGCTGTTCACTGGCAGACTCTTGTCCGGCACCTCTGTTTAAAAAATTTAAAGAAAAATATCCGGACCATGTGGTGGTAAGTTATATCAATTGCACCGCAGAATTAAAAACACTAACTGATATTTGTTGCACTTCTTCCAATGCGGTAGCTGTGATTGAGAGTATTCCAAAAGACAAAGGAATCATTTTTGCGCCTGATAAAAACCTGGGTGCCTACCTGATGAAAAAAACAGGAAGGGATATGATTTTGTGGAATGGTGCCTGCATGGTCCACGAGATTTTTTCACATGAAAAAATAGTAAAACTGATGGAACGCCACCCACAAGCTAAATTCATTGCACATCCGGAATGTGAGGCCTATATTCTTGAATTGGCAGAATTTGTTGGTTCAACCAGTCAGATGCTTAAGTTTACCAAAGATTCAGATGCCAGGGAGTTTATTGTTGCCACAGAATCCGGCATCCTACATCAAATGGAACTGGCGTCTCCGAATAAGGTATTTATCCCAGCCCCTCCCAACAATACCTGCGCCTGCAATGATTGTCCACATATGAAACGCAATACTTTAGAAAAACTTTACCTGGCAATGAAGTATGAATTGCCTGAAATTCTATTGGAAGAACGAGTTATACAGGAAGGGCGGGCATGTATTGACAGAATGTTGGAGATCAGTGAAAAAGCTGGTTTTAAAGCCTGATGAAAATCAGAACATGGGTAAACAAATGGTTAAAATGGCCCCTGGTTGTCATTGTTTTTTATGCCTTTGTTGGCCTTTTTAATTCGCTCATTGCCAATGACCAGCCCCTTATGGGTGCACAAAATAACGAGCTTGTTTTTCCGGCATTTACAGACTTAGCAGCTGATTGGGGCATGATAAGGAATCCAATAAGAAAAAGTGAAGAAGGCTTTGATTGGTCGATATTTCCCCTCATTCGTTATAAAGCCGGTACTATAGACAAAGACAACGCAGGCTTTCGTGCCCCTGCAGCGAGTACGAAGGGTAGTAGCCACTGGTTGGGTACTGACCAGCTCGGCAGAGATGTAGCGGCCGGTATCGTAAGAGGCTGTTACACCTCATTCAGAATAGGGATATTGGCCACCCTAATCTGCGCTTTCATTGGTATTGTTATTGGCATGAGCATGGGCTATTTTGGCAACAAAAAATTGAAAGTAACACCGATTCAGGTTGTAGTTCTAATTTTGGGTTTATTGGCTAGTATTTATTTTTTGATATACCAGATCACAGCCTACTCCCTAAGCCCTCATATATTTTGGATATTGTGGCTTTCCGTGTGGGTAGGCACTCTTATTATTTTGGCCCGAAGTCCCAATAAAACCATAAACTTACCCATTGATGGGACCTTTTCGAGGATCATTGAATGGAGGCGATCAGTTCCTACCCTGATATTAATGCTGGTGTTGTTTCCACTTTTTGAGAAGCCGGCAGTGAACAATGTCATTCTGGTCATCCTTGTTTTAGGGTGGTCCGGGTTTGCGCGACACGCCAGGGCAGAAGCCATGAGTATTAAAGAACGCCAATACGTGATTTCAGCCAGCATCATGGGGGCCGGGCACCTGAAAATACTCAGAAGACACATTTTACCAAATATTCTACCTACATTGATGATCTTGGCGGCTATGAATTTTGCGGGTAATGTATTGTTAGAATCTACCTTGTCATTCTTAGGTATGGGGCTGCCTCCAGAAGAAGTAAGCTGGGGCAGTTTGTTGAGTGAGGGTCGAAGAAATCACCATGCCTGGTGGATGGTAGTTTTTCCGGGACTGGCACTTTTTATACTTGTGTACAGCATCAACAGACTTACCGACCAATATTTGGAGAAAGATGCCTAATTTGCGCTTGGAATTAAACATGGTTTTACCTGAATCAATATATAGATACAATTGACTTTAAAGAGACTAGCCGGAGAAACTGCCATTTACGGATTGAGCCATATCCTGCCAAGGATTCTCAATTTTTTGGTCATGACGGTCTACCTAACCTATAGGTTCAAAAACCCTTCTGATTTTGGCATTTTCAGTGAGTTGTATGCTTATGCTACTATCATTTTATCGCTCATGGTTTTCAGGATGGATACCGCCTATTTCAGATTTGCTACCCGGGATGGAGAATCAGGAGGGGGCTTGGTGTATGAAACCACCTTTGCCATCATGGCTTTGATTTCCGGAATGATTACCCTGATAATGTTGGTGGCTAATCAACCGATTGCCAATTATCTAGGCTATCCACAAGATGCCCATTATGTGAGCTGGTTTGCCTGGATTCTGGCTTTGGATGCATTTACTACCCTGGTCTATGCAAGATTTCGCCTGGAAGGGAGGCCCATCAGGTTTTTGATGTTTAGGGTGGCCAACGTTGTTTTTACCATCTTTTTTGTCTTGCTTTTTTTAGAAATATTGCCGAGGTTTTTTCCCGCCATCATAAACAGTCTTAGTTCCTTAACGGGCATCAAAAAAGAATTGGATTATGTTTTTGTAAGTAATCTTTTAGCCAGTCTATTGGTGTTTTTAGCCATGGTACCTGAAATGATGAAAATGAAGCTTGCCATCAACAAAGATTTGGCTTTCAAAATTATAAAATACTCTTGGCCACTGGTCATCATCATTGTGGCGGGCAATATCAACCAAAACATTGCCGTGCCTCTCCAACAGTTTTTTTTAGAGGGTACTCTTGAAGAAAAAAGAGCAGTAAGTGGCATTTTTAGTGCAGGAGCTAAACTTGCTATTCTCCTCAATCTTTTTACCACTGCTTTTAATTATGCAGCAGAACCTTTCTTTTTTAATCAGGCCACAAAAGACAAAAAGTACGAAATCAATGGTGTTATTTCCAAGGCATTTACCCTGTTTTCTACCTTTGTTATCCTGGGTACCTATTTTTACATCGACATAGTTTTGCTCATGATTGGGCAGAACTATAGAGGAGGGGTGGCAGTTGTGCCTGTGCTACTGCTATCTTATTTGTTTTTAGGCTTGTATTACAACTTTTCCATCTGGTACAAGCTGGCAGACAAAACCATATATGGCGCCTACATCGCTTTTGGGGGTGTATTCATTACTCTGGTTGTAAGTTGGTTGCTCATACCTGCTACCGGCATGATGGGTTCTGCGTGGGCATCCCTTGCCTGCTTCTTATTTATGGCCATAAGTGGGTATTTGCTTGGACAAAAACATTTTCCGATAGCCTATCCGGTCAAAGATTTGATAAAGTACAGCTTATTTACAGCCTTCCTTCTCTTCCTCGCCTGGGAGGTAAGACAATATTTTGATAATATGTGGATGAGAATGGCAATCAACACCGTTTTTTTGGCCTCTTTTATGGCTTATATTATTATCTTTGAACGCCCATTTATCCGTCAATACATTCGCAAATCAAAAGTTTAGCGTTTTGAAATACACGATCAACGACCACATAGAAATACCGCTTGAAAACCTGGCCAAAGGTTCGATTATTCATCAAACAGGAGATGAATACAGGTTTTTATACAATGAAAAACTGTACGATATCAGAGTGATGTCTTACCATCCTGAATCCAAGACTTATCAAATGAAGGTCAATGGGTATCGATTGAAAATCCAACGTTCAGATAAAATTGACGAACTGATACAAAAGCTGGGCTTTAACCAACCGCCAAAGGTAGCCCTTAAAGAAGTATTAGCGCCTATGCCGGGCCTGGTCAAAGAAGTATATGTCAAAACCGGTGATGAAATAAAAACAGGAGACAATCTTTTCATCCTGGAGGCCATGAAAATGGAAAACATCATCAAAGCTGCCGGCGAGGGAGTCATTTCTGCTGTAATGGTCAAACAGGGCGATAAAGTTGAGAAAAACGGATTATTAGCAAAATTATAAGATAGATGAAATTTGTAAATTACTTAGCCCTGGCCTTGGTCATGGTATTGTTTTCGTGTGAAAATCAGGAAAAACAAGAAGTTCAAACCTTGTTTAAATCCGTGATGGAAGTGCACGATGGCGTTATGCCTAAGATGGATAATATCCATGAAGCCAGAAAGACATTAAAAGAAAAATTAAGTACTGCTGATTCAACAGAGGTGTATGCTCTGCTTGAAAAATTAGATTTGGCAGACGAAGCAATGATGGTATGGATGGAAGATTTTAATTCTTCTTTTGAGACCATGCCTATCCAGGAGCAAAAAAAGTACCTGGAACTGGAAAAGGAAAAGATCACCAAGGTCAAGGATATGATGATGGGGTCATTGGAAGAAACACAAAAATGGGTAGAAAGTCATGGTGGCACTGAAAAAAAGTAACCTGATATTTGGGGCCCTAACAATGGTGGCCATGTCATGTCAACCTGGTTCTAAAGGTGATAAACTCCCCGTTCTTGGCAATCCTGTAACTGAAAATGGCATTACCAAAGAACATACCATAAGACCGTTTACCTACTTTAGCCAGGATAGTACCACAATCAACAATGACAGTCTGGCCAAGGGCATTTACATTGCTGATTTTTTCTTTACCAGCTGCCCTTCTATTTGTCCGAGGGTAATGAAGCAAATGTTGCGCCTTCATGATGAGTTTAAAAATGTAAATGGGGTTCGATTAGTTTCCTTTACCCTGGATCCAAAAAGAGACAGTATTGGCAAGCTTTCTGTTTATGCAGAAAATATTGGTGTAAAATCTGATAAATGGCTTTTCTTAACCGGGGATAAGGATTTTACCCTTGACCTGGCCGATGATTTTTTTGTTGCAGCTTTAGAAGATCCAAGTGCTCCGGGTGGTTTTGATCATAGTGGTAAGATCATTTTGGTAGATAAAAAAGGGCGTGTTCGCTCTTTTTGTGAAGGCACGGACCCTACCACAATTCCAGACTTCATCAAAGATGTTCATGCCTTATTGAATGAAGAAAGCAAGTAAGGCATTACTCGTCTTTACTTGTCTGGCTTGGTATCATTCTTGTCAGGATACATATACCCAGGGTCAACGTATTTATTCTACCTTATGCGCCAATTGTCATATGGACGATGGCAGTGGATTGAATGATTTGATCCCTCCATTGAAAGGAAGCCAGTACCTAAATGGAGAAAAAGAAGGCGTTGTTTGTATTATCAAAAATGGGTTTAGGGCTGATTCTTTAGGACTGACCTTAAAATATATGCCTTCACACCCAAAGATGACAGAGGTGGAGATGACCAATCTGCTCAATTATCTTAGTACTTCATTTTCTTCTGGCAAATCCTGGACACTCTCCGAAATCAAATCCTTGAAAAAAAACTGTAAGCCCTGATTTTGGGCCAAGCTAAAAAGGCTGCCCCCGGGGAACGGAGGCAGCCGAAAAGAGTTTTGGTTATTACGTCATATCGAGGATTCGACGTAAGCAATTGTTACTTGAGGCCGATCATCACTTTGGTTGCTGAGTAGTCACCACTTTCAATCTGGTAGTACATCACCCCACTATAGTCTAGTGAGGCCATATTTACAGTGAATGTGTTTAAGCCTTTTTGGGCTGATTTTGATTCTCTCATCAATTGTCTTCCGGTGACGTCAAAGATGGTTAATACCGCTTCCTGAGATTGGGGAAGATATAAGCTAATGGTAGTAAGATCTTTGAAAGGATTGGGTTCGTTTTGATAAATTTCGAAAGTTTCAGGAGTGTCTTTTGCCAATTTTCTGAATACCAGTTGGATGCCGGATTCTTCCAGATTTTCGCCTGTATAGGCTGCACTCTGCAGGGCATTTTCATTGACAAACAACATATCTGAAATCACTCCTGTTTTAAGAGCGGTTACTTCGAGTGTAAGCAATTGGGCAGGTGAAGTTCCATCAGCGCTGTTCCAGCTGATAAGTGTGGTACCATCTTTTTTGATATGGTAAAATTCACTTGCACTCACCATGTCAAACAATACTTCATCGATGGTCAGACCCTCAGTCTGGATGGCCATTTGCAGGGCTTTCATATTGAGGTCTTTTACCGGTATGTGTATTTGATAGCTATTGCCTTTGATCACATCCATCTCTTCAATAAACAGATTAAGATTATTAGCTGTTCTGTTTTCTGCAGGATTATCATGGATATTGGCTACGGCATTGTTGTTGACGTCACCTATTTTGATACCCTTGAAATCCTGACCTGAAACAGCTTGATCCAATTGTGTCACATCGATGCTTTCATCCAATGGCCATGGGCTTTGTGGATTGGCAATCGGTGTTTTAGAATCAATGAACCTCCAGCTCTTGTTGTTGACAAATGTTGGCAATACACCCAAGATTACTTTTCTCAACTCTACAAGATCAGATGCAGATATTTTGGCATCACCGTTGACATCGGCAGCAATCACGTTTTCGGCATTGGTAAACTTACTTGCTCCCAAAATGTGTCGTTGAATCATGACAAGGTCCAGCGTGCTTACCCCATTCAATGGATCATCGTTTTTACTTGCTGAAAGTTCGTAATCAATGTACATTGGGTTGTTGGGGAACATATAATTTCCTGTATTATCCGTTTTTAGGTTTTTGGAAATGGTATTGGATGCCCCACTCAAATGGATGTTGGCCTGGTTGATACCCTTGTCAATAAATTTCAGACTTCCTGAGATCGGAGCAGACAAACTGCCTCCACAAGCTCCCTGGTTGTCGAGCAAACTGAGGGTTACATTACAATAGTCAAAATTAAATTTCTCATCCCACACCGTCATTTCAACATCGGCCTGTGGTAGGTCGTCGCAGTTGAATATCTTGGAAGAACTTTTGGAACCAGGTACCCATCTCTGTGCATCTCCTGCTGTAAATTCTGCTACAGTTGCATTTTCTCCTTTTCCTTTGAAGTAATGCTCAATGTTGAGTTTAGAAAGTACAGGGTGTGCCTGATCAAAGGTGAACAATAAATTTCTTGACTGTGTACAGTTGTCGAAACTTCCTTTGTCAAAGTCTCTGGCCCACAATTCAACCTGGCCATTGACCATCAAAGCAGTGCTAAGGCTGATGCAGTATGGAGTTGGTTTTTTCTTGTCTACAACCATAAAAGTTGCGCTGCAAGCAGTAAGGTTGCCACAACCATCACTCACCTTCCACTGGATTTTGTGATTGCTCATGCTACCGGTAATGTCTTCCGGTATGGTAATTGATACTTGCTGTCCTGATGAAGTAGGAGACAGGTATTTGTCAGGAATGCCATTGGCATTGCTATCATTGTTAAATGAGTTGTCGGTAGGTGATACATAGCTGGTGTATTCGTAATCGGTGATACCATCACCCCATAGATCAACCAATACGATCCACTTCAACCACTTACTGGCACAATCACCATTGTCGTCAGCTACGTTGGTCAATACCAGGTTTTTCAACTCACACTTATTGCCATCGCTGTCGGCATCTGCATTGTCATTTACTTCAAACATCTCATCTTTACAGGTAAGTACCGGAGCAACATTGTCTAATACTTTGATGATTTGTGTGCCTGTCCAAATTCCTCCAGATTGCGGATTATTCGGCTCATAAGTACACCAGTCGATAACAGTAAACTTGTTTAATATCTTCATACAAGCCCCATCTTCTACATAGAAGGTATCGCTCTGTAATGAATGACCCAGCAAATTACATGCAGCGCCGGTATACGTTGGCTTAGGCTCTGCTGGTAAGTTTTTACAATCAGTAGTAATATCCTTAGGGAAGGTCACATAAACCGTACCCGGAGGAGTTGGCTTGACATAAATGTTTTGGAAACAATAGATTTGTGGGTGACCTTTGATCCACCACTTTCTTCTTACTGTTCCCGATCCGCAACTGTTTAAGGTAGTATTATCTGAATACTCTACTTCACCTGCTGCACAGGTGTAAAAAGAAGTCGCTCTTCCTGTTACATCCAGATTTTTGTAATCCTGATCGCATTCCAGCGTAATGTCTTTAGGACAGTACAATGTTGGTGCCAGCTTGTCTTCAACTCTTACATAAGACCATGTCTCATTGTAATTATCTCCGGCTGTACCATATATGCCGTTCATATCGCCATCATCCCATACGCGCAACCAGATTTTTACATTTCCGAATGGCACTCCATTTTCAACCCCGGTAAGGTCTTTACAACAGAATTTAACAAAGGCGCCGTTGTCCGGGTCATAATTAGGACTATTGGGATCAGATGAACCGTCAAATGAGTGTCCGTCTGCATTATAGGTAGCATTGCCGGTAAAACCACAACTATCTACATCTCTTCTGATTTCCAGTTTAACATCCGTACAACCATCATGTGATCCATTGTCAATGCTGGCGGCGTAGATTTTGGCTATACCTTTGCCGTCTCCACCATTGGTCAATGATACCACTACAAATTCTTTTGAAATGGCTACTGGTGAAGTCAAATCCCTCACTGATACAGTAATGGTATCAATGCCGGTGTTGTCACAACAGTCAACCGCTTTGTAATAAAATTGATGATCTCCTTTAGGTACGTTCAATGCAATCCAACTATGGCTTGCCTGGTGATACACTATTTGTGTTCCCAGCGGACCACCTTCAATTCTGTACTCAACACTTGATGAACAGTTGTCGTGTAAAGTGGTGGGATCAGGGAAAGATACATTGGCGGTACAACCCCATGGGTCGGTACTTACCGTAAGGTCTTTAGCAATAACGGTAGGTGGTTTGTTGTCAGTAGCCTTGATAACTTGTACAAAGTTGATACTTTCTCCCGAACACCAGTCAAGTACGGTCCAGGTTCTGATTACTTTCCTACTATCCAAACAGGTCTGTCCGCATGCCAAAATTTCTGTGTCTGTTTTGGCTGCAGCCAAATTGCAAGGTCCGTCATTAGAGATGATAGCTCCGTTGATAGTAGGCCATGCATATTTTCTGGCCAAAGCTTCGCCTAGGGTTGGCTTCAAATAGTTAAAGATATCAATCATGCCGGTTTTTGCACCACATGTCAATTGAACCAAAGGAGCCGGTGGAGTCACATCATCCAATGAAACGGGTGAAAGGTAAAAATACGAAACACACGGTGGTGATGCATTGCCGTAGATGTCTTTGTACACATACGAACGTACTAATACTTTGCCATCGCAACCATTGTCGATAATTTTTTCTGTTTCGATTAAGGTATAACTTGAACAATTTTCGTTGACTTCAGGAGTAGGTACTATCACTGTACCTTTCTGAATGCCTTCCAGGTCACTGCATAAAAAGTGACAATCAGGATCGGTATTGCCTTGCGCACAAGGACAATTTTCTACAATAGGTGGAAGTTTATCTTCCACAGTAATGTTACCCCAGCAGCTGTTGCCGTTGGTAGTGTTGGTCACGGTTACCGTGTGAAAACCCGGACGGGTTACAATGGTACCGATAACGTTGGATATCTTGACAGTAAATACACTCCAGGGTTGGTTGTACGTACCTTCAAGAATCATGTCCGGAGTAATCTCCGCTTCGCAATCACCGTCTAATGAAACCTGAACCAGGTCATTACAGGCAATGGCGCCGTTTTGTTGAGAATAGCCCATAAGGCTGTAGAAAAGCAGAAATGTGAGAATAATCGGCTTGGGAGTCCGCCACACACTTCCACCAAAGGAAAATTGAGTTAATTTTTCCATGGTAAAAAGTTTTGGTTATTAAAAAAAGGTTAATAGCCAGCACACCATGTGCTGCGTTCAGAATTAAGAAGGGAAAATTTTAAGCAGATTATGTCGCAAAGATAGGGGCGATTGTTACGGACTAAGAAATTTTATTGTGGGTAATTTTTGAATTTTTTTTTTACTGATAAGAATTTATTTTTATATGAGCTTATTTTTCGGATGTCTTGAACTGCTACCGCAATAAATTATTTTTGAGAAAATACCATAGCTTGCCTTTTTGTCCGACATCTTGGGTAGATTTTAAAACACAATTATCATCGTCTGTGATCAAAAAGGAAGTTTTCCAGTAAGTCAAAAGCTCTTGATAAAACTTCTTTATCAGCCAAAAATACAAGTCGAAAGTGAAAATCATCGGTATGATTAAAACCTGTACCCGGCACCAATAATACACTTTGTTCAATCAAATATCTCAATACAAAGTCTTCATCCGACTGGAAGTCAAACCTGTTTTTATCAAAGGAGGGAAAAACATACATTGCCCCTTTTGGAACAATACATTGCAAACCTTCTATGCTGTTGATCCGTTCAACGGTATAGGTTTTTTGTTCGTACAGTCGACCTCCGGGGGAGACTGATTTTTTAATTTCCCCAAAGTGTTGAAGTGCTACTGGTATAACAGCCTGGGCCAGGGCATTGCTGCACAAACGCATAGATGCCAATAAGTTGATTCCTTCCCAAAAACCGGTTGCTTTTTCTGTGTCTCCGCTCATGATCATCCAACCTGCCCGGTATCCAGCGGCAAAATGATTTTTAGATATTCCGCCGTAAGTGAGAAAAAGGCCTTCGTTACCTAAAGCTGCGCACGCAGTATGACTCCCTTCATTGAAATAGACATGGTCATAAATCTCATCGCTGCATACCACCAAATGGTATTTCTGTGCCAGATCCACCATAGATTGTAAACATTCCACATCATAAACTGCTCCTGTTGGGTTGTTGGGGTTGATGATGACAAGGGCCCTGGTTTTTGGTGAAATTTTGCGTTCAATATCATCGAGGTCGGGTTGCCAACCATTTTTTTCATCGCAAAAATAATGCACCGCTTTGCCACCGGCCAATCCTACTGCCGCTGTCCAAAGAGGGTAGTCAGGTGCCGGAACCAAAACCTCATCACCTGCATTTAACAATGCTTGCATCGACATCATAATAAGCTCACTCACCCCATTGCCAATTACAATGTGCCGAGCAGAAATATCGGCAATCTTATGAGTGGTAGCGTAAGCTGCCACAGCCTCCCTTGCCTGAATGTTGCCCAATTGATGGGTGTAACCGCCAGACTCTCCTAAACTTTCTATAAGCTCATTTTGGATGATTTTCGGCACTTCAAGACCGAAGGCTGCCGGATTGCCAATATTGAGTGGAATGATGGACTGGCCGCTGGCTTCCATTTCGAGGGCTTTCGAATAAATAGGACCCCTTATGTCATACCTTATGTCGTTTAGCCGTTGACTTTTCTCCCAGTACATACCTTAAATTTGCTGCAAATATCGTGAAAAAAACGAGCTTGTCATTGGACAGAACAAAGGCGTTGATGGGATAGGATGTGTATAAAATATTTAATATCTTTACCATCCCTAATCAAATCGTCACATTTATGACAGACATAGAAATTGCAAGGCAAATTAAGCTAAAGCACATCAATGATATCGCAGCTCAGCTGGGTATTGGTATTGATCAACTGGTGCACTATGGTAAATTTAAAGCCAAACTCCCACTGGATCTGATCGATGAAGAAAAGGTAAAAAAATCAAAACTGGTATTGGTTACGGCCATGTCGCCCACACCGGCAGGAGAGGGCAAAACCACTGTGAGCATTGGCTTATCACAAGGACTCAACCGCATCGGTAAAAAAACCTGCGTCGTTTTAAGAGAACCCTCATTAGGTCCGGTATTCGGTATCAAGGGAGGAGCTACTGGTGGAGGATACTCTCAGGTCTTGCCCATGGAAGACATCAACCTCCACTTTACCGGTGATATCCATGCCGTAGAAAGAGCACACAACCTCTTGGCCGCTTTGATCGACAATAACCTGCAAAGCAAGAAGAGGTCACTCAATCTGGATCCCAGACAGATTTATTTTAAGAGAGTAATGGATATGAATGATCGGTCTTTGAGAAAGATCGTAATTGGTATGGGTGGCACAGGCAACGGCATTCCCCGGGAAACCGGCTTTGATATCACTGTCGCTTCTGAGGTAATGGCCATCCTTTGTTTGTCAAAAAGTATCAAAGACCTCAAAGAGAGATTGGGCAATATTTTTATCGGCTATACCATGGATCAGCAACCTGTTTATGCCAGAGACCTCAAAGCCCAGGGTGCCATGGCAGCCTTGCTTAGAGACGCCATGCAGCCCAACCTGGTGCAAACCCTCGAAGGTTATCCCGCCATCATCCATGGAGGCCCATTTGCCAATATAGCCCAGGGAACCAATACCGTCATTGCAACCAAAACGGGCTTGTCGCTGGCAGATTACGTAGTTACTGAAGCTGGCTTTGGATCTGATTTGGGTGCAGAAAAATTCATTGATATCAAATGCCAAAGTGCAGGCTTATCGCCTAGTGTAATGGTAATCGTAGCTACTATCAGAGCCATCAAATACCACGGTGGCTGTGATTTGAAAGACATCAATGAAGAGAACCTGGCAGCCCTTGAAAAAGGTTTTGTTAACCTGGAAAAACACATCGAGAATACCGCTTTATACGGACTGCCAGCAGTAGTGGCCATCAATCAATTTGTTACCGATACAGAAGCGGAATTGGCACTCTTGCAAAAATTATGTGCAGCCAAAGGGGCCAGAGCCTGTATTGCCAATGTTTGGGGCAGAGGCGGCGAAGGTGCTGAGGAATTGGCCAGAAACGTAGTGGAGATCGTAGATTCTGGCGTGGCCAACTTCAAACCTCTGTACACATGGTCGCAGCCGATGAAAGAAAAAATCGAAACCATTGCCACCCGAGTTTATGGAGCGGCAAAGGTAGAATACGCACCGCAGGCTCAGTTGCAGCTCAGGAGAATTGCCAAATTGGGTTTGGAGGGCGCAGCTGTTTGTGTTGCCAAAACCCAAAAGTCGCTTTCTGATAATCCAGATATTATTGGCAGACCCAGTGGCTTCACCATCCATGTCCGAGATATTGAAATAGCAGCAGGTGCCAATTTTGTGGTCCCCATCACAGGTGACATGATGCGCATGCCAGGACTTCCTGAAGTGCCCTCTTCAGAAGCCATCGACATCGATGATGAAGGCAATATTTCAGGCTTATTTTAAGGTTTGAACTGAGGTACATGCAGCATCTCAGCTACATCCAGCTGTAATTCCGGAAAACGTCTGGGGTTGATGATATCACCTGAAATGAAGGCATTGATGCGCTGGTATTTACCGCCCTCATAGATAAAACACTCTATGATTTTTTCTTCGGGCATTACAATCCAGTATTCGCCTACGCCGCTTTCTTCATAGACACTGTACTTATCCTGAAGGTCTTTTTTACGCGTGTGGGGTGAGAGAATTTCGATGATCCAGTCTGGCGACCCAAATACGCCTCTTTCTTCAATCAACCAGGTATTGCAAATGACGCAAATATCAGGTTGAACCACAGTGTTGGATTTTTCTCTTTTCCTGTTTTCTACAGGAAGGATGATGTCAGTAGGAGCCATGAATACCTGACAGGGTTTTTGTACAAAATAATTGGCAATAACTCGATGGAGGTTGCCTGCTATGACCTGGTGACTTGGCCTGGGCGCAGGGCTCATTCGAAACAATTTGCCGCGGATGAGTTCTACCATTTCCTCAAAGTCAAATTTGAGGTAGTCTTCGTAAGTATATGAACCACTATAGTAGGCTTCTAAAGGGTCATGGACTTCCTGGTCTTTTTCTTTTGAAGTTGGGTATTCCATTTAAAGATATTTAATCTACAAAGATAGTGTGATTTTGGTATCCAAATCAAGACCCAATTCCGGGTGGGAAGTGACCATGTAAAATTAAAACAACTAAAATTCTGAAATTTTTCAAAAATCGAAAGAAGATTTTATTGCGGCTTCGGAACTATTTGTTGCACCAAATTATTAATATTAAGACATTCATTTACAAAATTTTATTATATTTGTAATAATAGCTTTACTTAAAAAATGCCTACCGGTCAAGTCATAAGTGCAACAGAATTGGTTGAGGTCAGAAAGGCCTTTGACCAACTTATGCAAAGCATGAAATCAAAGCTCAATGATGAAGATCCTGCCAATCTGGAAAGGGCATATTCTATGGCCGTTGAAGCCCATAAGTTTCAGCGAAGAAAAACAGGAGAGCCTTATATTTTTCATCCCATTGAAGTTGCGCGTATTTGTTTTGAAGAAATTGGACTGGGTCCAACTGCCGTCATTTGTGCTTTATTGCACGATGTGGTAGAGGATACAGAAATGAGTCTCGACGACATCAAAACAGCCTTTGGCGAAAAAATTTCATTGATCGTTGATGGCCTCACCAAATTGGATGGCAGTTACAACGATACAGAAAGCCCACAGGCAGAAAACTTCAAGAAGGTACTAAGTACCCTGGTCTTGGATGTAAGGGTGGTTTTGATCAAGATGGCAGATAGATTGCACAATCTGCGAACCATTCACGGTCAGCCCATTCACAAACAGCTGAAAATTGCCGCTGAAACCAGTTACATCTATGTACCACTGGCTCATCGCCTCGGCTTGTACAAACTCAAAACAGAGTTTCAGGATATTTGCCTCAGGATTTCGGAGCCGGAAGTATATAATGAAATTCAGAAAAAACTCGAACAATCTCAGGCTGACAGGAGCAAGTACATCAATGAGTTTATTGAACCATTGAAACACGGCATGGAAGAGCTTGATGTCACTTATCGGGTAACCGGTAGGTCGAAAGCCATTTCGTCTATCTATGAAAAAATCAAAAAGAAAGGGGTTGAATTTGAAGAAATTTATGACCTCTTTGCGGTTAGAATCATTGTAGATGTACCCGTAAACAAAGAGAAAAGCACTTGCTGGCAGGTTTATTCTGTCATCACAGATGTCTATAAACCCATTCCTGAAAGATTGAAAGATTGGGTCACAACACCCAAAAGCAATGGTTATGAATCGCTGCACACCACGGTGATTGGACCCAAAGGCCGATTTGTAGAAGTTCAGATTCGGTCAGAAAGGATGGATGATATTGCTGAAAAAGGCTTTGCTGCCCACTGGAAATACAAAGGCATTAAAACCCAGGAAAACGTATACGACTCCTGGCTCGACAATGTTCGTGATATACTCGATACCCAGCACAGCAATGCCCTCGAATTTCTCAATGACTTTAAGACCAATCTTTTTAGTGAAGAAGTTTATGTGTTTACCCCCAAGGGAGATATGCGAATTTTACCCATGGGAGCAACTGCACTCGACTTTGCTTTTGACATTCACACCGAATTGGGTTATAGGGCAACCGCGATAAAAGTAAACAACAAGTTGGTCCCTATGGGCTACAAGCTCAACAATGGCGACCAGATACAAATTACTACCAACAAAAATCAAAAGCCAACAGAAGAATGGCTCAAGATGGTGGTAACCGGAAAAGCCCGCAGTAAGATCCGATCCAGTATGAAGGACGAGATGAAAAAGCGGGGTGAGCTCGGCAAAGAGGCCCTCGAGAGAAAACTCAAAAACCTGAAACTCGACTTTGAGGATAACATCGAATTTTTGGTAAAACAGTATGGCTTTAAGGCAAGAGCCGACCTTTATTACGCCATTGCTGAGGATAAAGTCAAAATGTTTGACATGAAAGATTTTACCGTAGAAGGCGGTAAATTAGTGGTACCTAAAGAAGAAATTACTGAAGATGCTGGAAGGGCTCCTGAAGAAGTCAAGAGGCCTCGAAGAGTAGTACTCAACAAGAGTAAAATTTTGGTCAATGGAGAATCGGGTGACCTTTATGATTTTTCATTTGCCAATTGTTGTAATCCGGTGCCGGGAGATGAAATTTTTGGATACACCACATCGACCCAAAAAATGAAAATCCACCGCACCAATTGTCCCAACGCTACCCATTTGTTGGCCAATTATGGTTACCGGGTATTAAAAGTAGAATGGGACGACAACAAAGATGAAAACTTTGTAGCCGAGCTGCGCATAACAGGTGTAGACAGTGGGGTAGGGGTCATTCAAAAGTTGACCAACCTTATTTCCAATGAACTGGCACTCAACATGAGGGCTATCAGCATTCAGGGCAATGAGGGGTATTTTGAAGGAAAAATCAGCATTTTTGTAGCTAATAAAGACCAGTTAAACATTGCCATGAGGGCCATCAAACAATTGGATGGAATCTCTACCGTTGAACGGGTGGACGCTGCAAAAAAGAACAATTAGCCATGGAAGTAAGCTTTAATAAAACAGACAATCTGATCCAGGAAGTTAAGCAGATCTTTACTACTTACCTTGAAAAACATGAGCTCAGAAAAACACCTGAACGATATGCCATTCTGGAAGAAATTTACAGAAGAAACGATCACTTTGATGCGGAAGCCCTGTTTATTCACATGAAAAACCAAAACTACAGGGTCAGTAGGGCTACGGTGTACAATACCCTCGACCTGCTGGTATCTTGTGATTTGGTAACCCGACACCAATTTGGAAAAAACTTTGCCCAGTACGAGAAGTCATATGGCTTTAGACAACACGACCACATGATTTGTGTGGACTGTGGTCAGGTGCTGGAATTTTGTGATCCCAGAATTCAGCAAATCAAAAACATGATGGGTGATTTATTGGAGTTTTCTGTTACCCACCATGCCCTCAATTTATATGGAAAATGTCAGAAAAAGGATTGTGTGCATAAAGTTGAACAGAAGAATTAGGTCATGCCCGATATGGTAAAACGCCTGACCAGGGATTTTGAGCAGCATGCCAATGTTGAAAATGCCCGTGCGATGGAGGCATACATGAAAAATAATTTTCCATTTTGGGGCATTAAAACAGAACTCCGACGAACGCTGGTTGCTCCCTATATTTTGGAATTTAAATCCTTGGCAGCAGCCGAACAACAAGCCATAATATTGGCCCTTTGGTCAAAACCGCAAAGAGAATTTCATCAGGCAGCGCTGGATTTGGCGGTAAAAATTGTTAAAAAAACAAATCTTGCCTGGCTGCCATTTTGGGAAGATAAACTGATGAGTAATGCCTGGTGGGACAGCGTTGATTATATTGCCCCTTCATTGATAGGCCCCCTTTTGTTGGACAAGCCAGATTTGCAGGAGAAATATGCCTGGGAATGGATGGAGTCGGCCTATCTTTGGAAACAAAGGGCAGCTTTGATTTTTCAGATCAAATACAGGACCAAAACCAATCAAAAACTGCTTTTTGACCTGGTATTGAGCTGTGCCGACACCAAAGCATTTTTTCTTCGAAAGGGTTCGGGATGGGCATTGAGGGAGTATGGAAAGTATGCGCCACAGGAGGTATCCCAGTTTGTCAATGAGCACAAGGACGTGCTTTCGGGCCTGACGGTGCGGGAGGCGGTGAGAAACATGGAAAAACAGTAGAAAGTTATTCATGTACTCAAAAGTGGCAGTTTTCAGTAATTATGTTAAATATTTGTTAAATATATGTTAATTATAATTTTTAACTTTAATTTTTATTTACATTTATAAAGATTATAAAATTAATTAAAATAAATGAACATGAAAAAAATAGCATTATTATCGACTTTTCTTGTAATTGTTATGGTTGTGGTAAATAGAGGAACAGCACAATCATGTAGTTCTAATTTCAAACAAATTATTATTAATTGTTTGTTACCTTCTGAATCAGAAGACAATTTTACTTGTGGAGGATTTCAAGGGCAAACAAGTTCAATAGCCGATTTGATAGCATCTAATGTTTTGCTTCCTTCTGCTTTGGCTTTAACCACACCTCAAAAGATAATTATTTTTGGAAGGTTAAGAATTGATCAAGACTATACTTTTGCAGAAGGTAGTAAACTTATTTTTGCTAGGGATAATACGACCTCGTTTGGATTAAATATAAGCCCATTGATTGATGATGGGAAATCAATAAAATTTATTGGTACAGAAATCTTTTCTACTGATCAAGATTGTAATAATTTGAGATATATAATATCATCTATACAAAATTGTTCAGTATATTTTGAGGGAAGTACAGTGTAATAATTTTGACGGTGTAGAATATGAGAACAACATGAATAATGTAGTTTGTAAGAACTCAAATTTTATTAATTGTAAGCACTTTTTTATTCAAAATACAAACAATAATAGCATTGATCAGCTAGTAGTTGAAAGTTCAACATTTGAAGGCATTAATTATAGTTCTAATTGGATTGAATTATATAATTTATCTAATTTTTATTGTAAAAACAACATTGTAAAGAAATTTTTAACTGGTCTTTCAGTCTGGGGAAATATCAATGTATTAATTACTGAAAGTGAATTTGATAATGCAGTTTCTGTAATTGCACAAGAAGTAACTGGCATTCCAACTATTACTATACATGATAACGTTTTTTTAAATGATGATATTTTAAATTGGTTTGTGGGGAATACAATAATTAACGTGTCCAATAACACTTACAACAGAGAATTTTCAAATTCTTCAGTTTCAAATTTTCCATATCAAATATTAATTTCTAGAAATAAAATTGGCAGATATGTGATAGATAACAATAGCTTTAGTAATGAATATAGTTCTATTGGAGTTTCATCTGGATCCATTCTTTTAAATGAAAATTCATGCTTTGGCAAAGTTCAGTCAAATTATTTAAATATTTTAAATCCGAACAGACAATTGGGAATTAGCATAACTGGTACTTCGCATTGCAAGGTATCTAATAACACCATATATTCTAATGAAAAAGGCTTTTTAATAGATGCAGTTGAATCTAATAATAATATAATAGGGTTTAATTCAATATTTAGTTCTGTTAATGGTCCTGTAACTAATAATCCTATTTATTTACAACTTTCTAACAACAATCAGATTTCTTATAATCAGATATTTGGTGCAAGTGGCGGAGTTGATTATGGCCCATACAACCAAATTGCAATTAATGGTATTGTTTCAAGGAAAAATGCTATTACCTGTAATGAGATATATAATTTTTCCCACGGATTAGAAACTTATTATCAAAATGATGGAATGGATTTAACTACCAATAAATTTAATAACACAAAATTTGGTTTATATTTGGGTGAATTGGGTATTATAGGAAAACAAATAAATAAAGGGAATATATGGAATATTAGTGGGGCCTTTGATGGAACTGGAAATGCAAATATACATTCAACCTTTAAGCATGCTTATTTTGGAAATTTTGTACCCAATCCAATCACTGGACCGGCTAATTGGTATCAGTATGGAGGTAATGAGCCTGATTATGAAAAAGAGGGTTACTGTATTGAAAGTATAATTTCACTTACAGATAATATTAGCTATCCACCAACTCAGAATTGTTGCACTAGCTTTGTTGATAGCATAGCAAATAATGAAGAGTTTATAGCAATAGATTCTATAACCGATGATCCTGCAGTCCCCCCATATACTATTTGTCCTGTATTACCTGAAGTATTTATTCCAATTTATTATGCATATTATGATATAATAAGTGATTCATCAATTTGGAACAATAACCAAAATTATTTATCATTTATTAATTATTATAAAAATACTTCTTTAGGTAGTTTGGCAGAAATCGAATACAAGTTTAATCAATTAAGGACTTTAGTTTCTGATTTAAATAATGATAAAATAACAACCACAATTAAATATATTGATTCTCTTTTGATTAATAATGCAGATTCAATAACAATAAATAGATATTTAGATACGTTAAGTGCGATAACCATCGAAAAAAATAATGAAAGCAAAATATTTTTAGAAGGAATTAGTTCTAGCTGCGACAGTTTAATTTTACAGGTAGATTCTATATTAAACCAACCGATTATACATATTTCCAAAAAATTAGCTATAACAATTAGGAGTAAATTGATGAGTTTAAAAGATTATAATAGAGTAATTGGTCAAACTGAGTTTAATGAACTCTCTCAAATAGCAAATGGGTGTTTTTCAAGAGATGGTGTAGGAGTGTTATTCGCAAGAACATTGCTTAACGTTTCAAGTCACCAGTATTATGATATATGCGTGGATAATAGATCGGTGGCAGGTTTAAATGAAATTGGAAGCACTAAAGTGTTTCCAAATCCGGCTTCAAATTACCTGAATTTATCTTTTGATTCAGATTTTTTTGATTCGCACAAAATTATAGATATTTTTGGAAGAGTAGTTAAAACAGGGTCCTTGGAAAAAACTTTAGATATAAGTGAACTAACTAACGGAATCTACACTTTAGAATTCATAAATTCTGAAGGTTATGTTCGATCAACTTATTTTAAATTTATTAAATCCAATTAATAATATACATAGGTATTTGCTTCTTTTTAGTTATTTTCCATTATTATGAGAGTGTTAATAATTATTGTTGTAATTGATATTTTATTTAGTAAAAATTTATCATCTCAAAAGTATGATGAGAATTATTATGTTAGATCTGAAATAGAAGCAAATTTTAAGCACCAAATAAGCAAGTTGCATTTTTATGAAGATTCTATAAGTTTGGAATTCATTAGATATTGCGATGGACAGGATGGTACAAACACCAGTGTTAATGCCATTTCAGATAGCCTAGGCAATTTATTATTCTATTTTGTGAATAAATCCTTGTATAATAAGTATCATGAATTTATATTCAACGGAGATTCATTGGAGAATAATTTTAATCTCTTAGTGGAGGACGGAAGTACAGATTCTTCTAGCTATACTATATCAGATCATGATGTTTTTGTGTTGCCGGTTCCAGGTATGGAGGGACAATTTTTGTTTTTCTATCGTGTTTCTTATAGAAGCAAACTGAATGGATATAAAAGCCCAATTTATTTTTCCAGAGTTGATATGAACCAACTAAATGGTAAAGGGGCTATAGTCGAAAGGAATATCTTATTGTCTTCTGCAAACCATCATGGAATGATTCCAATAAAGCACGCAAATGGAATAGATTGGTGGATTCTTTGCCCGGTTTATGGTGAGAATATGGTATATACTTTTTTGTTAACTTCAGAAGGATTGATATACAACAATTCGAAAATATTTGAAATAAGCCCTGATAATTATTATTATAAAATATTCATTGGGACAGTGGCTTCGGATTTTACGGGATCTTATTGGTCTTCTGAAGGTAATATGTTTGCCGTTTCTTATGCGAATGAAGATGTCTTGTTTTTTGAATTCGACAGATGTAATGGTAACATAAGATATGCAGGTGTGTTTGTTCAGAAGAATAAGGAAATCTACCCTGTTGGAAATTCATCAGTAGTTTTTGATGATTTGCTGAAGGTTGCTTATTTTAGTAATCGGCTTGGAACTTTTCTTTTTGATTATAAGTGTGCCAAAGTAACTCAGTTAAATGTGGAGGTTGTGCGATACAAACTTGACAGTTTCTTTAGCTCAATTTTGCAATATCGTGATAAATATCTTCTAAGTAATTACGATAGGATTAAATATATTCCTAAAGTTTGGCATATGCCGGAAAAGTTTCAATTTGACAAGGAGTTGGCTATTTCGCAAGAGGGATGGATTTTTAGATTACATCGCTACCCTAATTATAGATTAGGAAAATCCTCAGGTTATAAACAAGATGAATGTATTATAAATGAAGGTGCATTGAGCAGTAATATTAAACCAAAGTTTGTATTTCTGGAAAAAGAATACTTTAGCATATTGCAAAATTGAGTTAAATGATAAGAATATTATTATATTGTGGATTAATATTATTAAACAGTATGTGTTATGGTCAGGTAGACTGTTTTTTAACCCAATTCAACTTTTCAAAAGGGCCGATTCAAAATTGGTCAGTATCTATACAAAATGAAGGTTTAAAATTCAGAGAACAAGGTAGCCAATTATTTTTTGGTAATACTGGAAGCAGAATACAAGTTAAAGAAAATATTGACTTATCTTTTAATGGTGTAACTTTGTACGATAACATTAAGCAGCATGTAATTGATAATGTCCGATTTAATTTATCGCCTGAAGTTTTTGATTTTAATAGTAATACCGGAAGCCTATTAGAGGGTAGTACTATTTTTGCTGAAAAACCTGGTAGTGAGAAACTCATATATATATTTCACCAGGATGGAGGCATTAATTGTGATAAGAAGGATTATAATAAAATATATTATAGTATCTTTAATACTGAAATAAATGAAATTGAAATCCAAAATGAGTTAATTTATGAAGGGAATGTTTCTAATCTATGTATTCTACCTCACAAAAATGGAATCGACTATTGGATCGTTTTTATCAATTTCGATTCTTTATCAATTGAACTTTTTTTAATTTCGAAAGAAGGTATTACCTATCACAATAGCCATGTTGTAAATTATAACAGTTTTTTTTTAGAGGGTGGCAGTTTAGTATATAATAGAAATTGCAATTCAATTATATTTCATAATGTTGCAAAAGGTTTGATTTTTATTAAATTTGATATGTGTAGTGGTGAAGTGGTAAATTCATTTCTGCAACCAAACACAGGATCAAATTGCATAAGTAGCACTTCTTTTTTTACTAAAGATGGAGAATACGTTCTTTTTACTCATTATAGTGATAATGGCAAAATTGGAGGTATGTATAAAGGCCTTAAACAAATTGAAATATTTGATGTCTCAAGAATAGGAATTGATGCATTCCCCAAGTGGATAATACCACTATCAGATAACTTTACTCCAGGTTCTGCAATATATGCTGACAATAATATGCAATTAGTACTTTTAAGTAAAATAGTTTCAAATAGATATTACTTCATTGAAATAAACGACCTAACACCCCCGAAATTCATATCAAAAAAATTGCCGTTTTATTATATTCCAAATCGTATAGCATACGCCTATCTTAATACTGGGCTAGATTTATGTGTCAGTAATCAACAAAATTTAGCCACAAATAAAATTGTTACGCATCTAAATCCGTTTCATAATTCAGTTTTTATAACGACTAATTTTGAAAGCGAGAATATAGATTGGATTCTTTATGATGCGATGGGTAATATACTTGAGCCAAATTTTAGTTTTATTTCAAAGAATTATTTTGAAATAGATTTTCAATTATTTCCTAGTGGGTTTTATTTTTTGGTGAACTATAAAAGTGGGACAAATGAAAAATTGGTTAAATATTAAATATTTTATTTTTCTCATATTTTTGATGATTTTCCCTACTCGTACTTATACTCAGTGTATTGATAGTACTTTGATTAATCACGCTGTATTAACTGATGCATGTTTTGAATATGAGGATGTTAAAATGAATGGGTTTGATTATATTTATGATAATGTATATATCAATCCTGTTTGTGGATGCGATGGTAAGACATATACAAATGAATATTGTGCAAAGTATTTTGCAGGAATAAAGTCATGGACTCTTGGACCATGTAAATGTAATGATTCGCTTGCCTTAGATAAGGAATATATTATTCAGGACTTATCTATTTTTTCTCAAAAATCTAGGGTTGAAGAATTTGGTAATCCTGTTTGCGGGTGTGATGGTAAGCCTTATTTGTCTAAAATCCACGCATTAAAATCTGGAATTGTAGAATGGGAAGATCATAATTGTAAAAACTGCATTGATTCATCGATTATTAAGCCTTCTATTGTTTGTAACACATTTTCTTTAGTTGATTATATATTTCCAAGGGTTTTTGGATGTGACGGTAGATGGTATACTTCAATTTGTGAAGCGTATTACCACTATGGTATAACAAAGTTTTTCTGGTCTTATCAATATAAAGATATTGCCAAGTATGACTTAACTAAAATTGATACTTCTTTTAGTTGTGATACAATTTATAATCCTGTATGTGGAAGCGATTGGAAGACATATTATAATTCATGTATTGCGGTAAAACATTTTGGTGTTATAGATTATTACACTGGTCCTTGTCATTGCGAAGATTCACTTGCTATAGGTTCTCTACCTTTTTGTAAAACTGAAGATTTCGCGCCGGTATGTGGGTGTGATGGAAAAACCTATTATAATAGCTGCCTTGCATTCAATCACCATGGTATTACGGTTTTCACGAGCAATACACCTTGTAAAGAGTGTATTGATGAATCTGTTATTGTGCCTAATGTTTTATGTAATGTAACTTCTGAAAATGTCATTTGCGGTTGTGACAACAAAGTCTATTCCAGTTATTGCGATGCATTTTATAAAAACGGCATAGTAAAATTACGCGAATGCAATTGTATTGAGCCTAATTTAATTGTAGATACTACAGATGCAAATGAGGTCTCATTTTTTCAACCGGTATGTGGGTGTGATGGAAAGACATATCCAAACAGAAACTTTGCAAAGTATAAAAAAGGTATTACAAAGTATACGGACGGCGTTTGCTTTGGAGCTTGTAAAGAGGAAAATTTAATTATTCCAGATATAACATGTTCTGATGTTTTTGATCCTGTTTGCGGATGTGATTCGATTACTTACCAAAATGCTTGTGTTGCACGATATCAACACGGAGTTTTAAATTTTGTCTCTGGGGAATGTACTAAAGCAAGTTCAGTGAATCAACCAATACATGAAGTTTCACAAATTGGTGTTTATCCAAATCCAACTAATGATTATTTGAATTTGGTTGTGCCAGACAATAATGATCTTGAATTATTAGTATATGATATTACCGGTAAATTAATTTTAAAATTGGAAAATATGAGTATTTCAAGAATTGAATTTGGTTCGTATCCGCCAGGAATATATTTTATTGACATACTTTACCAAAATAATGAAATGAAGAGCAAAAGTTCGTTTAAAGTAATTAAATTATGAGGTTTATATTGGTTGATAGCTTAGTAGTTTTGTAAGCTCCCCCAAAAATCGTACGGTTTAAAAATAGACAAAAATGTTTAATTTTGAAAACGTGTTAGAAACATGAAAAGAACAAAATTTAGCCCAACTCAGATTGCCGGAATTCTCATGGAGTTTGAAACTGCTAAGCCATTGGATGCTATTATTAGGGAAAATGGCATAAGCAAGCCAACCTTTTATAATTGGTGTAAAAAGTACGGTGGATTAGAAGCCACGGAGTTAAAGCGGATAAAAGAGCTAGAAGAAGAGAACGCTCGATAAAAGCGTATGTACACTAATTTAGCTATGGAGCTGGACGTAGCCAACTACATCATTGAAAAAAAGCTTTAAAGCCTTTCGAAAAAAGACAAATAGTGGCTCAAATTAAAGATGAAAGGCCAAAAGACATCAGCAAGGCGTGTCGTGTACAAAAACCAGTAGAAGCAGCTTAAGTTATAGTTCAATTAAGGATGACGAGGCATTGAAAAACACTTAATACAGTTAAGCCAAAGCCATCCTACGGAAGGATTTTGGAAGTTTTTCAATAGACTACGAAATTCAGGGCAAACAGTAAACCATAAAAGTCTACATAGAGTATATAAGCATTTGGGGTTATCCAGAAGGCGTAAAATGTAAAATCCATTTTAATTGACCCCCTCAATCCAATTTTAATTGACCCCCCTTAAATTGGTTTAGCAAAGATAGATAAATTAGCTTTTCTTGTAGTTTTTGTTTCAAGGGTTAACTCTGCAGAGGAG
>JAGNSQ010000009.1 GCA_017987975.1 Saprospiraceae bacterium
CAAAAGCCGTGGTCCAATTTTCATTCTACCTTCAACCAAACGGTAGAAGAACTTATGGTGATCTCCAATGATCGCTCCGGACTGCCCCTCGACAACTATAATCTTACCACCCAGGCTATACTTGATCTATTGGATGAAGGCCTTTCCCGACAAAAACAGATCAAAGCAGGTGGCTCCCGCTGGTCATTGTCGCCCATCAATTTTACCAATCAATGGTACCTGGATACCACCCGACTATCCATTGCCATGCACATGGAGGGGGGTGAATTAGATTCTTCTTATCCGGGTGTACCCGATGACCTCGCTTTTGCCCAATGTGGGGTAGGGATCAAACAGCTGAGTACATTTTTTGGAAGAAGACAACGGTCGCTGAAGGCCTCAGGTGCGAGCAATGGACAAACCATAGCCGGGGCCATAGGTACCGGAGTTCATGGATCATCCATCGAATTCGGATCTGTTCAGGATTTTGTAGTAGGCTTGCACATCCTAATCAGTGGATCCAAAAATGTATACATCGAACGGTCGTCCTATCCGGTAGTAAGCTCTTCTTTTGTGCAGTCCATTGGGGCCACACTTATTAGAGATGATGATATGTTTAATGCTGCTCTGGTAAGTATGGGAGCATTTGGCTTTATCCATGGAGTGATGGTAGAGGCAGAACCCAATTATGTGCTCCGCAACTTTGTTTTGGATATCAGCAGGGAGGAGGTCGATGAATTGATACCCCATTTCGATTTTGCCAATGCCTCATTTCAGGTCCCGGGTATGGAAGGCATCAGGCCCTGGCATTTTAAACTGTACATCAATCCCTATAGAAGCAGAGGTGCCATCAAAGTTGAGGTTATGTACAAAGAAGCCTATCCTGCAGGCTACACCTCTCCGCATCAGGGTGGGGTAGTGCAGGATTATAACAAAGATCTGCTGGGCGTCATCGGTGCTTTGTCGCAACAATTAAAAGGCAGCATTGCGGTTATGCTTAGGGTCTTGCAAAATTATGGCTTCCCCAAAAATACAGCACCCGAAGGTGAAGTGGCCACCCTGGCAGATATGTTTTACGATACCACTACCGGCGGCCAAACTTACTCCTGCGCCATGGGTATTCCACTTCAGCACAGCGCAGCCGCTCTAAAAATCATCCACGACGAGATGAATATCAACAAGGACATCCCCGCCATCATTGCCCTCCGGTTTGTAAAAAGCAGCAAGGCTCTGATGGCGTTCACAAAGTTTAGTGATATCACCTGCATCCTTGAACTCGACGGAGTGAGAGTACCGATAATAGACCAATTTGTTCACAAAATTCCTGCCCTGCTCGATAGGCAAAGAATACCCTACACCTTCCATTGGGGAAAAGACAATCCGATGAACACCGCCATGGTGCAACGAATGTATGGTGCAGATTATGACAAATGGGTCAGACAAAGATCCAGGTTGATGACTTTTGAAGAAGCTTCTTTGTTTTCCAGTAGTTACAGCGCCTCCATAGGCTTAGCTGCCTGGGTGGCCGGGGAGACACCTGTAGTGTAATAAATGATCGAGGCGCTAACGGCTAACCGCTAACGGCTAACCGCTGACCGTGTACTTATAACTGCTTTGCTCAACGCGCTCCGCCGCTTCCCCTTGCTTCGCAACGGGACAAGCCGCGCTCCGCCTCCTATTCCCTTCCAAAAAGTTAAATAAGACCCAACACATAATAAATACCTTAATTTTGCATTAAAGGATAGAATACAAAACAAAGGGGTATGAAGTATTTATGGGTATTTATAGGTAGTTTCTTTTTTATTGCGGCTCAGGGTCAACACACTTTGGCTTTTTACAATGATGTGATGGTGAATGCCGTGGATGGTAAACACAGAGCTGAGGCGGCCAAAGTATTTAACAGCGAGTTTATAAGTGAGCTTAAAAAGTCTGGCAGCTTTGGCAATGCTTATGCAGAGCTGAAGTGGGTTTCACAAAAAAGCGACAAGGATCGCAACTTTCGCATTTTTACCTGGCAGGTGGAAGATGAAAAGGGAAAGTTTACGCAATATGGTGTGATCCAGCACAAAGACGGGAAAGTGGTTGTGTTGAGCGACAAGTCAGTTTATGAGCCCGACATGGACTACGCAGTGATGGGGCCTGATCAATGGCTGGGGGCCTTGTATTATAATATAATAGAGACCAGAACAGAAAAAGGAAAGGCCTGGCTGCTATTTGGTTATGATGGAGGAGATGGTAAAAACAGGATGAAAGTGGTAGATGTTTTGTCGTTTAGTAAAGATGGAATGCCGGTTTTTGGCGCGGAGCTGTTTTTAGTAGGAGAAGGAAAAAGGCCCGATTTAAAGACCCGCATTGGGCTGCCTTATTCGGCTCTGGCCAATGTCAACTTTAATTATAGTGTAGAACAAGAAATGATAGTGCACGACTTCATCGTAGCCAGGATGGGCATTGACCCCTCTGGCGAAGTAGCCAGGGTACCTGATGGCACCTATACCGGATATAAATGGGATGGTAAGTATTGGAAAAAAATTGATCAGCTGGCTACGGTAGAGATGGCCCCCACGGATATCTTTTTCCAGCCCAAAAAAGAAGAAGGACCTAAAAAGGACCTATTTGGCAGAAAGAAAGAATAAAGAATCTACATCCAATCAGATTCGAAGCTGTAAAACAGGCTTGTTGAGTATGATCGACAAGCCTGTTTTTATTTTACAGTAGATGTAATATTGAAATAATATTTGGCAATAGTCAATAATGGTAAAAATCTATACTTTTCAATGATAGCGGTCATATCCGGGTGATCGACTTGGGGCTTAAAAATAAATTTCAAACAATTACATATTATTAATAAAATTAATATATATATTTGCCATGTAATTTGTTCTTTGAATCAACAAATTATACATTAATAAATGTACACATTCAAATATTTTATAATTTGTATGTGGGGTGTAAAACCACTTAAATGTCAACAATTTGTTGACGAAACGTAAACAGAAAGCTGTCAAAACGGGGTGTTTTTACATATTATTGAAAAAAATAATGTTTTTTTGGTTAAAATTGGTAGTAATGTGGGAAAATGTGGGAAAGTAGTTTCATATTTGTGCTATCAACCTAAGGCCTAGAAGGGGAAATGATTAGTTTAACTGGAGAATATGAGTGTAGATTAGACGAAAGAGGGCGGGTAAAGTTCCCGCAGAAACTCATAGACTCATTGGGGCAACTAAAGCATACAGGCTTCATAGTGAATCGTGGATTTGAGAAAAATTTAGCAATTTATCCCAAAACAGTTTGGGAACAGAAGACGAAAGAAATAAACCAACTCAATATCTATGACAAGAAGCATCGAGAGGCAATTAGGTACTTTTACAGAGGGGCTACAGAGCTTTTACTGGACAGTGCCGACAGGGTAAATGTACCCGGCAATCTCCTCACTTATGCGGGGATTGAAAAAGATGCGGTTTTATTTGCATACAAAGACTTCATTGAATTGTGGTCCAAGGAGGAGTACGAACGTTACTTGTCCAGCGAACCCGATAGTTTTGATGAAGTAATTCAAGGCGTGTTTGGCAACAAACCAGACTTTTTGCCCTAAGCCATGCAAGCATACCACATTCCGGTTTTACTCAACGAAAGCATATCATCCCTGAATGTCCTGCCGGACGGGGTATATGTAGATGCTACTTTTGGGGCAGGAGGACACTCCAAACCGATTTTAACAACATTGAATGCCAAAGGGCATTTGTACGCTTTTGATCAGGACGACGATGCATTTGACAATGCTTTCGATCAACCCAACTTTACCCTGATTCAGGCTAACTACCGTTACCTGCATCGTTTCATGAAGTTGTATGGGGTTGAAAAAATCGATGGCATTTTGGCGGATCTCGGCATATCATCTCACCAGATTGATGTTCCGGAACGTGGCTTTTCATTCAGGTATCAGGCTCCTCTTGACATGCGCATGAACACTTCTTCATCGCAAACCGCAAGAGAAATTCTGTCTACCTATCCGGAAGAAGACCTTACTGGTATCTTCAGTGATTATGGTGAAGTGCGCAACGCCATTACCCTGGCAAAAAAGATTGTAGAGGTGAGAAAGTCGAAAAAAATCGACACCACCGATGATCTGAATGCCATTCTCCGTCAATGTGCAATGGGGCCGGCGCAAAAATACTTTGCCCAGGTTTACCAGGCACTTCGTATCGAAGTTAATGATGAAATGAATGCGTTGATCGATTTTTTACAGCGCGGAAAGGACTTGCTTAAACCGGGTGGCCGGTTTGCAGTAATCACTTACCATTCTCTGGAAGATCGACTTGTGAAAAACCTGTTCAAAACAGGTAATGTAACAGGTGATGTGATACGCGATGAATTTGGAAATATTGAGCGACCTTTTGAGTTGTACAATAAAAACGTGATTGTGCCTTCTTCGGAAGAACAACGGATCAATCCGAGATCACGAAGTGCAAAACTTAGGGTAGCTATAAAGAGATAAATACTTATTTGACCATAATTCTGTTCTGATTAACAGACAAAAGATGACTGAAGTCCAAGATAAGAAAACTACAACTACAACTACAACCAAACGGACCAAGTGGGTTGAGTGGGTATTTATCAATCTGCCGTTTGTGTGCTACCTGGCATTTCTGGGCATTGTATACATTTACAATGCACACACTGCTGAGCGGTCTTTGAGAAAGATCGACCGTCTCAAAAAAGAAGTGATGGATGACAAATGGCAATACATGAATCTCAAGCAGGAGTTAATGTATGGTAGCACACAATCGCAGTTGGCTAAAAACCTGGAAGAAAAACAGATTTTACCACTTGCCAAATTGCCCCGCAAAATTGTGGTGGACAAAGAAGGCAAGAAAGATAAAAAGGATTGAGCTAGCTGATGAACAGACGCACAGAATTATTGGGTAGAGCTTATTTTGTAGTATCGGTATTTGCGATACTGGCTCTGGTCATAGCGTTTCGAGTCATTAAGATCAGTCTTATTGAAGGCGACAAATGGAGAGCAAAAGGCTCAAAAAATGTCAAATGGATGGAGGTAGATGCCGATAGAGGCAATATTTATGCCGATGATGAAAGTTTGTTGGCTACCTCACTACAGTTCTTTGAAATACGAATGGATGCCACAGTGCCTGATGCCAAGCTCTTCAAGTCAAAGGTCGATTCTCTCGCCCTTATGTTGAGCAAGTCGATCAGGCCCGACAAAAGTTATGCTGAATGGAAGCAGACCTTGTACCAGGCTCGAAAACAAAAAAACCGCTATCTCTACATTGCCAAAGCATTGGACACCGAAGAGATAGAGATGGTGCGCAAGTTTCCGATTTTTCGCTCAGGCAGATATGCCGGCGGCTACCTCGAATTGAGGTATGGTACTCGCAAAAAGCCGTTCAACCAACTGGCTTCCCGCACCATCGGTGAAGACCGCGAAAACGCTCAGAAAGTGGGACTGGAAGGATATTTTGATAAATTCCTGAAAGGTCCAACGGATAAACGATTGATGAAAAAAATCGATAATTCCAAAGACATCTGGGTGCCGGTTTACGATCCCTCCGAATTTGAAATCAAAAGAGGAGATGACATTGTAACCACGCTTAATGTTCACCTCCTGGATGTGGTTCATGCTGAGTTGGAAAAACAACTGATCAAAAGTCAGGCAAGTGCAGGTACCGCCATCCTGATGGAGGTAAAAACTGGAGCTATTAAGGCCATCTCCAACCTTACGCTGAAAGACAGCATAGGAGTAGAGGTACTCAATACAGCCATCGGAAATTCTTCTGAACCAGGTTCAACCTTTAAACTGGCTACCGTTTTGGCACTGTTGGAAGACAGTCTGGCCGATCTGGAAACCAAGGTTAACCTCAATGCAGGAAGCATACGTTTTTCTGACCGTGTGATGCACGATTCTGAAAAACACAACCGATACGAAGTAAGTATGAAGGAAGCTTTTGCCATCTCATCCAATGTGGGAATAGCAAAACTGGCCAACGACGCCTACAACAGAAACGAAGCCGGAAGATTGTTGTTCAGATCCAAGTTGTCTCAATTTGGCCTCGATAAAATGACAGAGGTGGAAATCGATGGAGAGGGCAGACCCGTGATCAAAGATCCGGTAAAAAACAAAAACACCTGGTATGGTACTACCATTCCATGGATGGCCCACGGATACGAAATTGCGATCACTCCTTTGCAGTTGCTGAATTTTTACAACGCGGTTGCCAACAATGGAAAGATGATGAAGCCATACCTGGTTTCTGAAATCAGAAAGGACGATGGTACTTCTAAAAAGATCGAACCCAAAGTTTTGATCGATCACATTGCCAAGGCACACAACATCGCGAAAGCGCAGGAAATGTTGCTGGCAGTAGTAGAAGATGGAACAGCAAAAAATATTTTGTCATCACATGTAAAGATGGCAGGTAAGACGGGAACTACCCGGGTAAATTATACCAATAAAGAAGAGTACGCCAAATACAATGCATCATTCTGCGGATATTTTCCCGCCGATGATCCGGAGTACAGCATGATCGTCATTCTTTATGAACCCAAGGGAGCCTTTTATGGATCTTCGGTTGCAGCCCCGGTTTTTAAGGCAGTTGCAGAAAAGACCATGGCGTGGAGGTTTGAAATTGCACCGGTGTACAATGATACCATGGCTGATAAGACCCTGGTTTCGATGCCGGAAAGAAATGTAGGCTTTAGTGCCGACTTTGTTTCGCTCTTTGATTATGTAGGAATGCCTTATAAAAATAAGAGTAAAAATTCATGGGTAAGTGTGGATCCATTTGAAACCAAAATGATTGTTGAAGATAAAAAGATAGCTAAAAGTGCTGTGCCGGATGTAAGGGGCATGGGAGCAAGAGATGCCATGTATGTATTGGAAAATCTTGGACTCAGAGTAGCAGTCTTCGGAAGGGGAAAGGTAGCCAGGCAGAGCCTGTTGCCGGGAACCGGAGTAAAGGGACAGCAGATTGAAATCTATCTTCAGTAAAAATATTGCTTTTGGAAGCAAAAAAGTTGTTTGAAATATATATAGGCGATCTCAGCCGGGAGCGCCTGGGAGCACCGGAAGGTGAAGTCAAAGGCATAGCCCTGGATTCGCGCAAGGTGGTAGAAGGAGGATGTTACATTGCCATCAGAGGCAGTGCAGCAGACGGACACGACTACATTTCTCAGGCCATTGCCAATGGAGCGAGGGTTATTGTTTGCGAAAACATGCCCAAAGATGCTGAAGCAGGAGTTTTTTACCAAAGGGTAACGGATGCCAGAGCTGCAGCCGCAAAATTAGCACACGGCTTTTACGGAGACCCCACAGCCCACATGACAGTGGTAGGCGTAACAGGAACCAATGGTAAAACCACGGTGGCCACGCTGATGCACCAATTGTATACCCGATTAGGGTTTACCTGCGGCTTGATCAGTACGGTAGAAAACATCATCGGTACTACGGTTGTTCCGGCTACCCACACCACACCAGATGCAGTTAGTCTGGCAGCGTTGATGGAGGAAATGAGGCAAAGAGGTTGCAGCCATGTTTTTATGGAAGTTAGTTCCCACGCACTCGATCAAAAAAGAGTGATGGGGGTTCATTTCAACGCGGCTGTCTTTACCAACATTACCCATGACCACCTCGATTATCACAAAACATTTTTGGCATATATTCAGGCTAAAAAATTGTTTTTTGATCATCTGGAAGACAGCAGTCTTGCCATCATCAATGCAGATGACCGCAATGGAAAGACCATGGTTCAAAATACCCGGGCTAAAGTGGTGACTTATGCATTGCATTCCATGGCCGACTACAGGTGTAGGATCTTGTCAGATGACATGGAAGGTTTGCAATTGCGCATCAACCAGTGGGATGTCAGTTGCCGAATGTCGGGTGCATTCAATGCCTACAACCTTACAGCGGTACTTGCGGTAGCCCATGGCTTAGGCGAGAACCAGGACGAGGTACTCAGCATCCTTTCAGGATTGCAGGGAGCAGAAGGCAGAATGGAAAAAGTAGAGGATACGGTTAAAAACAGAACCGGTATCGTTGACTATGCCCACACACCGGATGCCCTTGAGAATGTGTTAAAAACCATAAGCGCGTCAGCTCGCAAAGATCAAAAAATCTTTGTGGTAGTTGGATGCGGTGGTGACAGAGATGCAAGCAAGCGGCCATTGATGGCAGCCATTGCAGCAAAGTACGCACATACGGCCATCTTCACCAGCGACAATCCGCGGAGTGAAGACCCGGAAACCATCCTTGATCAGATGATGGAGGGATTGGATCAGACCCAGAAGGCAAAAAGCCTTCGCATAACAGATCGCCTTATGGCCATTAAAACAGCCGCCATGATGTCAACAAACGGTGACATTGTACTGGTAGCTGGAAAAGGCCACGAGAAATACCAGGAAATAAAGGGAGTTAAACATCCCTTTGAAGATAAAAAAATATTGTCGGAAGCATTTTCCGGCCATATTTAAGATAGGTTCTATTATCATTCTCAGGTTGGTTTAGCAGTTGGGGTTAGTCACTGCTGATAAAGATCAGACACACGAAACCACCAACTGCTCTTTTAAAGAAAAGGTATGCTCTATTATATATTTGAATATCTAGACAAACAGTTTAACCTGCCGGGGGCAGGCTTGTTTCAGTACATCACCTTCCGGTCGGGGATGGCCATGCTATTGTCATTGGTAATCTCATTGATCTTCGGAGGGAGGATCATACGCTCTTTGAAAAGGTTGCAGGTTGGAGAGACCGTTAGAGAATTGGGTCTTGAAGGTCAAAAAGAAAAAGAAGGTACACCAACGATGGGAGGTTTTATCATCATCCTTGCCATTGTGATTCCCTGTCTACTTTTTGCCCGACTCAATAACATTTACATTGTAACGATGCTCATCAGCACCGTTTGGCTCATGCTGATCGGATTTGCTGATGATTATATAAAAGTTTTTAAGAAAAACAAAGAAGGGCTCAAGAGTACCACCAAAATCATTGGCCAGGTAGTTTTGGGCGTTTTTGTTGGTATGATCATGCTTTGGCACGAAGGTATTACCGTACGAATGACGCTGGATGAAGCCAAGACAGGAGGCTATGAGGTAGTAAAACAATATTCTACCATTATACCTGCCGTCAATGCAGCACCCCAACGTGTAGAGATGGCGTATGTAAAAACTACGCTTACCAATGTTCCATTTTTTAAGGACAATAGCTTTGATTACAAAAGTCTGGTTTCCTTTATGGGCGACAATGCAGATAATTTTCTGTGGTTTGTTTTTATTGTGATTGTAGTCTTTATTATCACTGCTGTTTCAAATGCGGCCAATCTGACGGATGGCTTAGACGGACTGGCAGCTGGGACATCGGCCATCATCGCTACTGTTTTGGCCATTATGGCTTATGTAAGCGGCAATACCATTATAGCCGATTATCTCAATATATTTTACATTCCCGATACCGCTGAATTGGTAATTTTTGCGGCTTGTTTTTTGGGTGGGTGTATTGGATTTTTATGGCACAACAGCTACCCTGCCAAAGTGTTTATGGGAGACACAGGGAGTTTGACCATTGGAGGCATCATTGCAGTAATGGCTTTGTTGCTGAGAAAAGAATTACTTATTCCCATTTTGTGCGGCATTTTTTTAGTAGAAAACCTTTCCGTAATGATGCAGGTGAGCTACTTTAAATATACAAAAAAGAAATATGGAGAAGGCAGACGCATCCTTAAGATGGCACCCCTTCACCACCATTTTCAAAAAGAGGGCATGCACGAATCAAAAATTGCGGTGCGCTTTTGGATCATTGGTACCGTACTCGGCCTGCTAACCATCATTACCTTAAAAGTGAGATAAGGTGATTGAAGGACTAACAGATAAAAAAATCCTGATCATAGGATCGGGGGAGAGCGGGACCGGTGCAGCGGTTCTGGCCAAAAAATTGAATTACGATGTATTGGTGAGTGATGGAAGCATCATTCCCGATAAATATAAAGAAGTATTAGATATCAATAAGATCCCCTACGAAGAAGGGGGCCATCATATTGATTCATTGAGTAATGTTGGTTTGGTTTTAAAAAGTCCCGGAGTTCCTGAGGGATCAATGGTGATGCAAACAATCAGACGTGCCGGGTTAAGGGTGATCTCAGAAATTGAGTTTGCAGCCTTACACTACAAAGGGACGATGATTGCCATCACAGGAAGCAACGGGAAAACTACAACTTCGGGACTTTTATACCACCTACTCAATGCGGCGGGCCTGAAAGCAGGACTGGCCGGAAATTATGGAGACAGTTTTGCCGGTTATGTTGCCGGCAGTCCGGATGATGTTGTAGTGCTTGAAGTCAGCAGTTTTCAATTGGATGACATAGACAGCTTTAAACCTCATATTTCCATTCTGCTCAACATTACCCCAGATCATCTGGATCGGTATGATTACAAGATGGAGAACTATGTAGCCTCCAAATTCAGGGTCAACCAAAACCAGGACAACGATGATTATTTTATCATCAATGGGGATGATGAGGAAATGTTGAAATACAGAGGCCAGCACACATTAAACGGAAAGGTCATTGAAATAAAAGCAGATGACTACCTCGATGGGGTCAGAGACTTAAGGGGTAATAATTTTGAGCTTACCATCAAAGGCAGGCACAATCGTTTCAATGCGAGGTGTGCCGTTGAAACCTGCAGATTGATGGGCATTAGCGAAGAAAAAATTGCCCATGGTCTGGCTACCTTCCGCAACCTGGCACACAGACTGGAGCCAGTAGCCACTGTTAATGGAGTAGAATACATCAATGACAGCAAGGCAACCAACGTAGATTCTGTCTACTATGCCCTCGAAGCCATGGACAAACCCGTGGTTTGGATAGCCGGAGGTACAGACAAAGGCAACGACTACAGCGCCATAGATTCGCTGGTAAGAGAAAAAGTAAAAGCCCTGGTTTGTATGGGCGTTGATAATACCAAATTGGTAGCAGCTTTCAAAGGAAAGGTGGCCCAAATGGTAGAAACCAATTCAATAAAAGACGCGGTTATGAAGGCCGGCCAATTGGCAGAAGATGGTGACATTGTTTTATTGTCTCCCGCTTGTGCAAGTTTTGACCTGTTTAAAAACTACATGGACCGCGGCGATCAGTTTAAACAAATGGTCTTGTCCTTATAATCGGGATTATTTTTCGGGAGAGGGACAACCAAAAATATAAAAGGTAAGAAAACTACATTGACAAACGTAATACAACTATATCATCAACTAAGGGGAGATAGGGCTATTTGGCTTATCGTGGCATTGCTGTCACTCTTCTCCCTGCTGGCTGTATACAGTGCAGCCGGAAGTATGGCGTTTAAGCTGCGTGAAGGAAATACAGAGTATTATCTGGTGCAGCAATTTATGTTTCTATCTTCTGGTCTTTTACTTATGTGGTTATGCTATCGCTTAGACTACCAAAAGTATGCCAGATTAGCTCCCTACCTCATTGCATTGTCGGTTCCCTTATTGATTTATACCATGTTTTTTGGTACAGAAATGAATGAGGCCAGGAGATGGATCACCATTCCCTGGATCGACAAAACATTTCAGACCTCTGACTTTGCAGAGATCGCCCTTATTTTGTTTTTGGCCAAATCATTGGCAACCAAACAAGAGCACATTAAGGATTTTAAGAGTGCATTTTTACCGATAATTTTGCCAGTAATATTGATTTGCGGCTTGATAGCACCCGCCAACTTATCAACGGCAGCCTTGTTGTTTGTTACCAGCATCACCCTGATGTTTATTGGCAGGATTTCTTTAAAATATGTTTTCCTTCTCATATTTAGTGGCTTACTCACAGGCTTTGCCATCTATAAGATAGGCTTGGCTAATCCTGAGTTTGTAAGAAGCAAAACTTGGGAAACCAGGGTAAAAACATTTTTAAATTCATCAGACGAAGTATACCAGATACAACAATCCAAAATAGCCATCGCCTCAGGTAAGGTGTTTGGTGTGGGTCCCGGTAACAGCATCCAGCGCAATCACTTGCCGTATGCCTATGCCGATTGTATATATGCCATCATTTGTGAAGAGTATGGTGTAATAGGGGGCCTTTTGGTATTGTGGTTGTATCTGTGGTTATTAATACGGTGCATTAACATAGTAACCAAGAGTCCAAGGGCTTTTGGGGCTATTTTGGCTATGGGTTTATGTCTCAATCTCGTGGTTCAGGCATTTGCCAATATCAGTGTATCGGTACAGTTGGTTCCGGCAACAGGCTTGACCCTGCCCCTCATCAGTATGGGCGGTACGTCGCTGTTGTTTACCAGTATTTCACTTGGCATTATCCTGAGTGTGAGTCGCAATGCAGAGCAGGCAGAAGCAGAAAGGATTGAGCTAAAAGCAATGGAAGCAAAAAATGAAAGTAGTAATTAGCGGCGGCGGAACGGGAGGCCATGTTTTTCCGGCCATTGCGATAGCAGATGCGATTCGTCGTCAACTGCCGTCTGCTGATGTATTATTTGTGGGTGCCAAGGGCAAACTCGAAATGGAAAAAGTGCCTGCAGCCGGGTATCGGATCATTGGTCTCGACATAGCTGGCATGCAGAGAAAGTTGACCTTGAAAAACTTTTTGTTACCCGTCAAGGTGATAAGATCGCTGATCCAGGCCAGGACCATAGTATCTGATTTCAAACCCGATATAGCCGTTGGAGTAGGAGGGTATGCCAGTGGTCCATTGCTCAAGGTTTGTTCCTGGATGGGAGTGCCTTATGTGCTGCAGGAGCAAAATAGTTACGCAGGAGTTACCAATAAAATATTGGGAAAAAAAGCCAAAAAAGTTTTTGTTGCCTATGAAGGCATGGAAAGATTTTTTGACAAAAATAAAATACAATGGACAGGCAATCCGATCAGATCGCAGATTGCTGAAAGTAATATGACAACGGAGGAGGCCAGGGCAAAAATGGGCGTCGATACAAATAAGAAAACTACACTTGTATTTGGCGGTAGCCTGGGGGCCAGAACTTTGAATGATGCCATCGCGGCAAACAAGGAATGGATAGAGGTAAATCAAGACATTCAATTCATTTGGCAGGTTGGTAAACTGTACTACAACGAATTTATTAGATCTTCGGTAGCGGAATTGCCAAATGTGAAAGTCTTACCTTTTATCGAGGATATGGCAACCGCGTACAAGGCTTGTGATGTAGTTGTGTGTCGGGCAGGCGCATTGACCATATCGGAGCTGGCATTGGTGGGAAAGCCCGCCATTCTTGTCCCCTCTCCAAACGTTGCTGAAGATCATCAGACCCACAACGCCATGTCGTTGGTTAAACAGGGTGCTGCCCTGATGGTAAAAGATGTGGATGCCCGAAGTCAGTTGACAAAGGTATTGGATCAATTGTTTAGGGATCCGGCGCAACAACAAACACTGAGTAAAAATTTGCTTTCACTGGCGAGGCCCAATGCGGCTGATGTGATAGCGAATGAAATTATAAAATTTGTAAACCCATTAAAGGAGACCACGGCGTGAATCCGGGAGAACTGACATCGGTATATTTCATCGGCATCGGTGGCATTGGTATGAGTGCCATTGCCCGCTATTTCAACACCCGGGGTGTTGCGGTGGCAGGCTATGATAAAACTGAAACGGCTCTTACACAGCAGTTGAATGCAGAAGGTATTCGGGTTTACTATAGTGAAGA
The DNA here is from genome assembly GCA_017987975.1 of Saprospiraceae bacterium. Taxonomy (GTDB): domain Bacteria; phylum Bacteroidota; class Bacteroidia; order Chitinophagales; family Saprospiraceae; genus JADKBO01. The sequence goes on from JAGNSQ010000009.1 coordinate 13,657, forward strand.
CCTGGATGTTCTGCCTGAAAACATCGACCTGGTGGTGTATACCCCGGCGGTTCCGGCAGACCATCAACAACTGGTTCACCTGCTCAATCTGGGCGTTCCGGTTATGAAAAGGGCACAGGTACTGGGTTTAATTTCTCAGTCGCAAAAGACAATTGCCATAGCGGGTACCCATGGAAAAACTACTACTTCATCTATGGTTACCCATGTACTGAAAAGTTGTGATGAACCGGTCTCGGCCTTTTTGGGGGGCATCTTAAGTGGTTACAATACCAATTACTTTTTGGGTGACAGCGACTGGGTTGTAGTGGAAGCAGATGAATTTGACAGGTCCTTCCTCCACTTACAACCGGAAATTGCAGTTGTCAATTCGATCGATCCCGATCATCTTGACATCTATGGTACACCCGAAAAAGTCACAGAAGCTTATCTGGCATTTATACATAAGACCAAAGAAAATGGTACGGTATTGTTGGCACACCAGGCGGCACAAGATCTGGGTGCGGACGAAGTTGCGGCCATTAAAGACAAATACAGGGTACTGACCTATGGTTTCGAAGATTCAGACGACATCCAACTTAACATCAAAGGTGTTCAGGAAGGTAAGGTAGTTTTTGATTTTTTCAGCCCTATGGGCAGTATCGAAAGCATAGCCAGTAGAATGCCAGGGGTACACAATGTATCCAATGCTGCGGTGGCGATTGCAGTGGCCTTGCTGCAGGGAAAGGACAAAGATGCCATTGCCCATGGAGTGACTTCCTTTAAAGGAGTAAAGCGGAGGTTTGAATGGATTGTAGATGGTGAAAAAGTTTATATTGACGATTATGCCCACCATCCTACCGAATTGAAGATGGCCATTGGTGCTGCACGAATGATGTTTCCGGGTAAAAAACTGATGGGTATTTTCCAACCCCACCTGTTCACCCGTACCCGGGATTTTGCTGATGGTTTTGCAGAAGAATTATCAAAGTTGGATGAGCTTTTACTGATGGATATTTATCCGGCAAGAGAAGAGCCCATCGAGGGTGTCAATGCAGAGATGCTGTTGTCAAAAATGAACCATGCCAATGCCAGAATAGTAAGCAGGGAAGAAATCCTGGACGCAGTGCAGAAAGGAAATTTTGATGTGGTGATGACCTTGGGTGCAGGTAATATTGATACCCTGGTGCCGCAGATACAAAAAATATTAACCGGTCATCATGGATAAAAAAATCGATATGCCGGTATTGCGACAGCGCATCATGTGGACCGTTATCATGGCGGCCATCGGAGTGTTGTTTATCTTATCAGTTCAGCGCAAGTTGAACGCAGAAGTGTCAAAACTGGAAGTGGTCATCAAACCCATCAAGGGCAAAAGAAACCTCATCAGTGCGGCAGAGGTAAAACAAATTTTCAACCGGCACACCGGGGTAGACGTAACCCAAACTGCCATTGAAAACATAGAAGCGAGAGAATTAGAAGCCTTGTTAAAGGCAGACAAAAGAATAAAAAAAGTAGAAGTTTTTATCGATTCCGATGACAAACTCAATGTATGGATCCTGCAAAAGCAGCCCGTAGTGAGGGTCATGGATGGTAGCAATCGAAGTTACTACATAGATGAAGACGGCGAACAGGTGCCCATCGTTGAAAAGTCAGCCATCAGGGTGCCACTGGCCACAGGTCATTTTGAACTGTACCAGGAAGAAAAATTTAAAACCGGAAAGCCTGGAAAGCTAAGAGAGGTTTACGATGTAGCGAAGACCATTTTTGCAGATGAATTTTTGTCGGCACTGGTAGAGCAGATTGATGTGACCGAAACCGGAGAAATTGTATTGATACCCAAGATTGGCAGGCAGGAAGTAGTGTTGGGTGATGCTACAAATCTGGAGGAAAAATTTGAAAACCTCAAGATTATGTACAAGGAAGGACTGCCACGTGAGGGATGGAGAAAGTTTAGTGTTTTAAGACTAAACTACAAGGGCCAGGTAGTGGCCCAAAAAAACAGTGAAACAGCATTTATTAACTAATTAATTATAATACCATGAGTACTAGTTTGAATCCACACAAGAGATTTGCCTGGCTCACCGACAAAAGCCTCAGCAAGCAGCCATTGGCGGTGGCCCTGGACATAGGGACTACCAAAGTGTGCGCCATTGCCGGCATGATGGATGAATTCGGCAGGCTCGAAGTGGTGTCATACGGTACTGTAAAATCTGAGGGTGTAGCCAGAGGTGTTGTATCCAACATCGACAAAACGGTGAAAGCCATCAGAGAAGCAGTAGACATGGCAGAAAAGACCGCGGGCTGTAAGTTCAAGGTTGTTCATGTCGGAATCGCCGGACAGCACATCAAGAGTCACCACCACATGGGCTACCTTACCAGGGCAGACCACAATGCGGAGATCTCATCAGAAGATGTCGAAAGGCTGATCAAAGACATGTATCGCATTGCCCTTCCCCCGGGGGATAAGATACTCCATGTAATTCCACAGGAATTTACGGTAGATGATGAGAAAGATGTTGTCGATCCCATCGGCATGTCGGGCCACAAGCTGGAAGCCAACTTCCACATCATCACAGGTCAGATCACTGCTTCCAAAAATATAATTCGTTGTATCGAAAAGGCCGGTCTTGACATCGCAGATATTACGCTGGAGCCCATCGCTTCTGCCAGTGCTGTGTTGAGCGATCAGGAAAAAGAGGCCGGTGTTGTTTTGGTTGACATAGGAGGTGGTACCACAGATATCACCATTTTTAAAGACAACATCATTCGCCATACTGCTGTGATACCATTTGGAGGTAATATCATCACAGAAGACATCAAAGAAGGATGCACCGTTTTGGCCGATCAGGCTGAAAAATTGAAGGTGAAATTTGGAGTGGCCCTGGCAGATATGATCAAAGACAACCGAAGAATTACCATCCCTGTGTTAAAAGGAAGAGAGAGCAAAAGCATCTCAGAAAAAAATCTTTCTAAAATCATCCAGGCGAGGGTAGAGGAGCTTTTTGACTACGTATTGTGGGAGATCAAAAGATCGGGTTACGACAACAAACTCATAGCCGGCATCGTGCTAACGGGTGGAGGTGCTTTATTGAAACACATCGAGACCCTGGTAGAACTGCACACCGGAATGCCCGCCAGAATAGGTGAACCGGTAGAGCACCTGGCCCATGGTTACAGTAAAGATTTGTCATCACCGATCTATGCCACTGCCATTGGTTTGTTGAAATATACCATTGACAATTTGCCGGATAAGGTTTATGTTGAATATGACAACGATGAGATGGTACAACCGGAAATGCCAGTCAGAAATGCAGTCGATACACAAAAGCGTAGCAATGACGACGATTTTGAGGAAGAAGAAGTAGTTGAAGCAGGTGAAAGGTCCAGTGCAGAATCTAAATTTTTAGGATTTATGAAAAAAATCGGAGTTTATGCCAAAGATTTTTTTGAACCTACCCCTGATCACGAACTTTAATCAAAATTATCAATTCAAAATTAAGAAAGATGAAATTTAATATACCCAATTATAATCATTCTATCATCAAGGTAATTGGCGTAGGCGGTGGAGGCGGCAACGCGGTTGGACACATGTTCAGGCAAGGCATCATCGGTGTTGATTTTGCCATCTGCAACACCGATGCGCAGGCCATGGAAACCAGCCCGATAGACAAAAAAATATCGCTGGGCCCAAGCCTTACCGACGGTCGAGGAGCCGGCTCTAAGCCTGAAACGGGCAAAGAAGCCTGTATCGAATCCATTGATGAGATCAGAAGTTTTCTGGCCGATGGCACCAAAATGTTGTTTGTCACTGCCGGTATGGGAGGTGGTACCGGTACAGGTGCAGCACCCATCATTGCCAAGGCAGCCAAAGAAATGGGCATCCTAACAGTAGGCATTGTAACTCTTCCTTTCCACTTTGAAGGATTGAGAAGAAAAAGACAGGCCCTGGAAGGTTTGGAAAACCTGAAAAAAAATGTAGATGCCATCCTGGTCATCTCCAATGATAAACTCAAGGAGATGTATGGCGATCTTACCCTGACCCAGGCCTTTGACAATGCAGATAATGTTTTGTCAACCGCGGCCAAGTCGATAGCAGAGATCATCACAGTACCGGGTTATATCAACGTAGATTTTGAAGACGTCAACTTTGTTATGAAGGACTCCGGTGTAGCCCTGATGGGCTATGGCGAAGCTGAAGGCATGGACAGGGCGAGAACTGCCATCCACATGGCTTTGACCTCACCCCTGTTGGAAGAAAATGACATCAGAGGTGCTAAACACATCCTGCTCAATATCACATCCGGTAACAAGGAAGTAACCATGAGTGAGATTGGTGAAATCACCGATTACGTTCAGGAAGAGGCCGGCTTTGGTACCGACCTGATCTGGGGTAACTGTATGGATCCGGCATTAGGAGACAAGATCAGCGTAACCGTCATTGCTACGGGTTTTGATACAGGCACCAACAAAGTGCGTACCGTACAGCATGAGCCCAAAAAAGTAGCCTTAGACGATGAAATGGAAAATGTAGCCAACATCGATTTTTACAGTGTGATGGATGCTACCCCTTCGAGCAAGACCATTGAATTTGAACACGATGAAGTAATGCGCATCAAAGAAACCATCACCTTCACTGATCCTATTCGCGACCGTAAGGCAGCGGAAGAAAGCCAGAAAGTACAGGAGATGGAAAATGCAAGAAGAATGTACAATCGCAATACCACTACCATGCCTTTGGATTCAGCAGAAAACAAAGAAATGGTGGAGAAAATACCGGCTTACAAAAGAAGGGGCTTGTTGTTGGACGACGATGACAATGTACCCGTGGTAAAAGGCAACATAAGCACTACCGTTTATGTAGATTCTGAGGGAACGGTGGTTCAAACCGGCAATTCTTTCCTCAGAGAGAAAATAGATTAAGAGTTTATAAGGTCACGGGGCGGATGCTCAACACCCGCCCCGTTTTTTGTTTTTGAATAACCAACCGGAAATCACCTCCTGTACGGGGGTAGAACTAAGATTTTCGTCTTTTTATATAATCTTACCTTTTTATTGAGATTGGTTTATTGTGCCCCGGTTCCCCATAGGATTTAGGTCTTATGTGGAGCCGGGGCAGCTTTTTTTATAGCAAGCCAAATCTTACTTATTGAAAAAAAAAAGTCAAATATTTTTTGGATTGAAGCATTTGTTATTTCTTTATTCCAAATTCAGACCTTATGGCATTTCGTAAACTACGGGAAAACGCAGAACTTACACTTTGGGAAGCCCTTATTCCCGTTATTGTATTGGTAGCCTTACTGGCATACAACGTACTTTTTGCCTACAACGGCAAAGTCAATCCGGATGACGATCCCCTCAATGGATCCAACCAGTTTTTATTGCTGATCGGCGCTGCGGTTGCCGCCATCGTTGGTTTTTACAACCATGTGGACTATGATAAGATGATTGAAAAAGTAGGTCTAAACTTAAAAGATACGTCAGAGGCCATCCTCATCTTGTTGATGGTAGGAGCCCTCTCTTCTACCTGGATATTGAGTGGCATCATACCCACCATTATTTACGGAGGTATTCAATTGTTGAACCCCGTAATATTTTTACCCATTGCCCTGATCATATGTTCGATTGTATCCTTGTTTACGGGTTCTTCCTGGTCAACATCGGCTACCGTGGGCATCGCCATGATCGGGATAGGAAGCTCGCTTGGCATCAATCCGGCGATTGTGGCGGGAGCAGTGGTTTCAGGTGCCTATTTTGGAGATAAAATGTCGCCGCTTTCAGATACTACAAACCTGGCTCCTGCAATGGCGGGTACTACCTTGTTTGCCCACATCAATTACATGAAATACACTACTTTTCCGACCTATGGAATTACTTTGATTGCTTTTGTCATTATTGGACTTACGCAAAATGCCAATGGAGTAGGGGGGGATGAAATTGAGCAGTTGGTAAATGCCATAGATGCTAAATTTTATATTAGCCCCGTGCTCATGGTAGTGCCGGTTTTAGTTATTGTGATGATTGTCCGAAAAACCAAGCCTCTTATTGCCTTGTTAGCAGGTACCTTGCTGGGTGGTTTGTTGGCAGTGATATTTCAGCCTGCCCTTGTGAGTGAAGTAGCCAAAGTAAGTACGCTTGATTTCCATGCCGCCTATAAAGGAGTTATGGAAAACATGGTGACTAGTACCAGTATTGAAATGAACAATGAAAAACTAAACTCATTATTTGGTATGGGGGGCATGAAAGGCATGCTCAGCACCATTTGGCTGATCATCTGTGCTATGGTATTTGGTGGTGTAATGGATGCAATAGGTGCTTTAGCCCGCATTAGTAAGGCACTGCTGAGTATGGCGCATTCGATCTTTGGCTTATTCTCCAGCACCGTTGCTTCCTGCCTTACTATGAATCTTACCGCTTCTGATCAATACATTGCCATTGTGGTGCCCGGTAAGATGTTTGCTCAAGCTTACAAAGACAAGGGTCTTGATCCTGTAAACCTAAGTCGTACATTAGAAGATACGGGTACGGTAACATCAGCCTTGATACCTTGGAATACTTGTGGTGCCTACCAGAGCAAGGTTTTGGGTGTTGGCGCTGAACATTATTTTATGTACGCCATTTTCAACTGGCTGAGTCCAATCATGACGCTGACTGTAGCTTATTTTAGGATAAAAATCAAGTACCTTACTGAAGAGAAAAAAGTATAAATAAAAAAGGGCAGTTGTTACAACCGCCCTTTTTTATTTTAAGCTATGATCTTTCCATAACAATCGCCAAAGCCGACCCGAAATCCATCAACTTCATTGTAAGCGCGGATGTTAATGGCATCGCCGTTTTGTAAAAACTTCCGCTCCTGGCCATTGCTCAATGTTAAAGGTTTTGTACCTTTCCACGACAATTCAAGCAAGGAGCCAAAGCTGGCTTCAGTAGGGCCACTGATGGTGCCGCTGGCGCAAAGATCTCCTACCCTGAGATTGCAGCCATTAACCGTATGATGAGCCAGTTGCTGGCACATATTCCAGTACATGTATTTAAAGTTGGTCTTACAGATGGTAGTCACACTGCCGTCCTCTGAAATGAGATCGGCTTCCAACTGGATGTCGTAATTTTGTTTTCCTTCGTATTGAAGGTAGGGGAGTACTTCAACGGTTTGGGAGGGACCCTCTGTTAAAAAGGGTTCAAGTGCTTCCATGGTCACTACCCATGCAGAAATGGTTGAAGCAAAGTTTTTACCCAGGAAGGGCCCCAGGGGCACATACTCCCATCGCTGAATATCTCTGGCCGACCAGTCATTGAAGGTTACCATGCCAAAGATGTGATCATGGGCATTTTCTACCGTTACCGCTTCACCCAAAGCATTATCTTTACCTACCACAAAGGCCATTTCTACCTCAATGTCCAGGGTTCTGCATGGACCAAATTGAGGGGCTTCGCCTTCGTTGATCTGGTATTGTCCGCTTGGTCTTTTGATGGGTGTACCCGTAGTCACAATGCTGCTGGCTCTGCCATGGTAACCGATGGGCATGTGCAGCCAGTTGGGTAGTAAGGGATTGCTGGGATCCCGAAACATTTTTCCTACATTGGTAGCGTGTTCCAGGCTGGAGTAAAAATCGGTATAGTCCCCAATTCTAAGAGGCATGCATACTTCCACCTCGTTGATGGGGGTAAATAGCATTTTAAAAATACTTTCAGAAAACTTCTTTTCAAGAATTTTATCCTGGATGGCTTGTCTTAATGGGCGGGTAACATTTTTACCCAGCGCGATAAAGTCATTTAAAAAAGGATTGATAAAAACTTCTTCCGGAATGTCGGTAAAAGCTTCAAGCCCCATGATGTGGATGAAGGATCGCACATCGATCACATAATCTCCCAATCTGCTTACAACGGCATGGTGTCCGTTTTCTTTCACAATGCCAAAGGGCAGGTTTCGGATGCTGAAATCGGTTGATTTTGAGTGTTTCAGTAATTGTAATATATCCATGTTTATTTTCTTCCTGTAAATTTTTCTGTGTAATTCAATTGAAAACTCCATCTTTCAAAAAAGCCGAGGTCTTCATCTCTGTAATTATTGTTGATATCGCGGTGGTTAAAAACAGGCAGGTAGACCGTTAGATACTTACCTATTGAAAGTCCGAGCCCCGCACTGTATAGGTTTTTCATCTCCCACTTTACATCGTTGCCCTGTCGGTAAAGACCTGCGTCTCCGTAGGCAAAAGCAGCGATGGATCTGTAGATCTTAAAGAGATCGTAATCAAGGTTAATACTCATCGCAAAATCGTTGCTGAGGCCCAATGAGGATTTGGTAGATGGGGCATTTTTGAATCCTCCGCCCATATTGCCGGTTTGGTTGGTGAAGGTTCCATTTTGATTTCTTCTGGCGATATACAACTCATCGTAGGCATAGTCATTTCTGCCTTGTTGGATGAGCGCTATGCTGCCTTTGGTAATAAAGTCTGAATAGTTGTTGCTGGTTCGCTGGTCGTTTTGTAAAAACTTGGATACAAAAATTCTCGCCCTGAAGTTTCTGGTCATGCTGGTGCGCCAGTTTTGTGTAAAGGAGGCTGTCAGCTTGGTAAAATTTTGAGCTTCGTTTAATATATTGGTGTACCTAAAATGTTCGAGGTTGGTCCACAATTTCCAGCAATAGAGGGTTGTTTTTTTTTCCTGGTCGTACCACAAACGGTACAGGTGTGAATTTTGATAGTCGAATTGGATGTCTCTTCCCTCATAATAGGCCAATTGTTCGGCTATATAAGCATATTCTACATTGATCCATCTGTGTTTTTTTAGGTTCAATTTAATCCTGGGGCTGATGCGGTGATACGATAGATTATAATCATCTATATCATTGGTAAAGTAGTGGTATTTTCGGTAGGTGATTTGAGGCGAAATCTGACTCACCCAGGAGTTTTTAATATAAAAAGGCTTCATGATTCCCAAGCTCCAGTTGAAATCATTTTTAAATGAAAAATAGGGATTGAGAAAGTAGTAAAATGGCTGTCTGCCTTTAGTAGTATTGTGCACCAAAAAGCCCACCATGTGGTTACCTTTATCGGTATACCGGTACGTAGGATAAAATGATTTTTCTGAAGGCATGATTGCTTTACGGGATAAAAACAGCATGTTGCGCATTTTCGAATAGCGACCATCGTCAATTACCAACCTTTTGGTAGCCAGGCTGTCTTTAAAGTTGTACGAAACAGCTCTCATGTACCTTGACTTCTTTCTATAGCTAATGGGCTTTGTACCTTCTTTTCGATACAGCTGATATAGGTTTCCTTTAATGTCTTTTTCAGTGCTTGCTGCTAATTTTTGGCTCGTAATGCTCACATCGGGTTGATGTCCAAAAGCCACTATGCTGTAATGGTGGGTATGGTCTTCTTTTTTTATTTCCACCTGGTCACTGCACAGCACGCTCTGATCCGAAGGAACATCCAGCATAATTAAATAGGACCAAGATTCAGTTCCATTTGGAATGGGTAGCCAATTTTTCAAAAACATATAATTTGCATCGTAGCCAAGTTCACCGCATCTTTTAGGCAGTTTTAACGTGAAAGAAAATGTAAGTGTCTTTGAATCTGGAAGCTTAGTGCGAAAATGTTCTTTACTTTCATTGAATTGACCGGCAATAGCACCTTCTTCTGAGCTCCAATCCATTGCAGTATAACCACCCATGTCGTTTTTGGTAGCGAAGTAGAGACAAGGATTAAACGCATTAAAAAGAGTGTCAGCCAGCAATGAATTTTTATTGGCATATCCATTGGCCGGCAACCAGAAATGAACTGAATCCGTATTTGCCTGAAAATAATATACGGCATTTCCCTCAAGGGTGTGTTCATCTACATAACGTACTGTAGCCTTGCAGTTTTGCGCCTTAAGGCTGAATAAACCCATGAATGCCAGCAGGAAAGAAAGGGTCAATTTCATGGCTGTCCCATCAATTCATCCCAATATTCTACCGCTCTACGGGTGTGGGGAATACAAATACTTCCTCCCACCAGATTGGCAATAGAAAATACTTCGAAAACCTCTTCTGTTGTCACTCCGAGCTCATAACAGGTACCCAGGTGGTATTTGATGCAGTCATCACACCTCAGCACCATAGATGCTACCAAACCCAACAACTCTTTTGTCTTTTCCGACAAAGCTCCTGATTGGTATGCCTGGTTGTCAAGACTAAAAAATCGTTTTAGCACAAGGTTGTCCTGTCCTAAAATGCGATCATTCATTTTTTTTCGGTAATCATTAAATTCTTCAACCATCTATCTTCCTTTTAATTTTTTTAACCAATCAAAGACCCAATATTTAAAGAGATCCGTCTTTTTTATTTTTGATCCTCCAAATTGAGATGATCATTCTAAATGGGATGAGAATGATGGTAATAATGGCAGAGGAGCTAAAGAACAGGTATTCATATTTGGCATATTTGGCAAGGTTCATTCTGGTGTCCAGAATCTGACTTTGCACCATGGGTTCCAGGCCTTCTTCTTCCAGCATTCTTCTGAAGTCATAGGTGTCATCAACCAGCCATAACATCAAAGGGATGGAGGCAAACACCAAAATGAGTTTGATCCACAAGCTATGGGAAAAAGGGGTGTATTTTAACAAAAATAAATATCGTGTGTACGTGAGAAAAAGCACGATAAAAGCGTAATTCGATACATAATAATGGAAATGGTCACCATAATAATCGTGAATGGGCCGCATAACCAGTACGGCCAATGCGATAGAGAGCAACAGAAATAAAAATTCAGCTACCCACTTCCATTTATTCGGATTGCCGGGCTTTGTGTCTGGAATATACATGATATCAAAGGTACAAAATAGATGACAAAATTGCTTCAATGCAAGGGTTAATCCGTTTAAGGGTACTTTTATTTTTATTTATCTTTGCGAACTATGATGACAGAAAGTTTTTATTTGCCCTATATCGCCAACGCGGTAGGGGTGAGGCAGGATCAAGTGAAAAAGACGCTTGAATTGTTGCAGGGGGGGGCCACTATTCCCTTTATTGCAAGATACCGTAAAGAAGTAACTTCCCATCTTGATGAGGTTCAGATTGGAGATATTCAGAAAAAGTTCCAAAAATTGGAAGAATTGGTAGCTAGAAAACAAACTGTTATAGAAGCCATTGATTCTCAAGGTAAATTGACTCCGGAATTGAGAGATCGCATTGAAAAATGCATGGACCCTATTGAACTGGAAGATATTTATCTGCCTTATAAGAAAAAACGTAAAACCAGGGCCGACATCGCACGGGAAAAAGGATTGGATGATCTGGCTCAATTGATCTTACAACAAAGAGAAAAAAACATTTTTGGATTCGCTAAAAAATTCATTAATGAGCTGGTGTCCAATGAAGAAGAAGCCCTGCAGGGGGCTCGCGATATCATTGCCGAAACCGTCAACGAAGAAGAAAGTTGCAGGGATTACCTCAGAAGTGTTTTCAGAAAGCATGGAGTGATCAGCTCCAAAGTGGTGAAAACCAAAGCCGAAGAAGCAGTAGTCTACAAAGACTATTTTGAATTTGCCGAACCGGTGCAACGATGCCCCTCTCACAGGTACCTCGCTATGATGAGGGGAGAGCAGGAGGGCATGCTACGCGTCTTTATCGACATTGATGAAGAAAGGGCTGTGGCCTGGCTGGAGAGGAAGTTTATTTTTACCAGGGGTGATGCGGCAGATCAGATATCCCTTGCCATTGCAGATGGTTATAAGCGATTAATGGTGCCATCTATTGAAAATCAAATCAGGACAGAATACAAAGAAAAGGCGGATGAAGAAGCCATCAAGGTTTTCTCAGAGAATCTCAGGCAACTACTATTGGCTGCGCCATTGGGACAAAAGTCAATTTTGGCTTTAGATCCAGGATTTAGAACCGGTTGTAAACTGGTTTGTCTCAATGAAAGGGGCGACCTCATCCACAATTCAACCATCTACCCACATCCACCCCAAAATCAATGGTCTGAGAGTCAGGCGGCCATCAGGGCGTTGGTAGATCGGTATGATGTTGACAGCATCGCCATAGGCAACGGCACGGCATCGCGAGAGAGCAGGGATTTGGTGGAAGGCATTCGTTTTGACAAACCAATAAAAATTTTTGTAGTAAGCGAAAACGGAGCCTCAATTTATAGTGCTTCAGAGGCGGCAAGAGAAGAATTTCCCGATAAAGATGTGACAGTTCGGGGTGCGATTTCCATTGGCAGGCGATTGATGGACCCATTGGCAGAATTGGTTAAAATTGATCCCAAAAGCATTGGGGTAGGGCAGTACCAACACGACGTTGACCAGATTCGTTTAAAAGAATCGTTGGACATGACAGTGATGTCGTGTGTCAACAGTGTGGGCATCAACCTCAATACTGCCAGCAAACACCTCTTGATGTATGTATCCGGCTTAGGACCAACTTTATCGCAAAACATAGTAAAATTCAGAGAAGAAAAAGGTGGTTTCACCTCCAGAAACCAATTAAAAGAAGTTCCCAGATTGGGAGAAAAAGCCTACGAACAATGTGCGGGCTTCCTTCGAATCAAAGATGCCAATGACCCTCTGGACAATACAGCGGTGCATCCTGAATCATATGGAGTGGTATCCAAAATGGCTTCTGATATGGGGGTATCTGTGAAACAATTGATTGAAGATCCGGTACTTAGAAAAAAGATAGAGCTTTCGAGATATGTCACCGAAAAAACGGGGCTTCCTACACTTCAGGATATTTTAAAAGAATTGGAAAAACCAGGTCTTGATCCGAGGGGGGAGGCCAGGGCCTTTGCTTTTGATGCCAGCGTAAAAACCATTGAAGACGTTAGGGCTGGCATGCTCTTGCCGGGCATAGTGACCAATCTTACCGCTTTTGGAGCTTTTGTGGATATAGGCGTAAAACAAGATGGGTTGCTGCACATCAGCCAGATTACCCGTAAATTTATAAAATCTCCGGCAGAAGTATTAAAGCTACATCAGGAGTTGAATGTAAAAGTCATTGAAGTGGATGTGGCCCGGAAAAGAATCAACTTATCTCTACTCTGAATGTAAAGTAGGGCTTACTTTACATTGCCCATCTTTATCAGTTCACCAGAAAGAGTTACGGTGCCACCACCATTGGCAGGAACATTAAGCGGGATCGATTCCGGTATCATTTTGTAGGCTGGAACATTATTGGGAAACTGCGTAATGAGTCCTCCGATAACTTTTTGTAACACCACAAGATCAGAAACCGAAACATTGCCGGATCCATTGACATCTGCAGCTATTTTTTGAGAAGCCAGCGGCATAAGTTGAGAGCCCAGAATGTGATTTCTGATATTGACCAGATCTGTGACAGTAAGCAATGAGCTAAATGCAGCTGCAGTAGATTCGAGCACTACAACAGGATTGACCATTTCAGGAATTGAGGCGGAAGGATAGGTAAACTGGTGAGTGCCGTTGGTCATTTGGGTCAGATTGTATTTTGGGCTGCTTGCATTGGCGGGTTTCAGGATATAAGAAACCCCTTGTGGCAAAGTTGGATTCTGAAAAGCCACATTTAAGTTTACCGTTGTAGGAGGTACTGCTACCTCACCCCCGGCTGCCATGATCACATTGTCCAAATTATTAAAAAGTACATCATAATGTACAGATTTATTGGGGGCTATGACAGCAAACATAGGTGTGCCGGACCAAATGCCGAACAATCCATTCATATAAGGGATGATGGCAGTAAGAGCACCCCCATCAGCAGAAATACTGGGAAAGGTGAGACCATGGGTGTTCTTATATTGAATAACATAAGGATTGGTGTCGCCAATTTTATTGGTCATTTCTATAAATTGTACATTGCCGGTTCCACTTCCCCATTGCACGTATTTCTGCTGAACAGAAGGGGCAATGGCGTTGCATGGCGGACAATTGACAAAAAATATTTTAAAGACCACCACCTTGCCCTGGTCCAGGTAGTCTGCATACAACCGGTGAACCTTGTTTTCAGTATCAGTAACCGTGAAGTCTGGAGCTTGTTGGGCGGACAGAACAAGGTGTGTAAATAGAAAGAAAATCGGTATAATGTTTTTCATTACTCAAGTCTTGCATAATAAATGTAGGTGCAAATATATAGGGATTTAAGGCAATTGTCAAGATGTTTAATGACAAAACATTGATTTTGTTTAAATTATAACCGAATCGGGAACTTTTTAATAAGGAGTTAACAAAGGAAAAACAAAAAATTAAGTGTTTAGGGAGATAAAAAAGGGGGCTAAGCCCCCTTTTTTATCTCCCTAAACACTCGCCTTCTCCGGCTGTCTGAACACCACAGTGCCATCAAACACATCCAATAAGATTTTGCTCTTGGCTTGGATTTTATTGAGCAGCATTTGTTTGCTCAAAGCATGCAGTACTTTTTTAGTAATTACCCTTTTCAAAGGTCTCGCACCAAATTCGGGTTGGTAGCCTTCATAAGCCAGCCAATCCAAAAATTCAGGCGTATATTCTACTACTATTTCCTGCTTGGCAAGGGTCTTTTCCAAATCCCTCAATTGAATTTTTACGATGGCAGCAATGTCATTCCTATCCAACGGTCTAAACATAATTACTTCGTCTATCCTGTTGAGAAATTCAGGTCTCACCATTCCTTTTAACAATGCAAATACGGCCTCTTTTGTCCTGTCAATGGTTTCCTCTTCTTCACCTGGTTTCATCTTTTCAAAACTTTCTCTGATCAGATCGGAACCCATATTGGAGGTCATGATCACAATGGTGTTTTTGAAATTGGCCACTCTTCCTTTGTTATCTGTAAGTCTACCATCTTCGAGTACTTGAAGCAGAATGTTGAATACATCGGGGTGCGCTTTTTCAATCTCATCCAGTAAAACAACGCTGTACGGCTTCCTCCTCACCGCCTCGGTTAGCTGGCCTCCTTCATCGTATCCTACATATCCCGGAGGGGCACCCACAAGTCTGGAAACACTGTGTTTTTCCTGATATTCACTCATATCGATCCGGGTCATCAGGTTTTCGTCATTGAACAACATCTCTGCCAAGGCCCTCGCCAGCTCTGTTTTTCCCACACCTGTGGTACCCAGGAATAGAAACGAACCAATTGGTCTGTTTTCATTGGACAAACCGGTTCTGCTCAATCTAATGGCGTTAGAAACTGCTTCCACTGCCTCGTCCTGTCCCACTACTCTTTTTTGGAGTTCGTCTTCTAAATGAATCAATTTTTCACGCTCAGATTGCAGCATCCTGGTCACGGGTATTCCTGTCCACTTACTTACAATTTCTGCTATGTCTTCTGCATCTACTTCTTCTTTCATCATCAGCTTACCATGCTCCTGCATCTCTGCCAACTTAGCCATACCTGCTTCCAGCTGAGTTTGAACCTCGGGCAGTTTGCCATATCGGATTTCAGCTGCAAGACTGTAATTGCCTTCTCTTTCTGCCCTGGCACTGTCTAACTTCAGCTTTTCAATTTCTTCTTTGGCCTGCTGAATGGTGGTCATTACTTCTCTTTCACTTTCCCATTTGGCTTTAAAACTATTTCTCTGCTCTTCCAGATTAGCCAGATCTTTATTGATTCGGTCCAATTTGATTTTGTCTTCTTCTCTTTTCATGGCTTCCCTCTCTATCTCCAACTGTCTGATTTTTCGCTCGACTTCATCGAGCTCTTCGGGCATTGAATTCATTTCTAACCTAAGCTTGGCAGCAGCTTCATCAATAAGGTCGATGGCTTTATCGGGTAAAAAGCGGTCTGTTATATAGCGGGTCGACAATTGTACCGCTGCTACTACAGCTTCATCAGTGATGCTGATCTTATGGTGAGTTTCGTATCTCTCCTTTAATCCCCTTAGAATTGAGATGGCATCTTCTTCTGAGGGTTCATCTGCAAATACAATCTGAAATCTCCGCTCAAGGGCTTTGTCTTTCTCAAAGTATTTTTGGTATTCGTCCAGTGTAGTAGCACCTATGGCTCTTAGTTCTCCTCTGGCCAGGGCTGGCTTTAAAATATTGGCTGCATCCATGGCACCCTGTGTTTTACCGGCTCCAATAAGGGTGTGGATTTCATCTATAAATAAAAAGATACTTCCATCAGCCGCTATTACTTCGTTAACCACTGATTTTAACCTTTCTTCAAACTCACCCTGGTATTTGGCACCGGCTATCAGGGCTCCCATATCAAGCGCATAGATTTCTTTGTCCTTGAGATCGGATGGTACGTCTCCTTCTATAATTCGGTGAGCAAGACCTTCCACAATAGCGGTTTTACCTACGCCTGGTTCTCCAATAAGTATGGGGTTGTTTTTAGTTCGCCTTGCCAAAATGTGCAACACTCTCCTGATTTCTTCTTCTCTGCCAATAACAGGATCTAATTTGCCGTTCCTTGCTTTTTCATTCAAGTTGACTGCATATTTGTTCAAGGCATTGTAAGTATTCTCTGCAGATTGTGATTTTACAGTGCTACCTTTTCTCAAATCTAAAATGGCTGCTTTTAAAGCCTTCTCGCTTACACCCTGATCTTTGAGCATTTGAGCGATCGGATTTCGGGATGATACTACGGAAAGCAAAAGGTGTTCAATGGCCACAAAGTCATCACCCAGCTCTTTCATAGATAAACTGGAGCGCTGTACCCATTCTGTAGCTTCTCTTGACAGATAAGGGTTGGGTTCAGGCTGTCCTATTGTAGGCAAAGCTTGAACCATAGCATCCACTGTCTTTTGGATAATCGATGGGTTTAATCCTAATTTTTTAAATATAAACGGACTTACATTATCATCTACATCCAGGATGGCTTTCATCAGGTGTGCCGCTTCAATCGACTGATTATTGTTTTGCATCGCCAACTGCTGCGCCCTTTGAACAGCTTCCTGTGCTTTGATCGTAAATTGATTGAGGTTCATGGTTACTTGTTTTGTTTAACCTCCAACAAAATTATGCCACTGCATCATATATGACCTTATGTCTGGTAGATCTTACTTCGCAGTGTCAAATTGACACTCAAGCTTTTAGAACACTGAAATAATGGCATAAAAAAAGCGGGACATGCCCGCTTTTTTTTTATTTAATTTTCAGATCTTCCGGTACCGCTGGGGGTATAGAGGTACAAATCTCTTTACCGCTGCTATCCATCACGTGGAGCTCAACCCTTCTGTTGAATTTTCTTCCTGAATCATCTTCCGTATTGGTGGCTATAGGCTGGTTTTCACTGGAAGCCCGGGTTGTAATTCTTCCTGCTTCAATGCCCATTGCGACTAATGCATTTTTTGCTGCCATTGCTCTTGTTTGCGAAAGATTGTCATTGTAGCCATTGCTGCCCCTTGCATCTGTATGGGCTACCAATAGAGCCGTATTCCCACTATCTTTTTTAAGAATGTTGGCCATGGTAGTCAATTCTGCTGTAGCCGTACTTGTGATATCTGCTTTGTCAAAATCAAATAATATCCAATTCAAATCACAGTCAGGTGCTGCTGGTGGGGTGTTGGTTGGTGTAGTAACCGCAGTGGCATTATCGGGTACACTGGCCGGTACTATTGCGGCTGGTACTTCTTCTTTTTTATTGTTACAACTTTTCCACCAAAAGAAAATCGGAATGAGCAACAAAAGTGGTAGCAACCACTTCCAATTAAAAGCCGAAGTACTCGCAGCGCTAGAAACTGGCGGGGGTACTGCAGCGGTGACAGGAATTTCAACTTTAGGTGCTTCTGCCTTTGGCATTTCTACTAAACTTGCCGCAGCTGCAAGTCCTGCTGCCGCAGCTGCCATTGGCACAGCAGCTTTTGCAAACTCTGTACCATTAAACATCAGCATGGCCAATATCTCTTCCCTGCTTTTTTTAGGACAACTTCTACCAATTTCATTATGACTCTCCATATTGCCCGTGTGCTCCTGGTGGTCACCGCCGCCAAACAACAATAAGAAGTACACGCCATGAGCCTCCTCAACCTTATATCGTTGTGGGATGTCTTTATTTTTAAGTATCGCTTTTATCCCTCTTACCATGCGCTCTTCATCAGGATAAGCTTCTGATCGCATGACGATCTCTTCCCCATTGACCCAGGCAAAATAATGGTTGCCATTGGTATGTTGGAATGTGATAAATCCCGGGTATTCGGCTGATTTTTGGTCGATTCTGGCTTGATATTCTTTACAAATCAGGTAATCGTCATCGCGCTGTGTTATCATGTTGTTTTGTTTTGGTTACATGATAAAAGTAATGCATTATCATAGAAAAACAAAAAATATTTCGAAAAAATATCAATTTCTACAATAGAAATGCGATTTATTTGGAAAAATAGCTGTTTTATTTTAAAAAATGGACCGCTAATCCTGATGAGGTAAATATTAGGCCCATACAAACAATGGGTGGTAAAAAAGCAAAAATTAACATGACGACAAAGGCAATCCCAAATATAAAAGTGTGGATCAACATTATGCCTCGTAGAATTTTTATATCAATTGCGGCTTTTGATAAATACAAAGTTACCAAACCACCCAATAAACACAATAAACTCAAACATGCGCTGATGGAGGTAAATAATTCATCCATTGATCTGTGAAATCCGGCGCCCATGTCTGATTTATAAGTTTGCATCAAATGCAATAACTGACTTTCTGTTGCATTGGCTGCGGTTGGTTCAGCGAAAAAACTCAAACTGTGTACTGCAGCCGTAAGCACCATAGATATCCATGCCAACCCAACAAAAAAACGAGCTCTTTTATCCATCTATCTTTTATTTAACCCAATAAATTCAAACCATCCAGATACACCGATCCCTAACCTGGCTTTGCCCGCATAGAGACAGGCCCCTCCGATCCCTCTGACCCCTCCGATCCCTCTGACACCTCTGATCCCTCTGACTCCTCTGACCCCTCCGACACCTCCGACACTTCCGACCCCTAATTCATATCCTTCCCCTGCTTCAATTTCTCAATAGCAGTTTTAAGGAAGGTCTTGTTAGACTCATCAGGTGCAATCAACAACGCTTTTTCAGCAAACTCTAAAGCTTCTTCGTATTTTCCATTGGCAGACAACCCCCTTACCATACCTGCGGGTGATGGCCAGTCTCCACCATGGTGCTTGTAATTGTATTCAAAGATGGAAAGTGCTTTAACCTTCATACCTGAATTTAAAAGCTGCCGGCCATAACTGTGGATTTGAATCACATCAGCCGTAGGGTGTGTAATGGCAGCATCCATCAACGTTTCTGCTTCTTTGGTTCTTCCCATTTTTTCAAAGACCGAGGCTTTTGCCGAAAGGGTAGTAAAATTTTTTTGACCGATAAAAGTACCGCTGATCGCATTGTCAGCCCATTCGAGGGCCTGGTCAAGGTGAGTATTGTGGGCTACACAAAAGTTTACGGCTTCAACATAGTTTTGCCAATAAAAACCTCTGCCTCCTTTAAGATCTTCTTTGAACTTGTTGACATAAATAGCGTCACTGTTTGGCAATGAGATATTTATGGGAATAGCCAAATTTTCCCACCTCAATTCTAAAACGGTTGATTCAGGCTTCCTGGCTGTGAAAGAATACGTCAACCATTCCGTAAATTCACATTGTGTGGGCAACACTTCAATGCGCAAAACATCATCATTGGCATCATAAGAATAGCTCCCCCAGGCAGAATTGGTTTTGTTAAATATCAGGATCCATGGCGCATCTTTTTGAGGGATGATGTGAAAGCCATATTTCCCTGCCGGTATTGGTTTGTCATTCACCATCATATCATGCGATAATGTGATCACAGTATTCTCATTAGCCCCGGCCCTCCAGGGAATTTCTTTTGCACTGCCAATATTGTTGGCTTCCAATCCCCATGGTACCAAACTGCCCCAAATCTTACCTGATCTACCTTTGACCCCGGGGCTGCTGTATCTTACACTAACATTGGCAATGCTACCCATGTATTGAGTAGTCTCACATATCTGATTGTCACCACTAGGCGTATTTACTAATTGTGCATTTCCTTTCGAAACACTATAAAAAAAAGTAATTAATATTATGATCGATCTCATGAAGTTTTTGTTGTTTGATATAAAAGTATAACAATAGTTTTAAAAACAATGCTCTTTTTACGCATTAAAAACACCTGTTATGTTTGCATTTTTATTCCTTAGATCGAGGCCGCCTTCTGCAACTGATTTAAGGTTGGTCAGATAAAATACCCACCCTTCCAAACAACCCAGATGCCAGTGGGCACGGGAGTTTTCATCGTCTGGAATCAAACTTTGTGTGAGTGTTAACAAGGCGCCTTCCTCATGAGCTTGTAAGGTAATATGTACTTCCATCCGGGTAGCATTGTTGCCATTAAACGTGAAACCAAGCTTAGTATTGGGCTTGGTTTCGAGCCATCTCCCGGCCTCAAAGGTTTCATCAGTCCACCCATGCCAAAGGAAAAAATACTGATCGCCTTCCCTTACATTTGACCGGGAATCCAATTGATTTCCATCTCTGGTAAATTCACATTTTCTGAGAAA
Source organism: Saprospiraceae bacterium (assembly GCA_017987975.1). Classification (GTDB taxonomy): domain Bacteria; phylum Bacteroidota; class Bacteroidia; order Chitinophagales; family Saprospiraceae; genus JADKBO01. The sequence goes on from JAGNSQ010000009.1 coordinate 34,072, forward strand.
CCAGGACTCCATACCATCCTGGGTTGTCAAGAGGTTAAACAATTGATGTGCAGTTGCTTTTATTATTAGTCGTTTTGAAAAACAAGTCCAATCATAGACCTTCATATCAACTTACGGAATGAAGGGCAATGCGGTTGCCTTCTGTGTCGTGAAATACTGCCATATAACCGTGTTCAGGGCTGATTTGAGTTTTGGGTACAATTATTTTTCCCCCGCTGCTCTCTATGCGATCCAAAACAACTTGCAGATCAGGATTACCATTCAGATAAATCATACATCCGGCATCTGCTGAAGGTTGGTAAAACTCAGCATGATAAACCAGGGCTCCTGATATATCATTCATCATGTCATCTACCGGAAACATTCTCATCTTCAAACCAGGATTGTCCATGTCAATGAGCTGGATTTGAAAAATAGATTCATAAAATTTTTGCGCCCTGTCTATGTCTGAGGTAGCAATTTCGAACCAGGATATTCTGTGCATTTTTAAGGTTTTAGTTGGTTAAAATTACGGTTACTTATAAATAAATCAGGCAAATTTTATTGTTTACGTTAAGATGAGATTTTGTTTACCTCCACAAACCCAAAATCACTCCCATCAAAGTAAGAGCAGCCAGAGCGTAACCTCCATTGATCCACATCAATCTGGCTGGCTTGTGTTCAAATAATCCATGAATAAAAACAAAACACAAAACCCATACACCAGCCAGAAATCCAGCTGCTGCTCCCCAGGTTACATCTGTTTTTTGAGCACATATGCCTGTACATTCTGCGGGCGTGTCGGCCAGAAACATTGCTAAATTGACAGCTGAAATCAATGACAAGATAAAGGCCCAGCCATAGATTTTGGATGCATTTCCTTTTTTTAATTCTTCTACAGTCAAATTGTTGTCTTTCATCCATGCATTACCAAATAAAGTTGGCGAATACCAGATGCCTCCTAAAACGAAGGCGGAAATACCTGCTACAAGCACGGCTAACCAGTTGATCATCATAATTTTTATTTTTTTTCAAAAATGCAGCCTGACAATCATTCTTGCGAAATGCAAAAGGTTAAAACCGGAAAAATTTGAACTCAACCCCTAAAATTACCCGATGACCTTGTCGAGTACCTGTCTAATGATTGTACAGCCTTCTCTGATATGGTCAGGTTCTGCAATTAGGGGTGGGGCAATACGAAAACTGTCGGTATTAAAAAGGAAATAATCTACCATTACTCCTGCCTCCAGTAGGCCCGATACCACAGGTCCCAGCTTGTAAGCATTGTTTAAAGCAACGGCCATCAATAACCCGGCAGACCTAACTTCTTTGATTGCAGGATGAATAAGTTCTTTTTTGAAGAGTTCCACTTTATTTTCAACAGCATCCATGATGTCACTTTCTGTCATAAAATGTAATACTGCAACGGATGCAGCCAAACTCATAGGGTGTCCTCCAAAAGTGGTGATGTGTCCAAGTGTAGGGCGTTCACTGAAACAATGCATTAATTGTTTACTGCCTGCCACAGCACCAACGGGCATGCCTCCTCCCATCGCTTTTGCCATTATGAGCAAATCAGGAAAGACATGATATTTTTGATGAGCAAACAATTTACCTGTCCTGCCAAACCCGGTCTGTATTTCATCAAAAGCCAGCAGACATCCATGGATATTGCACCTTTCTCTGACTGCTTCTAACCAGGCCGCATCAGGAAGTATTACACCAGCCTCTGCCTGAACAACCTCCATGATTAAAATGCCAATAGTGGAATCAATTTTATCGAGGTCTTCCCAATGATTGAATCCAATATGGTCAATTCCGGGCACTCCTGGCATCAGGGCTGAGGTGTAAATTATATCACTCCGCAAACTTTCAGCACCTAAGGTAGAGCCGTGGTAGGCATTTTTACACGATAAGGCTTTGTATCGACCTGTTATTTTTCTGCCCGCCTTGAGGGCTACTTCCACTGCTTCAGAGCCACTGTTGGTATAATAGAGGGTCCCAAAGTTCGGGCCAAGACACTCCTCCAGTTTTATGGCAAATTGAAGTTGCGGAGCTTGAATGTGTTCTCCATAAACGGTGGTATGAAGGTACTTGGCCATTTGTTCTTCGAGAGCCTTCATTACAAAAGGATGCCGGTGGCCAAGAGAGCTGACTGAAAAACCGGAATCAAAGTCTAAATACCTTTTACCGTTTTTGTCATACAAATACATGCCTTCAGCTTTCTCAACCTCAATCACCATGGGCCAGGGACTGGTTTGAGCAACATGTTGCAAAAAGAGAGATCTTTGACTTGGCATGGCCTTATTTTTCACAAAAATAAGCTGGCAATTATCCGCGAGCACTATTTTTAAAGAAAATCTGTAAATCAATTTTTGTGGTCATCATTATTTGTCCATATTTGCACTCGTCAATTCAAATCATGAAAAAAAACATCCTCATTTGCCAGTTATTTTTGCTGGTTTTGGCATTTGTACCAAAGATTAATGCTCAACAATTGACCGATTGGCTTCTAAATGATCTTTCTTCTTTCAGAGCACAATCAGGCAATTGGAAAACAGCTTCCTCTGTGTACAGCGCATTTTCCAGAGACCATTCACAACACAAAATCGAATACACTGCCGGTTCAGGTATTCTGGTCAATGACAATGATAAGGACCACAACAGCCCGCTCTTATCTGTTATGGAGCACCAGGACATAGACATCGAATTTGAATTTTTGGTTCCTGCAGGAAGCAATAGTGGCATTTATTTGCAGGGTCGCTATGAAGTACAAATTTATGATAGTTGGGGAAAAAAAACTGCCGATTTCACTGATTTAGGGGGTATTTACAGAAACTGGGAATCAGATCCTAAGACTGCTTATGCAGGAAAAGCGCCTCTTATGAATGCGGCAAGGCCATCAGGCATCTGGCAAAAAATGTTCATTTCATTCAAAGGTCCCAGATTTGATGCGGCAGGTAAAAAAATAAGTAATGCTACTTTTAAAAAAGTATTGATCAATGGTCAGCTGGTGCACGACAACGTTGAAGTACCACAACCTACCGGAGGACCGATTGTAAACAATGAAGTAGCAAAGGGGCCTTTGATGATTCAGGGAGATCATGGCCCAGTTGCATTTAGAAACATCAGATACCGAACCTTTGAAGACAAGGTGGTGTCCGTTGAAAATGTCACTTACAAATATTGGAAAGGACCATATGAATACGATGATGATTTTAAGATGAAAAAGGAAGACAAAGCAGGAATTTCGCCGGAAGGAATTACCTGGGATGTTTCACCCGTAAAAGATTTTTTTGCACTTCAGCTATCCGGTGATCTCAACATTCCATTGGATGATACCTATTACATTAGCACAATTTATAATGGGAATCTGGCCATTTTCATTGATGGACAGTTGGTGAAAAAAATTTCACGGGCCTGGGATTGGGATCGGCCCGCTAAATCTGTAATTGACCTGAAAGCGGGAAAACATAAAATGGATGTCTATTTTTGTCGCGCTGATGCCTGGCTTCCTCCGGCAATAGGCATCTTTTTTGAATCTAATAAAATTGCCAATCACGGCATCCACGCCAGGTCCTCACTGCAACCAAGAGAAAGTAATTTTCCAATCCTGGTTAACCCAACGGACAAACCCAAAATATTAAGGGCATTTTTAGATTATAATGGCAAAAGGAATGAGAGGCTGACCCACACTGTTGGAGTAGGAGATCCTACAGGCATGCACTATGTTTACAATAACGGAAACGGCACGCTTGCATGCATTTGGCGGGGTGCGTTTGTGGATGCTACACCTATGTGGCATGATAGGGGCGATGGATCATTCAGACCAATGGGTGATGTTGTTTACCTCAACAACAAGCCTCAACTGGACATTGTTTCTGATCCTTCAACTAAACACATTGATTCGTATCAGGAAGGAAGTTTTAAGTCCAGGGGATATACCATCAACAAAGGAACAAATCTACCTGTTTTCCATTTCGATTGGTCAGGCATGAAGGTCCATGATCTTACCTACTCCGATGCCAAAGAGCAATGTCTGGTAAGAGAAATTACAATTGAAAATCCATCTTCGGGCGCCAGATACAGAATTGCCAATGGCAAAAATATCCAAATGACAGGTGATGGGCTTTATCTTGTTGATGGTCGATATTTTATTGAATTAACAGAACCGGAGAAAGCAATTCTCAGGCCCGGTGATACCGAAGCTGATCTGTTTGTCAAAGTTGACAATCAACCTATTCGTTACAAAATTATCTGGTAATCTGTCAAATGAAAGTGATGAAATTTAGAATTAATATAATATTCGCGATTGTTTTATGTTTTGCTTTGTCAAATGAGGTGGTGGCGCAGGATGACCCAAATGCACCAGCCGTTGACAAAGCAGCGCTAAGGGTACAGGCTGAAGAAGATTATTATGCCATACGAACCATACCTGTGCCGGAAGATGTGCTGGTTGAGGGTGGGGGAGTAGCTGTTTTGCCCGACGGCACGGTAGCTGTAGCTACCAGAAGGGGAGATGTTTGGGTTATTGACAATATTCAGGGTGCTGAAGGCCGAGCTCCTCATTACCGTTTGTTTGCATCTGGCTTGCATGAACCACTTGGCTGTGTTTACAAAGACGGTTCAATTTATGCTGCCCAGCGAGGTGAGTTAACCAGGCTTCAGGATACAGATGGAGACGGCTATTGCGATGTCTATGAAACTGTTTATGCATGGCCATTGAGCGGACATTATCATGAATACAGCTTTGGACCTGTTTTAGGTGATGATGGTAGTTTTTATGTAACGGCAAATGTTGCCTTTGGCGATGAAGAATGGTGGCGAGGAGAAAGTCGTGTACCCATGCGTGGCTGGACTATGAAAATCAGTCCGGATGGCAAAATGGAGCCTTGGGCATCTGGCATGAGATCTCCTTGTGGACTAGGCATGGTTAACGGTGATTTATTTTATGATGATAACCAAGGTGACTGGATCGGATCAGGCGCTGTATGGCATGTTAAAAAAGGAGCATTTACAGGCCATCCAGCAGGATTGAAATGGACTTCTCAATTGCCGGATTCACCCATCAGTTTCGGTGTTGATTCATTGTATGCCAAAGTAGACCCAAGACAGGTCAAAAACAAATACGGAAAATACATTAAGCCTGAAAACATCGAGAAAGAAAAGCCACAGACTTTTTATGAACTTAAAAATAAATTTCCTGAGGTTCAGACTCCCGCGGTTTGGCTGCCTCATGGAATTTTGGGAGTGTCTAATTCAGAAATCAAAGAAGACAAAACCGGAGGTAAATTTGGCCCATTTGAAGGTCAGCTTTTTGTTGGTGACCAAGGGCAAAGCAAGGTCATGAGGGTCTTTCTGGAAAAAATCAACGGAGAATACCAGGGAGCTGCTTTTGATTTTAGAAACAATTTTCAATCGGGTGTTTTGAGAATGGATTTTGCCCATGATGGCTCTTTGATCCTGGGTCAGACCAATAGAGGTTGGGGCTCAGCCGGTGAAAAAAATGAGGGCTTACAAAGACTGGAGTGGACAGGTAAAACGCCATTTGAGATGAAAAGTGTTAAAGCAACAACGGATGGCTTTGAAATTGAATTTACTAAACCTGCTAATATCAAAGATGTAAAGGATATTGGCAAAATAGATGCCCATAGCTTTATTTACAAATACCATCCTGTCTATGGAAGCCCCCCAATAATGCGGGAAGCCTTAAAAATAGATGGAGTAAAATGGAGCGAGGATGGACTGAAGCTTCATCTCCTCGTTAGTAACAGGGTAAGGTACCACATCCATGAAATAACCCTGGTTGATCTCCGTGATAAAGAAGGTAAAGCACTTCTCCACCCAACAGTATATTATACTTTAAATCAAATTCCGGATGGAAAGAAAGCAGACCCAACTACCTATAAAAAATATGTAGTTAAACCGGCGGCAGCTCCTAAAAAGAAAGGAGGCAAATCAAAATCAATCTCGCTGAGCCTCGCAGAAGAAGTTAAGCCAATGCTCACTAAGTATACATGCGTAGCGTGTCACAATGCCCAAAAGAGACAAATTGGACCTTCTTTTAAAGATATTGCAGCCCGCAATTACAGCAATGATAAAATTTTAAAATTGATTTGGAAGCCGGAACCTGGCAACTGGCCAGGTTATGCTACGGAAATGGCCCCAATGACAATGGTGCCAAAAGAAGATGGTCTGAAGATTGCTGCATGGATCAATTCATTGAAATAAGGCAATTATTGACGAATAATCGTTAGGTCTCCGGTTTTTATTTCAACAACATCATCAAGGTATCTCACATGTCCAATCCATGTGTAAACTCCTTGTTCAACGGGCCGGCCATTAAAAAAACCATCCCAACCTGCTTTGAAGTCGAACGGATCTAGCTCTCTGCCTTTATAAACTTTATTGCCCCAACGGTCATAGATTTCTATTAATTCTATGCTTTGTACTGCTTTTTTTCCGTATAGATTAAAAAAGTTATTAGGACCGCCTCCCCCATTTGCCAGCAATATATTTGGGCTGTAAAATGTCCTGTCAATGGTCACTCTGATGGTAAGGCTGTCTGAAACAAGGCACCCTTCTTCAGTTAACACACTCAATACATAAGTTGTGGTTCCGGGCGGTAGCACATAACTATCTGGATCATTGATATCTCTGATTCCTCTGGGTGGTGCCCACCACAAACTATCTCCCGCCAAGGAAGGAAAATAAGATCCATCCATCCGGGTAGAATCTCCCAGTTCTATCTCCTGGTCTGGTCCTGCATCAACTGTAACAGGATCGGGTTGGCCAACAAGCACAAGAATAGAATCGGTGCATCCTTTTATGTCAACAATAGCTACCTCGTAAGTTCCTGCCGACAAATTTTTAAAATTCACGCGAGGCGAAAAATTACCATCTTCAATTTTATAAAAATATTCCGGGCTTCCTCCGGTTGCAGAAATGCTAATACTACCATCGTCGCCTTCAAAACAACTTGGTATTTCTACCTGTGGAGTCAATGTAAATGGCTCCAAATCATCACAACAGGGTTCGGCGTACAATGACTTAACCTTGGTTACCTTACATCCTTTGTCACTGGTTACTGTAAGGCTAATAAACTTATCTCCAAATGAACTATAATTTATGCTATGCGGGCCTTTGCCGCTGGCTTGATCAGGTATGGCACGCAATCCAAAATTCCATTCATAGTCAACAATACTGCCATTGGAAAAAACAGAAATGTCGGTCGCTGTAAAATCCTGATCGCACCTCAATCCGGTTAATGGACTGATGGTAAAATCGGGTTCTGGACCCAAAAATTCACCGGTTCCTCCCCATTGGATTCTGAAGCCAATACCAGTATTATCAAAATTGTTGATCAACAATCCATAACTCTTACCGGCTTCCATATCGATAAATCTAACGTATCTGTCTTCGCCTGGTTCACAATTAAAATCTTCTGTAATGTCCTGTGAAGTGAGATTAAGCCCCGTTGGGCCATCGCAAGAAGTTGCATTACATCTCAACACCCGTTTATTCTGACAATCATCAATGCCGCCAGGGAGTTCGTATAATGCAAAATCTATGTCATCGCCATTTTTCAATGGGGTGATGTCAAATGTTAAGGTGCCGTTATTGGCAGCTGTCCACCTTAACCAGGTCGATTGGTCTTCACTTTGACTTCCGGGATTGGGTTCCAGACATGTCCCTCTGCCTTCATTTGTCAATTGTCCGCTACCTGTAAGAGATTGTACCACAAAGGCACTTTTATCACACAGTATGGCTCCGGTCCGACAATCTTGACCTGGCGTCACAGGAGGGTTAAAGTTAGTGACACAAAGCTGAAAAGTGCCGGCAATATTACCCCTGCCACTAACTCTGATAAAATAGGTAGCTCCAATAACAAGTCCGTTTTCGATCAATGACACTCCACCGCTATTGCCGGCATCTGTCTGGCACTCCAATTCCTGAATGGTGCCCCCACAATTGCCAAAATACAGACTTGCTTGAGGACTGCGTAAAGTAGATCCAATGTTGCGCCCATTGATGACAATATTTACACCGGTTGCCCTCGCAACAAACTCAAACCAAACATCGTTGGAAACCTGATCCCAGCATCCAGATGGGCCATAGCCCGAATCTGTAGCCGAAGCTGTGGTAAATTCGGTTCTTCCGGAACAATAAGCTGTGGGATCTGTGATTGAAAAAGCTTGCTCACAATCATCATTGATGGGCTGAGCCTGCATTACATTTATACTCATAAATATCAGGATCAACCCAAAAATTAATTGCTGGAATTGCTTTTTTATCGGAGCTTTGATATTTGCATATATTAATTTCATTTTTGTTGGGTGTCTTTAGATGATGAAGATAATATTTCTATAAATTGTTTTGTCTTTGCTAACAATTCATTTCCATCTTGGTTTAGGGCACCTCCGTAAAGTGCCTTTTCAATACAGGATCTCAAATATAAATACAGCGCACCAGTCTCATGTTCAATTATCACTCTATTTAGAAGATTCACTACTGTAATTTTATCCTGTTCTTCAATAGGTAAGCCTAATTTTTCGAAAATGGTTTCCTGCAAAAGGTTGGACATGCTGGTATAGAAAGCAGTTATCTCACCTTTTTCCCACATGGCATTTAATGAAGTAAGACGTTCAGAAAGTAGCTGAGGTTTGGCAATTGGATGTTCTGTTGTTTCCATTAATTCATCCAATGATTCAGCAGACTGTTTTAGAACATCTTTTTTTCTAAGGTAAAACCAGGTCAGAAAACTAAAGCTAATGGTACCCAGACCGATGAGATAATAGGGCAGCGCCGATGTCTCTTTTTTTTGGTCTTTGGCTTTAATCATTGTTTGGTTGGCCTTTGTAACCTCAACATCCAGCGAAGGGAAATCTATTGTTTTATAGGTAGCTGTTTCCGGATCAAAATATTGAAAATCAACCTTTATTTCAAATTGTCCCGGTTCTTTGGCGGTAACAGGAACTTCCCAAATGTGACTGTGTTTGAGTTGGCGATCATGGGTAAATTGTTCTTCCTTTAAAAGCTTTGCAGGAAAAGCTTCTAGTTGTGTTGGAAGCGTAAGTCTTGGTGGACTCATGGTAGAAGGATCGCCATTGCCGCTCAATTCAACTCTCACAAGAATGGTCTGATTGGCAGCTACTTTTTTTTCTGTGAGGAAGGCAGATCCCTCATATTGCCCAACCACGCCATTAAAATGGGTAGGAATAGGGGCCGGTAATTCCTTTACTTCTATGTGTTTTTCCCCACTCGTTAATGTGAAAGAGCGGTATTTGCCAAAAGGATGAGACCAGGGATCGTCATTGGAAATCCTCTCTTTGAGCGGAAAATATGATTTACCAATGCTCAAACGTCCTTGTTTTTTAGGGAAAAAAGCCAATGCGTCCGCCAATATTCCCTGGTAATTCAAATTTCCTTTTGCTAATCCCGGCAGGGATTCATTCCTGACATCCAGCTGAGTTACTGAAAAATCATTAAAGGGTGGGTGCTGAATGGCATCTTCAAAACCAAGATTCCCGTTGTAGTACAATTGATATTCTCCCACCAACTGCTGTCCTTTATAAATTGATTCTTTACTAATCTGTAAGTCGACAAAGGCAACTTCTCCATTCGGGGCATTGGCTTGTTTTTTGGATTTTTTAACCAAAATGGTTCCAGCTTTTGTGACATATTTCTTGGAGTTAACCTCAATAGAAGCGGATCCCAATAGGATAGTGCCTGAGCTTCGGGCAATTGCTTCAAAACCATAGGTGACGCTGCTTGTAGTCCTTCCGTTGATAACATAAAACTGGTCTGAAACCGATGGTCCCGATAAAATCTCTAGCCCATCAAAGGAAGGAAATTTTACGTTTTTGCCTTTGGCATTTTCCAAAACGAATTGGATTTCAAATAGACCATCCGCATATACCTCCTTTGGAACCTTGGTATACCACTTTATTTCCTGTGCCCACATAAATGCAGCTGTCAGAACCAGCAGCTTGGTTAATAGGGCCTTTTTCATGTCAATTATTAAATGCGTTTAACCTTTCTTTTTGGCTTGGTAGGTGCTTCCTTTTCTACTGGTAACCCCTGGTCTGTTTCCATGGGCCACGAAAAAAACAATTGTTGCGAATTGCCTTTTGGCGCTTCTTCAATGATACCCTCCGGATTGGGCATGACCTTAATTTTAAGGGCATCTGCAGTCATGTTTTTTTCTTCGTCTGTTCTATGGATAAGGTAGGCTTCTTCTATAAAACACTCTCCTTCTTTCAATGGCTTGATGAAATAGGTATAAGTAGTTGTTTTAGTGGTATTTCCATTGATGGAATACATAGATGAACTGGTATTGGGCCCCGAAATCAAAGAAAAACTACTGAAAGAGGGGGCTTCAAAATTACCATCTACATTTTTTAGCACATAAGTAACTTTAATAATATTGCCCAATAAAACGCTATCCCGATCCACTTCAACTGAAAAGCTGGAAACCTGGGCTGTCATAAAAACAGGCAGCAAAAAGAACAAGAACATTAGGTTTTTCATCTTCTACTATTTTAATGTTTTAGGAAATTGGCCTCCAGATTGGAAGCATACAAAAATAACACTATGTTTCGCATTTTCGTTTAACGAAAAATTTTAAAGTTTTGTTACCATGGCTTTTTTATTTTGGAAGTTTTGCCACTTCCCTGTCGAAATTGACCCCTGACTTTTTGTTCTTCCCTTTCAATATGGTCCAACATGGCTTTATTTTCTGACCAAGCACTTTCCTTTTTTTCAGGTCCTTGGCTCTCTTCCGATTCTTTCTTATTTTTTGTAATCTTTTCAGAAGCATTCTTCTTTTCAGACTTGGCCTGCTTTGGGTCGCTTTTTTGATCTTTATTGCCTTGTTCCTCTTGTTGTTGTTGGCTTTTTTGATCGTCTAGCTGTTGCTGCTGTTGTTGTTGTTGTTGTTGTTGTTGTTGTTGTTGCTGCTTTGCCAGTGCAAGATTAACGGTACTTGCTTTCTCGCCAGGCATCAGCCTTAAGGATTGTTTATAAGATTCAATAGCTTCTTCCATCTGACCTTTTCGATAATAGGCATTTCCCAAATTGTGCCAGGCTTTGGATCGCTGTTCATTGCTTGGAAGGGTTTTTGCAGCCTTTTCAAAATTCTGAAGTGCCTGATCCATATCCCCCGATTTATACTGACTATTTCCCAAATTGTATTGGGCTCGCGCATCTTCCTGGGTCTTCAGCCCTTCTTCGAATTTTTTTTGAGCCTCCTTGTACTTTTCTGACTTATAAAGCTGATTACCTTCAACAAAAGGTTTGGGATCCTGAGCCTTCATCACCGAAGGTGCAGTCATGACAATTATTAACAGGAACAACATTTTTTTTGAAAAACCAATGCGCGAAAAATAAAATCCTACGCATAATACAAGGGCAGCCAATAAGAGGGGTATATGGGCGTATGACCTATAGGATTTATATTTTCTCTCTACAGTGCCACTATTCTGATTGCCTTTTAAGGCAGATTGCACCTTACTACTCCAGTTTTTTTCATTTACATCCAAAACATTTCCATTGGATTTTCTAGCCATTTCTTTTATTAAATCCAGATTTAATTGTGTCCTAACTACATTTCCATCTTCGTCGGTCAACACCCCCTCTGATCCTAAAATATTACTGCCTTGCTCGGTTCCCACGCCTGCAATAAAAACATCAAAACCATTGTCCGACAATTTTTCAACGGCACTTGAGGCTCCGTCTTCGTGGTCCTCTCCGTCGGTTAGCAACAAAAAAATGGCATCACCTTCGCCCATTCTTTTTTTAGTTTCCAATGCTATATTTGCTGCACCCTCTATATAGGTGCCTTGTGTTGCTATTTGACCTGTATTCAGTGAAGATACCATGCTTATAGCCGACATATAATCTGTTGTCAAAGGCATGGCCAGATAAGATTCACCTGCAAAAAGTATTATCGCAAATCTATTTCCTTTCATCTCTTCTAAAAACTGAATAATCCTCTTTTTAGCCACCTCCAACCTGGATGGAGGCAAGTCAGTGGCATCCATGCTTTTACTGAGATCTATGGCAATAAATAGATCTTTTACTTCCATGGTGGTTGAGGCTGATTCCAG
>JAGNSQ010000096.1 GCA_017987975.1 Saprospiraceae bacterium
GACATTGCCATCGGAAACGTAGTAGGATCTAACATATTTAATATATTTTTAATCCTTGGAATTAGTTCACTAATTAAACCACTTCCATTTACCAAGGGATCAAACATTGATGTAATGGTTGCTTGCCTGGCTAGTATTGTACTATTTGTTTTATTATTTGTAGGAAAAAAACATATTATCCAAAAATGGCAGGGCTTACTAATGATTCTAATGTATGTGGTTTATGTTGGATTTCTGGTTATGACAAAATAATCAGCCCGTTGCCCATGCCTGATCAGGAGATTAGTATCTTTTGTTGTCAATTAAATACTGGGTTACATATTGGTAGATTCCCTCTTCCAGAGAGGTATATGCTGCATCAGGAAATTGTGATTTCCATTTTCCCATCTTCGCTTCGGTAAAATACTGGTAGGTATCTCGTATGTCTACAGGTGTGTCTATAAATTCAATATCTGGCTCCACTCCCATTGCCTTAAAGGTATTTATTGTCAGGTCGAGAAATGTCCGGGCCTGTCCAGTACCTGCATTATAAATTCCACTTGCAAACCCTGACTTTTCCATTATTTGGATACACATGGAAGCAATGTCATCCACAAAAATGAAATCCCTGCTTTGATGACCATCCGCAATTCCTGCCTTGTGAGATCTAAACAATTGCATCTTGCCATTGGCTGTGATTTTATTAAAACTGTGAAAGACCACAGAAGCCATTCTTCCTTTGTGGTATTCATTGGGGCCATACACATTAAAAAACTTTAATCCCGCCCAAACAGGTGGTGTATCTTCCTGGAGTAAAACCCATTCATCAAAGTGTTGTTTGCTCCAGCCGTACGGATTGAGCGGTTTAAGTTTGGGTATTTCTGCTTCCTTGTCTTCAAAGCCCAAAGTGCCATCTCCGTAAGTTGCTGCACTAGAAGCATAGACCAATGGTATTTGATTGGCAGTACATATTTTCCACACCTCTTTACTGTAATTCAGATTCAACTCATTAAACAAAGTTACATTGGTTTCTGCAGTATCTGTCCGGGCACCGAGATGGAATACAAATGAGATATCTTTTGCACTATCTTCCAACCAATTCAAAAAAACATTCCTGTCAACTTGATGCCTCCATATTTTATGCTCAAGATTGGATTGTTTTTCAGGTCGGTTAAAATCATCAACCAAAACCAACTCCTGACCCAGGCCCATTGCATTCAACCTTCCGGTCAGATAACTGCCAATAAAACCATACGCACCTGTTACTACAATCATTTGTCTTTATTTTTAACAACTTGTTTAATTTGCCTCAGAGCCCTTACTCCTTCTGCCGTGGTCAACAATCGAAATCCTTTGGAAAGATGATAATTCACTACACGCGTATACTTAACCCAATGTTGGTGAATGTCTCTTGTTGCCTGAAAAAAGGAGATAGTTGGATCATAAATATGTAGTGGCTCTGATTTACCACCATTTACTTCAATGATTTTAAAATCTCCCGCCTTTAATTTTTCTATGCTCTGCGCTTTTACATCCAATCTGCAAAAATCTATGCCTTCTATTTGATCCATGCAGGATAAGATTCCATTCAGTAGCTGGTTATCTATTTCACCTTGAAGCGAATGGAAGCTGGCACCCTGGGAGTAATTGCCAACGCTGTGGATATATTTAAGCTGCCCCTTTTCTATAATAATATCCCTATGGTATTCTTTCCACCTTCTTTTTTGCAGATACGGATGTGGATGCTGATCAATGAGCTGGTGCAGTGTCAGCTTGCCATCTCCTATTACATGAGGATATTTTTTTTCGATAAAAGAAGAAATTCCGATTTCCTTATTTCCTATCCTGTAGAACAAAACAGCAAATTCACGGGGTAGATCAATATACTCCTGGATGATAAACTCTGACCTGGGCGACTTCTGAAGATAAGTTTCTGCTTCCTTCAAATCATGACAAACCTCCACGGCTATTCCTTTTAATCCAATATTGGGTTTGATCACAATAGGAAAGGAAAATTCCATACCCCTAACAAAATCTAAGGCAGCTTCCCTACTGTCAAGGAAACGGGTGGGAGGCAAAAATGCGCTTGGCAACAAGGGATAGATTTCAGATTTTTTTTCATTTAACATGCCTGCATGTGAAATACCGGGATTGGCAGCCGCATACCAGGTAAAACTCCTATACCAGGCTGACAACAGCCAATAATAGATAACAGATTGCCTGTAAAACAACAATGACTTCCAGTATCCCTGGTCAGTCCATTTCATTTTCTGCCCATTTCTTTGTAATAAATCAAATACCAATCTCCATCCATTTTGGTAAAACGCCGGGTCATGGTAAACTGACCTGTTCCATCTGCAATTTCTTCGGTAACAATGTCATTAAATGATAGAAAGCTCCGGGAAAAAGTGCCTCCCATATCATCATAAGGTTTGTGCATAAGCCAACCCTTTTTCTGCCATTTAAAATTAGGGTCCTGAGAGGTGCCATCGTCTTTTTTTGCCTGCTGCCCCTCCAGGGGGAACAAAATGTGGGCTACCTGGTAGGCAGTATCTTGATGAAACTTTTCATAAAATTTTTCAAAATCAGCAGGCAAACTGCCAGCTTCAGCGGGCTGCTCTTCCTGTTTATTGCGACCACACGAAATTATCAGCAAGGCCGTCATCCAAATCCAAAATTGATATTTACCTTTCATCGTTTTCTATCTTAAATATTTCTTTTGCAATATAAACTAAAACACTATCCTGTAAACCCAAAAATTCCAATCGGTATTGCGCTGTAACATCCGCCTTTCTGACCTCCCCCAAACAAAATTCATCCTTTTCAGAAATGGCATGAATAAATAATTGTGTCTTAAAATCCACCCTTCCTTTTCCATAAGCTTTAAAAAGACACTCCTTAGCCCCCCAATAGATATGCCAAAACTTCATAACATCATTGTGGGGAAGTTGCTCTATTTCAAAGGCTGATAAAAACTTGGGCACTATGCGCTCTATTTTGGGCTGCAACATCTGAATATCAATTCCCGTTGAGTGGTCGGCAATGATGGCTGCAGTATAGTTTCCTGAATGGCTTAAAGAGATATGATGTGCATTGCCTTCCAGATAGGGCTTGCCACTTTCATCTTTTAAGGTTATCAGGCGTTCATCCCTACCTGTCAAATAGTGCAAGAGATAACGCGACGCAAGCCACTCAGATTTTTTTCTGGTTTGCAGTTTTGCAATTTCTGCATTTTCTATCTCATGCAAATGAATGCCTTTTTGAAAAAAATCATCCCCTTCTGTTGCCAGCCACACCCCCAATCGGGTACCCGGATCAAGGATTTTTTCAAAAACCAATGGCATAAATTAGCTTTTATATTTTCGGCCAAGATACAAAAACTAGCCATAAAGCGCGGCTCTTTGTACCTTTACCCTTAAAGGAAATCCAATTTTTAAAATAAGCAATGAATGACCTCATTTTTAAACACAAAACCACCCTCAATGGCCACCTAGGGGCTGTTTTTGGCTTATGCACTGGCCCTAGCCAAGGTTTCTTTTCGGTTGGGGGTGATGGATATGCGGTATTTTGGCCCAATGAATCACACGGAAACGGAGAACTCATTGCCAGATCCAATAAAGCCCTATATTGTTGCCACTATCTTCCTCATCAAAATATGTTGGTCTGTGGTGGATTGGAGGGTATCTTGTATTTTATTGATCTCAACCAAAAAAAAATAATTTCATCCGTACAAACCGGACAATTGCCCATTTATAGCATATCAAACAATTCGACCCATCTCCTCACTGCCCATGGTGATGGTAATTTGGTTTTTTGGACGATGGATTCTTTTGCAATTGAATATAAGCTTCAGCTCAGCAGGCAGGCCATTAGAACAATTCTACAAGACAATGATTTTTTTTACGCCGGAGCCAGTGATGGAAACATCTATCAGATAAACACAGAAATACAAAAAATAGATCATTTTTTTCAGGCCCATGAAATGAGTGTTTTTACCCTGGCTAAAAGTGGCAATATGTTATATTCCGGTGGCAGAGACGCGTTGTTAAAAATATGGGATACTCAGCAAAACGATCTGTGTCAAACATCTGTCAATGCCCATATGGGCACCATCAACAGCCTTTGTTTTGTTGATGATTGGCTTATTTCAGCTGGTAGAGACAAGATTATTCGCATCTGGGAAAAAGATGGCCTCCTGGCAGAAAGCAAAAGTTCATTTGATAATGGGCACTTTCATTCTGTAAACAAAGTCATTAACCATCCTCTGTCCAAAGAATTGATAAGTTGTTCTGATGATAAAACCATTATACTTTGGGAGCAAATCACAGAACCTGAATTCTCCTGGCTATGAGCCTGCCATAATTGAGATTTTGATTGGTAGCAAGGTGTTCCATTTTTAAAATCTCATAACCCATTTGTATTAAATGCCCGGCCAAATCAAGGGCCGAATATCCCGGTTTTTTCAAATCATGAAATTCCATCGAAATCACCTCGATTTTGTCAAAAATGGTTTTTGGCAATTGAAACAAAATATCATATTCAGCCCCTTCACAATCCATTTTCAAAAAATCAATTTTTTCCAATTGAAATTTATCCCATAAGGTTGACAGTCGAATACCTTGCACCTGAGTATATTCATTCCCATTTTCTATTGGCAAAGATGCCACAATAGTATGGTTCGCAGATTTACCTGTATACAGCTTAATTATCTCATCAGCAGAATGGACAGCGACTTCCACAACATTTACATCACTTGCCTCATTGTCCCTTAAATTTTTATTCAACATAGCTGTGTTTTCAACACTTGGCTCAACTGCGATGATGGTGGATCCCTGAAGGACATTTTTATGGGCAAACAGTGTAAAGTATCCTTTATGGGCTCCTATGTCAATAATGACAACTTTTTTGTAAAATGGAAAATAGTCAGAATAGGTGCGGAGAACAAAAACTTCTTCTAAAGTGAGCAGGCTGCCCACATTAATAGCAGCATCCAACTTAAGTCCATTTGCCCTGCAAATTGCGGCAAACTTTTTTTTGTGCCAAATGCGACGGAAAGGACTCAGTATAGATAAAATCACGATGAATGAGTTTATTAAATATTCCTCTAATTGGATTTGTGCCACTCCAAACACAACCACGCATCCTTTTGTTCTTTCTTGTTCATCTTAAATCCTTCATTATTAAAAGCATCCGTTATTACCTCATAGTCTGTTTCAAGTATACCTGATAAAAGCAAAATAGCCCCAGGTCCGCACAAAGATGACAAACGCGCAGCCGATGCTAATAGTACATTCCTATTGATATTGGCAAGAATAACATCAAATTGCTGATCTTCAATGACCTCTAATCCGCCTTCTTTGGCAATAATACTATCTATATTATTTACTTCTGCATTTTCAAGGGTATTAAGGTAACTCTCATTTTCAATATCATTGGCAATAATTGAGTGAGCTCCCTGCATTGATGCAAAAATGGCCAATATTCCTGTACCACAGCCAAAATCAAAAACCTTTTTATCTTTAAAATCAATGTCGGCCATTAACTTGATCATCATATAGGTAGTCTGGTGATGACCGGTTCCAAAAGCCATCTTGGGTTGAATGACTATTTCATAAGGGTATGTAGGATCAGCTTCATGGAAATTGGCACGCACTCTACATATATTTGTCACCTCAACCGGAGAAAAATTAGACTCCCATACCTCATTCCAGTTCCTGGCTTCCATATTGCTCCAATGCCCTTGAAATCCAGACTCAGTAAGCAGTACATCTACTTCTGATTTTAGCTCAGAATTATAAAGTAGAGAAGGTAGATAACCAATAATATTCTCAGCATTTTCTTCAAAAGCTTCAAAGCCCATTTCTGATAGCCGGGCCATGACAATATCATTACCTCCTGGTATTTCCAACAAAACATAAGAACTAGCCATTTGACAAGTTTTTGTGGTGATGAAGAGTGGATGGGGCAACTCCAAAATTCGCGGGTAACTTTTGATCGTGAGCTGATTCGTATCCAATTTTAATGAGCGCCAGATGATGGATGGCGTGATCATAAGCGTACATCATTTCTCTATCAAGGCTGGATTTGATCATTGTTGAAACAGCTCCGTACCCTATTGAGGCACTTACTACAACTTCTTTTTCACAGTTGAGGCACTTTAACTTAGTAATCCAAAGTTCAAACTGATGAATAGCAAGGTCAGGCGAATTTTCTATGGCTTCGTCTCTATCTCTATGATTATAATCGATTATACCACCAGCAGCGCCATCAACCACGGCCTTGTAGAAGTCATGGATATGTCTGACATGTTTTCCAAGGGTAACGCCGTTCAAAACTTCCAGGGGCTGATGGTACATTCCTGGCTTGAGGCCGTTAACCAAAATTTTGAGCTGTTCTAAAATAGCTGCAAGTCCGATCGCGTTCGTTTCATTGTTCATATTTACACCAATTGTTGGGCTGATCTGAGTGTGTTGAGCATTAAAGCTGTAACTGTCATAGGACCTACCCCGCCCGGCACCGGACTTAAATAACTACACTTTTCTTTCAAACCTTCAAAGTCCACATCTCCCGTAAGGCTGTATCCCGACTTTTTATTTTTGTCTTCTACCCGGTTGATACCCACATCGATGACTACAGCCCCTTCCCTTACCATGTCTGCTTTTACAAAATGAGGTATGCCAATGGCTGCAATTATAATGTCTGCTCGTCGAAGCTCTTCTGGCAAATTTATAGTTTTGCTATGAACCAGGGTAACTGTACAATTGCCTGGATATCCCTTGCGAGCCATTAAAATGCTCATGGGACCTCCCACAATGTTACTTCTTCCCAAAACGACACAGTGTTTGCCTTCTGTAGGTATTTGGTATCTTCTCAACATTTCCAAAATACCATAAGGTGTGGCTGGTAGAAATGCATCCATGCCCTGGGCCATTTTACCAAAATTCATTGGATGAAAGCCGTCCACATCTTTTGCCGGAAGGATAGCTAAATTAATTTTTTGTTCATCAATATGGCGCGGAAGTGGCAATTGAACGATGTAGCCGTCTATTTGGTCATTATCATTCAATTTTTGTACTTCCTCAAGGAGGGCATCTTCGCTAGTATCTCCTGGCAAGGTGATCAGCGTAGAACCATATCCAACATCTTCACAAAATTTTATTTTGGTGGAAACATAAGCTTTTGAAGCAGGGTTGTCACCTACTAAAATAGCCGCCAAATGGGGAGCTCTTTGACCTTTTTCGATCATAGCATCCACTTCTTTTTTAATTTCCAACTTTACTTCCTCAGCCAGCTTTTTTCCATCCAGAAGGATCATTTTTCTACTTTTTTATAGAAGACAAAGTTACCAAAATATTATCACAGCATGACTACATAAACTTCGAATAAAGCTCATTAACTTCATAAATGGTTGTCAGGGATTTACAACCAAATTAAGGGCAAAACAAACCATGAAAAAATCATAATGAGGCCTATGGCAATAATATTCATTACGAAACCCGTTAAAACCATGTCTTTAAAACGAATGTGCCCGCTGGCAAAAACAATGGCATTGGGAGGGGTGGCCATTGGCATCATACCTGCACAACTAGCCGCAAGGGTCATAGGAATGCCAAGCATAATGGGATTGAGTGCCAAACTATCCGCCATGGCTGACACCAATGGAGCAAAAACGATAACCTGGGCTATATTGCTCATAAACTCTCCAATGAACAAAGAAAAAACAATAACAAGAAAAACCAGGAGCAATGTATTGTTGCCAAAACCTGCCAGCCAGCTACCCATTTTTTGAATCATGCCAGTACTTTCAAGGGCATCAGCCAAAGCGATTCCGCCTCCAAAAAGAAGGAGGATACCCCATGCCATCCGCGAAGTATCCTGCCAATCCAACAAGGCGTGACCTTTTTTTTCTGACGGCACAATAAAGAGCACAATGGCAGCAATGACCGCAATAATGGTATCATCCAATTTCACAAAAGACTGCAGATCATTGATCACGGCACGAAATATCCACAACATCGCTGTGAAAACAAAAACCATAAGCACCCTGCCTTCTGACTTCCCTATTGGGCCTAAATTTTTCTTTTCTGTTGCAACATAGGCCGCAGCATCCTCTGAATGCTGAATGTTACTTGGAAATAACCATTTGACCATAATCCAATAAAGAGAGATCAAAAGCAAAACCGAGATAGGAGCGCACAACATGAACCACTTAAAAAAATCTAGTTCAACACCATACTTTTCCATAAAAAAGCCGGCATAAGCTACATTGGGTGGTGTACCAATTATGGTGGCAATACCACCAAAATTAGAAGCATAAGCTAAGGCTAACATGAGGGTCAATGCCAGGTTTTTGGTGTTTCCTGAATCTGACTTATGTTCCATTACGCTGATTACTGACATAGCTATGGGATACATCATCATCGTTGTTGCCGTATTGCTTAACCACATACTCAGAAATCCTGTTGCCAGAATAAAGCCTAAAACAATCTTATTCCCACTGGTACCTGTAGCATGAATGATGCTCAAAGCGATCCTTTTGTGCAAGTTCCATTTTTCTATGGCAAGACCCAACATAAATCCCCCAAAAAACAAGTAGATGGCAGGATTGGCATAGGAAGCAGCTACCACATCTGTTTTCGCTATCTTCAATATAGGAAATGCAACAAGGGGAAGAAGGGCCACCACTGGCATGGGCAGGGCTTCACTAACCCACCAGATGACCATGAGCACCCCTATGGAAATTGCACCCCTTGCAGCTGTGTCGAGTAGACCATCCGTTAAAAAATACGTCAACAGCGCAGCCAAAATGCCTCCGAAAAGATACCCAAACGACGACTTCCAAAAATTCATTTTAGCCAAGGTAATAAATTTATATGTATCCTTGTATCACTTTTACAGGTTGTTCATTCAGACATACACCTTTTAACAATTTGAGGATGTTCGAAAATATTAGCTTCTCCCTTTTTAACCCCGATCGGTTTCAGGGCTGGGGTAAAAAAAGAAACTATTTTGAAGGCTGGTATTTTAAAATGGTAAGCGCAGATGGCAATGCCGCATTTGCCGTAATCCCGGGCATTGCTATTGATATGCAAGGAGAGGGGCACGCCTTCATTCAGATTTTGGATGGAAAAGCCAGACTTGCTTTTTACCATAAATTTGAACTAAGCCAATTTTCAGCTCGCAAAGACAGGTTTGCCATCCAAATCGCAAATAACTTTTTTTCGGAAGACTCCATCATTTTAGATGGACTTGAACTTAGTGGGGAAATCCGTTTTACCCATAAAGTAAAATGGCCCAGCCATTGATACTCTCCCGGCATTATGGGCCCATTTTCTTTTATACCTTTTATGGAATGTTATCATGGCATTGTCAGTATGGGACATTATTTACAAGGCACTTTGGCTTATCTTGGCGTCAACATTGATTTTGAAGGAGGTAAGGGCTATACTGAAAAAGACTGGGGCCGTTCTTTTCCTTCGGCCTATGTGTGGATGCAAAGCAATCATTTTGAAAATCAGGATGTCATGAGATTTAAGCTTTCTGTTGCCCGCATACCTTGGGTCACAGGAGAATTTACCGGTTTTATTGCCGGACTCTTTGACGGTAAAAAACTCATTAGGTTTACCACCTATAATAGATGTAGCCTACGATACGTCAATATAACGGATACGGAGGTATTAGTGGGCATTGACCACCCCTCCTACCTGCTAAGAGTGAGAGCAGCTAAACAATTGGGCACTCTTTTGGCATCGCCCATTCACGGTTTTATGACTGGTAGAATTGAAGAAAGTATGACATCGGCTATAACCGTCGAACTTTATAATCGCAGCAACCAATTAATACTGCAATCCACTGGTGTTCATGCAGGCCTGGAAATAGCAGGAAAAACTGAGCTTATAATCAAAGATTAAGCATCCATTATTTACGCAACCCTCTTTTTGACGAAGTAAATCAGTGGCGTCAATTGCTAAAACCCTGACTTATTCTATTTCGGCAAGCCACCTTTTTAAAGTAGCCTGAATATGTGACCTTTCATCAGCTGAAAGATTTTTAATCCTTGCCATACCGTGATCTTTGCCCGGTAAAAAATACCAAAGCGCATCTCTTCCTGCTCTGGGCCTTACAGCAGTGGCGGACCATGTATCAGAATTGCCATTGATATAGATAAATCGATCACCATAGCTGTCTACCCATTGCGCCACTTTTTGTGTGAACTCTGGTGTGAAACTAACAGGTAATTTTCCAGGCATAAACACCGCACTTGGATTGTTGGTAGTTGATAATGCTTTGAGCCACTTTTTAAACTTTGTGATATCATAGCCATAATATCCCATCTGAGTGCCTGCCTGATAATAGTGAGATGCAAATTTAGCGATGTCCTGATCGGAGAAAAAACCAGGGTCTGAGACTTTCAGAAAATGGGTGAATAAAGAATCCATACTCACCTTTTCATCCGGTACTTCATTGCAGGATGTTCCCCACTGCCAGAAAGAAAAAGAATACTCGAGTACAGCATACTCAAAGGCCTGCTCAATTGACAAATAGGTGAAATTCTTTTCAGCTCCTTTTGAAAACCACTTCAATTTTTGCAGGCATTCATCTCTGTTTTGCAAAAGTCTTTTCTGCACATTAAAAATTTTATCCCTGCACTCAATACTGCCAACAGTGTCCAAAAATGTATAGATACGACGATCCTCAAGGGCTGTATTCAACGGGGCAACATAAGGAACAGAAGCATCAACATCATTAGGATAAAAATACCTGTAAAACAAAGTCGTTTGCCCTCCCTTACTGATGCCGGTGCTGATCCAGTCTTTAGCATATAAGCTGCGCAAAAGTTGGTTTACCTTATGCAAGTCGGCTGTGGCCTGCTCGAGGTTCAGGTAGCTGTAATTCAAGCTATCAGGCATGCTCTTACCAAAATACCGATGTTCTACCTGAACCTGGTTGGCAGCCATTAAGTCTGTCAATTCGTAGATTCTGTGTGTCGGCCTTTCGTACCCTTCTGTGATCATTACCGTTGGTGCCTCAAAGCTCCGGTGGGCGAGATACACCTTTTGGTGAAATGATTCGCCCTCAGGATGCTTGTGGTCAAGAGGTTGCTTCACCATCAATTCATAAGCAGCCTCATATCCCTTAGGCGTTTCGATTTTTTTAAAAATGATATCGGGCAATTCAAATAAAAGAGTTTCAAGCTTATTGGTTTGTGCACCAAGAAAGGTGGAAACCAACAGCAGCAAAAATCCAAGAAAAAACTTGCCAGTCTTTATCATTATTCTATTTTTTAGAAGCTGTATGTTCTTCATTCATAGCCGCTATTGCGGCTTTGGTAATATCAAGTTCATCTTTACCAAAAAGAACTCCTCCTGCTGACCCTTTGATCAACACATAATCGTATCCTTTTTCAGCAGCTACTTTTGCCAGGTAGTTGTCGATGTTGCTCTTCAGTTTTGCCTGAAGATCATTTAAACTTTTATCAAGTGCCTGCGCGGCTTCATCACGCTGTTTCATCAATGACTGCTCCTCTGTAGCCAGGTTATTTTGCTGGGCTGCAAATTTTTGCTCCAGGGCTTTCAATTCAATAGGTGGTATGTTTTGGGCTTTCTGCTGAGTTTCATACACATCCCGTTGAAATTTAGCAAGCCGTTTCTGAAATGCTTCTATTTTTGATGCTATGCTTTTTTCTGCATTTGAGCTCTGTGTCTCCAAAGATTTTTTCTGCTCCTGGTACAAGTCATATCCTTCGAGTAAGGAATCAATATTGACGTACACTATTTTTACACCCCCAACCGTGGTCACTTCGCCGGCGGTGGGCAAGGCAGCCGCTTTTTCTTCTTTTTTACAAGAGACTAGGGTTGTCAATCCCATTAAAACCAGTGCAACAAAAGGTAAAATTTTCATTATTCAATTAAGTTTATTGGACCACAAAGATACTCTTAATGACCCAATTTTCGCTTAAGCAGAAGGCTTAACCCTGAATTATCTCTATCATAACTCCATTTAATCCGTGTTTAAGTGTAATAGCAGTTTATTATAAATATTTTACATATTAAATTTAAACATAACATATGGTACAAGGAATTCAAATATTTGGATTACTGCCATACTGTTATCTGTGATTTTGTTGCAAATTCCTGCAAATAGCTTATTTTTGGTCATCACTAACCAAAATCATTATTCAGTTCTTATGGACCAAATCCAGGTATTTGTCACAGGTGGCACTTTCGATAAAGAATACAATTTTATCACCGGTGAACTCTATTTTAAAGACACCCACCTTCCTTCGATGTTTGACAGAGGGCGTTGCACCCTGGATATTGATGTAAAAACGTTAATGATGGTGGATAGCTTGGAAA
>JAGNSQ010000097.1 GCA_017987975.1 Saprospiraceae bacterium
ATAAAATGGGTAAGTAAACTATAATGGCAGCTAATCCCGGAAAGTTTATTGCCCTGGAAGGCATCGATGGTGCCGGTAAATCTACTTTGGTCAAAGCCCTTGTCAAAAAAATGGCTGATGCCGGCCTACCCTGCCATGGTACGGCTGAACCAACCAAAAACCACATCGGCAAAACCATTCGATCCATACTTGCAGGAGAAATTGAGGGTGATGAAAAGACCATTGCCGCCCTTTTTCTGGCAGATAGGCTGGATCATCTTACCCATTCATCCTATGGTATTCTGCCTTTTTTGCAAAGCGGTACCCACGTCATATGCGATCGTTACTATCTTTCGTCTTATGCTTATCATGTACCGTATGTGAGCCTTGATTGGGTGATTGCCGCCAATGCATTATGTGCAGATCTCAAAAGACCCGATCTTACCTTTTTTATTGATATTCCGGTAGAAGAAAGCATGAAACGCCTCAGCGCATCCCGGAATCAACTGGACCGATTTGAAAATGAGGTGCGAATCCGTGAGGTAAGGACCAATTATTTTTCAGCAATAGAAAAGGTCAAAAATGATGAAAACATTTTAATTATAGATGGATGCAAACCTTCTCTTGAAATAGTAGACCAGCTGTGGGCTAAAATAAGAGAGTTGATATAGGTTTTAATTACTGGCTTTAAAGTTCAGTACATTTTTGCCATTGATGGTGCCGTTTTCGCTGTCTGAAAGCTCAATCACTTCGTTATTTTCTTTTACAATAACCCAGTCTTCACTGATCTCTCTGAAAAAGTCCGGATTGTCAAATTGTATGATCAATTTGGTTTTCCCGCTGTCATTTAATCTTGTCCAACTGCCTTTTATTGCCGAACCTCCCCTGGTAGCTGTAAGCACACCACTCGCTAAAAATTCAAACTTATAATCGGAAAAATTAGCAGTGATATCCGCACCATCTTTGATGCTTTTGGTAATTACCCAGCTGTTATCAGTCACGTCTATGTTGATAAGAGCATCGTCTGAACTACATGAAAAAAACAATACCGTTGCTAAAAGTGTGAGGATAAATGTTTTCATAGAAAATTATTTATTCAAAGATACATTATAAAAACGAAGAGGGACATTAATAACCCACCTTGTAAGCTTTACTTTTTACCTGTTCGGCATTTTAAACTGCTCAATCGGGAATAAATTCACCACCTGCCAGCTTGCCTTTAATTTTTTGTTTGATCTCAATACGTTTAAAATTCTGATCTGTCTCAAAGCCAATTCCATAGATGGTATCTCCCATGAGGGGTCTGGTAATACGAATGAATTTTTCGGTGTAGATTTTTTTCAGGTTTTCATCCCAAATGAGTTCAGAGGTTTGCAACTTATCTTCTGCTGTGTTGTAAAATCGCACATTGCCTCTAACGGTCATCTTCCTTTTTTTGGGCTCTCTGATGGCTTCATCTGCAGTAAGCCATGACTCAGGCTTTCGGTTGATATCCAAAAAAGTAATGAGGATGCCTTTTGGAAAAACATCCTTAGGGTCAGTAAGATCATTGTACCTTTCAATGACAGGTGCTTCTATGGTGAGTTTTACAAGGGCAGAGTCACTATAAATAATTTTTACCTTTTGCCCTACATCTTTTGATACATCATATGACCGGGTGATGGCCTTTACCTCATCCAGGTCATTGGTGCATGCCTGGAGTAAAAATACCAAACAACCCAGGCTCAGGGCCTTATTCCACCACTGTAACGTCACCGGAGAAAGCAATTTCAACATCATCCAAAAATTTTACAATGGCGATCCAGGTATATACTCCCGGATTTACTTTTCTACCATTGAATTCACCTTTCCACCCTTCATCGAGATTGCGGATATCAAGATCCACACCTTTGTACATCTTATTGCCCCATCGGTCATAGACCTCAAGCCTGGTCACTGATTTCACTGCTCTACCTCCTTCTAATTTAAACAAGCCGTTGGGTCCACCGTTGCCCACCTGGATAACATTGGGGCTGTAAACGGGCCTTACAATTCGTACCCTTACCTGTACCTCATCTGTATCAGTGCACCCGTTTTCATCGGTTACCAAAAGGGTATAAGTTTTGTCTTTCAAAGGTAGGATGCCAGTTGTAAAAGAGTTGACATCTTCAATGCTGTCTTTCGGTGACCACAGCGGTGTGCCTGATCCGGTACCAGGTATGTAGCTGCCATTTAAGGTAGCATTTTCCCCCAATTCAACCTCAATGTCAGGCCCTGCATCTGCTATGACAGGAGGGGGTTCCACCAAGACCAATGGTACAGAATTGATACAGCCTTTCTGATCTCTGATGTACAAGGTGTAGGTTCCTGCAGCCAGACCCAAAAATCGAGGATTGGGCTGGAAGTGGACCGTATCCAGACTGTACATATAGGTAGGAGCCCCTCTGATGCCCTGCCCTGTGATGATGCCCGATTCGTCACCAGCACACGGTATTTCATTCACCAGGCCTGCCACCTCAAGGGTGCTGGTATCTTTGCAGCAAGGGTTGATAAAAAATTCTACCAGCTTGGTTACAGAACAGCCCCTTGTTGTTGTAACCGTTAGAGCAGTGGTTTTATTTCCAAACGAAAAGTAATTGACATCCACGGGTCCAAAATCCTGAGAAAAACCGGGCACAGCTCCATCCCCAAAATTCCAGAAATAGCTGGTTATCGGATCTGTTGTGGATTCAGATTGATTGTTAAATGTGATCTCTTTGTCGCATTCAAATTTTTCCTGAGCAATGGCTTCATAGTCAACCTTAGGCCCTAAAAATGTTCCGGTGCCTCCAAACTCTATTGAAAAGCCCAGGCCCGATCGGGAAAAATTATTGACTATCAAGACATAAGATTTGCCGGCAACCATGTCCAGCGCTCTGGCAAAATTGTTCTGACTGGCTAGCGCACAACCGGCAGGTTCTTCAATATCGGTGTCTGTCAGCGATAAGCCCGTGAGACCGTTGCACCTTACCCACTGACTGAGGGGAGCAACGCCTCCATTAGGCGCAACATTGGCACCGGCGGCCATGCAACGAATTTTAATTTTATTTCTGCAATCGTCTATTCCATTTGGCAATTCATAAACAGCAAAGTCAAGGTCATCTGTGATAAATTTAGTATTGTCCTCGCTGTTGTTGCCAGGTGTAAGTGTAAAACTGAGAGTGCCCGACTGGTCGCACGTCCACTTGTACCAGGAAGATTGAAACTCAGTGGTAATACAATTGCCGTTTTCAATTTCATTGGTGTTTGACCCGGAACCGGTGAGGCTGCTTACCACAAAAGGACTTTTATCGCACAAAACAACGGCCTTGTCACAATCACTTTCCGGGGTTTTTACAGAATTGAGCAGATCAACACACAATCTAAAGGTACCTTCCTGGCCAACGTTTGACTCAACCATTATAAAATAAAGTCTGTTGAGTTTGAGTTTGTCAAATAAAAACTCGTCTGCATCATTGGATTTTCCCGGTGAACATTCTACAAATGAATTGCAAGCTTCAAAGAGCAGGATTTTAGGGCCTCTCATGGTTCCATCTGCCCCGCTGCTCAATACCCGAATGGAAACTGCGGGTTCGCTGGCAAAAAAACTAAACCAAACGCCATTGGCAAACTTGGGTGAAATACAATTGTGAGGAAAGATCGGATCTGCCGTTGCCCCTACATTGGTAAATTCGGCCGGGGAAGAACAATAGTCAGAAACATTGGGTAGAAATTTTGCAAATTGACATTCATCATTGGAGGGTTGCGCCAGCAAAGCAGATGATACCAGCGACAAAATGACAAAACTTACCGATTTTAAAATTTCTTTCATACTCACTACAACGTTTCACTTTTTCATTTGATCATTAAAAATACTAAAAAGATGCCTCAAATGTCGGGATTTAATGAAATAATAACGGATTTTAAATCGATATGTCACGAGCTTTGCCAAAGTGGCACTCAAAATTTTTAAGATTAAACGTTGAGATCGGGCTATTTTTGCAGAAATTCAATGGATTGAGGTTTTTTCTGTCAGATACCATCACCTTTATAAAAAAGTTGTCGATCGCCAAGGTTTACAATGCCTTTCTGGTTATCACCTCCTTTTACATCACCCGGTGGACCCAAAAGCCGAAGGTATGGGGCATGCCTTTTTCGTTGTCTTTTGAGCCTACCACGGCCTGCAATTTGAGGTGCCCTGAATGTCCGAGCGGTTTGAGGGCTTTTACGAGGCCGACAGGAAACCTCAAGGCGGATTTTTTTAGAACCAGCATCGACCAGTTGCACGACCGATTGATGTATCTGATTTTCTACTTTCAGGGTGAGCCGTACATCAATCCTTCATTTCTGGATATGGTACGATATGCCCATGAAAAAAAAATCTACACCATTACCTCCACCAATGGACATTTTCTAACGCCCGAAAACGCCGAAAAGACCATTCGATCCGGTCTTGACAGACTCATCATTTCAGTAGACGGTACCACCCAGGATACCTATGAACAGTACCGAATAGGTGGAAATCTGGAACAAGTATTGGAGGGAGCCCGCACCATGGTTGCTATGAAAAAGAAGTTCAATTCAAAAACTCCACATCTGATTTTTCAGTATTTGGTTGTAAAACCCAATGAACACCAAATTCCAGATATTTATAGATTAGCCAAAGAAATTGGAGTAGACGAGGTAAAATTAAAATCGGCACAGGTGTACGATTACCAAAATGGAAATGATTTGATTCCCAGCATTGAAAAATATGCCAGATACAAGCATGCCGGGGACGGCAAATGGACAGTAAAACACGAGCTGGTCAATGCCTGCTGGAAGATGTGGCATTCTTGTGTTATAACATGGGATGGAGTGGTGGTGCCATGTTGTTTCGACAAAGATGCTACCCATCAATTAGGTGATTTGAAGCAGGCCGGGTTTAAGCAAATTTGGCACAGTGATGCTTATGATCAGTTTAGAAAAAAACTACTCAAAGGCCGGGAAGAAATTGATATATGTACCAATTGCACAGAAGGTTGCAGCGTTTTTTATTAATATGAGAGAGGCACAACCATTAAAAATAGGCTTTGATGCAAAGCGATTGTTTCTCAACGACACAGGCTTGGGTAATTATAGCCGAACATTGGTTAAAAACATGATGCAGCTTTTTCCACAGCATGAATATCACCTTTTTACACCTGCTGTGAGGGAGACAAGTGAGACCCGGTTTTTTTTAAATGCAGATTGCCAAATACACACTCCGGGAAGCTTTGAAATAAAAGCACTCTGGCGCTCAAGGGGTATGAGCAAAACCATCAATAGGTTAAAGTTAGACGTGTATCACGGCCTTAGTCATGAACTGCCCACAGGCATATCAAAAGCCACCCGCACTGTGGTGAGCATGCACGATCTGATTTATGAAATCTATCCCCATTTTTTTCCATGGTACAACCGTTGGCTCTACCATTGGAAATATAAAACCTCTTGTAAAAAGGCAAATCATGTTATTGCCATTAGCGAAGCGACCCGCCATGACTTAATATCCAGGTACCACCTGGATGAAAAAAAGGTTTCAGTCGTTTACCAAAGTTGCGGCGACTATTTTAAGCCTCGCCCGACAAGCAAACAAAAGAAACACTTTTTATACGTTGGAACCATTGAAGAGCGCAAAGGGCTACTTAATGTAGTCCATGCCTATGCCCGACTTTCGAATGAGTTTCAGATACCGTTTTTGGTGGTAGGCAATGGAGGAGCTTATGCAGAAGAGGTAAAAAAAGCAATCCAATATTATGGTTTAGAAAAACGATTTCAGTTTTTAGGGAAACTTAAAAACGAAGAAATAGCTGATCTATACCAAGATGCTCTTGCACTGATTTTACCATCTGTATATGAAGGATTTGGGATTCCGATAGCTGAATCCCTATTCACAGGTACGCCTGTAATTACCTCTCCCTACTCTGCTCTTCCTGAAGCCTCAGGCCCCGGGGGAATACTGGTAGATCCTTCTCATCATGAGGCCTTAGCCGAAAGCTTGAAACAAATGTTTGTTCCTAAGATATGGCAAAAACTATCAGATGAGGGATCTATGTATGTACATACCCACTTCACTGCGCAAGCAACAGCTGCACAGTTAAACGGCCTTTACCAAACGCTGAAGGACTATTAAAGTCCTTCGCTTAAGATATCAAGAGCGCTAGTAAAAGCAGAAAGCTTAGAACCCAACGCACCAAAGAATTGGTTGTCGTACTGTTCTACGCGCTTGCTTACTTTTTTGTAAAGAGCCTTACCGTCTTTTGTGATGGTAACATGTTTTGCCCTTGTGTCAACTTCATGTCCTACTCTGTGGATGAAACCTTTTTGCTCCAATGAACGCAATACCTTTGATGTCATCATTGTATTGGCGTTTGCATGGTCTGCTAAAGCTTTCTGAGTAAGTTGGTCGAAACTGTCGCCCAATTGAACAATTGCCTCAAGCAAAATGTACTGAACGTGTGTAAGGTCATATTCCTTCAACACTGAGTTAAGTCCTCTTTGCCATTGATTGGATAGTTGCCAGAGTGCAAATCCTTTGTTTTCTGGTTGTTGGGCGTCTACCACTTTTGACTTCTTGTTAGCCATGTAAGATTGCTGTTTTATTATTTAATAAAAGAGATTAGCAATTAATACATTACATCCGAACTGCAAATATACATATAATATTTTTACTGTGCAATAGTCATTCAAATTCTTTCAGTTATCGACCTCACTTATAATCACAATTAATATCTATCCACCCTGAATTTGTCGATTTTCAGGGCAGTTTTGCCATTTTCAACCAAATCTGCCACCACACTGCCTGTACCTGCCGCCATTGACACACCCAGCATTGCGTGGCCCCCTGCCAGGGTCACATTGTCGTATTTTTGACTCTTTCCCAGGTAAGGAAGGCCATCCGGACTGACCGGTCGCAGGCCACACCATAGCTGTTCTTTAGGAGGTAAAACAAAGTCAAATGTGGTGAAATTTTTTTTCACGACATTTATAATAGCCTGAACTCTAGGTACATATATATTATGATTGATGCCACTCAACTCCATGGTACCCCCTACCCTAAGGTCTGTTCCAAAGGGGGTCAATGCCACCCGGTCGTCTACCAGGATGGCTGGACGACTCAGGTTGTGGGACAGGCTGGTGAAAGTAGTACTATACCCTTTACCGGGTTGTAACAACATTTTATGCCCCATTTTTTGTACTACCTCCGGCAACCAGGAACCTGCAGCTACAACAACCTGATCTACAGGATATTGACCTCCATTTTGATCCCTCACAGATAGAATTGACCGACCATTTGTCTCAAAATTCGTAATTTGAGTGTTAAATTTAAACTCAACACCCTTGTCGGTCAGTGATTTACGTAACGAATGGACCCATTTTCCAGGATGCAGGTGAGCGTCAATTGGATAAAAAACAGCACCCAAAGAGGTAATTCCCAAATTGGGTTCTCTCTTTTGGAGCTCATTGGCGTCCAAAATTTCGGTATCGATGCCCAGGCTCTTTGCTTGTCCGGCCAGGTGAATTTCATGCTTTTCAGTCTCAGGCTTGCGGTACATCATGTAGCAGCCCTTCAGCGTCAAATCAAAGTTATTACCCAGTTCAGAGGCCATTTCAATGGTCTTTTCCCTACTAAACCGGAGAAGCTCGTTCAAAGCGGGCGCATGCTGTGCTACTTTTGCGGAGGTTGCGCTTCGCCAAAAATGATAGGCCCATTTTATCAGATCAGCATCCAGTCGGGGTTTAATGTAAAACGGACTTACCGGGTTGAGCATAAATTTTAAGCCTTGGGTAACAATACCGGGGGAAGCCAGGGGAATAAAATGACTGGGAGATAAATAACCCATGTTGCCAAATGAACACCCATCGCTTCCATCCCCTTTTTCAAAGATCACTACCTGATGCCCTTTTTGGGAAAGGTACCAGGCAGAACACAGCCCAATCACCCCACTTCCAATAATTCCTACTTTCATTTTTTCCTTGTTTCTTGGTTGGCAAACCCGCTGGAAATTGCATTTAACAAAATCCTAAATAAGTCATTTACAATAAGGCCAAATATATAACTAATATTATTCATTTTAAAGAATATAATACTAAAAATGTCACGAATTAGGTGCAAATTTTTCAATGGTAAAACTATAGGCTGAGAAGCGTAAAACTTTGATAATCTTGGCCTGTTTATTACTTTTGTTGCTGTATCAACTCACCATAGTGAATGGACATTCAATTTATTGAACGCCTTGAAAGAGAATTAGAAGATGAACTCCCGGGGCGGGAGGCACAATTTCTTATGGCTCCTGTGGAGCGACAGCAAAATTTTGAAATTCCTGATTCCCATGTACTGGCCTGTGTGGTCGCTTTGATTTTTCCCAAAAAGAAAGATTGGCATGTGGTATTAATAGAACGGGTAAATGACAACCCCAATGACCACCATGCCGGCCAGCTTAGTTTTCCTGGTGGTAAATTTGAAGAAACGGATTATAGCTACCAGGATTGTGCACTGCGAGAGGCAGAAGAAGAAATTGGCATCAACGCCTCTGATGTGGGGATAATTGGAGAGTTAAGTTCCATCTATATCCCAGTGAGCAATTTTCTCATCTATCCTTTTGTAGGGTTTATGGGGGAAGATCCTGAATTTACCATCCAGCGCAATGAGGTTCAAAACATCATTGAAGTGCCCTTAAAACACTTTCTGGAAGGAAAAAACAAGAAAAAAACCGATCTCGATATCAGAGGAGGCGTCCTCAAAGATGTTCCCTACTACGACATCAATAACCAGGTGTTATGGGGGGCTACAGCTATGATTATGAGCGAATTTGAGCAGGTGATCAGAAAGATCATCTGACGGTAGTATTATTTACATACACCATCCTAACCAAAAATATTTACATGGAAGCCACAGCTTACGAAACCAAGAATAAAATTCGCATTGTAACCGCGGCATCACTTTTTGATGGCCATGATGCTGCCATCAACATCATGCGCAGAATCTTACAAAAATCAGGAGCTGAGATCATTCACCTGGGCCACAACCGGTCTGCTCTTGAAATAGTAAATGCAGCCATTCAGGAGGATGCCCAAGCCATTGCCATCACTTCATATCAGGGTGGCCACAATGAGTTTTTTAAGTACATTTATGATTTGTTGCACGAAAAAGGTTGTGGTCATATTCGCATCTTTGGGGGTGGGGGTGGCACCATCTTACCGGACGAAATAGCCGACCTACATGCCTATGGCATTACCCGCATCTATGCTCCCGACGATGGCCGACAAATGGGCTTGCAAGGAATGATCAATGACCTTTTGTCTAAATGTGATTTTCCTACAGGCAAAATTCTCAACGGTGAAGCAGGAAAAACAATGGGTATGAGCAAGGCAGAAATAGCTCAATTCATTTCATCCATTGAAAATTATCCGGAAGATAATCAAAATGCTATTACCTCTATTTCCAGTCAGGCCGGCTTAAGTACTACACCAGTGTTGGGTATTACCGGTACAGGCGGTAGTGGAAAGTCGAGCATGGTAGATGAGCTGGTACGTAGATTTCTTATCGATTTTAGTGATAAAAAAATAGCGATTGTATCTGTAGACCCATCAAAAAGAAAGACCGGAGGTGCCTTGCTGGGTGATCGCATCAGGATGAACGCCATCAATAACGAATGGGTGTACATGCGCTCTCTCGCCACAAGACAGTCTAACCTTGCGTTGTCAAGGTATGTGAAAGATACCGTAAATATTCTTAAAGCAAGTGGCTACGATCTTATCTTACTTGAAACCTCGGGCATCGGCCAAAGTGATACAGAAATCATTGACCACTCCAATGTAGCTCTGTATGTGATGACCCCGGAATATGGGGCAGCATCTCAGTTGGAAAAGATCGACATGCTCGATTTTGCCGATGTCATTGCTATCAACAAATTTGATAAAAAAGGAGCACTTGATGCACTGCGGGATGTTAAAAAACAATATCAACGCAACCACGATCTTTGGTCAAGTGATCCGGAAACCATGCCGGTCTATGGCACTATTGCTTCTCAGTTCAATGATCCTGGTACCAACAGGCTTTATGCCCATATCATACAATTGCTGAATGAAAAGTGCCATGCGGGCTTTCAATCCAAATTGTTTGTAGATGAGGCTGAGAGTGAAAAAATCTACATCATCCCTCCACACAGGGTGAGGTATCTTTCAGAAATCTCAGAAAATAATCGCAAATACGATCAATGGCTCAAGGATCAAAGTCAGCTGGCGTCCAGAATTTATGCCCTTGACAAAGTAAGTCAGGAAAAAAATATTGAAAACAAAGAGGTGCTCCGCACTCTGGCTCAAAACCTCAGACAGGATCTGGATGGAGAATGCCTGCGCGCCCTTGAATCATGGCCCGAAAAAGTAAAATTGTACACTGGAGATGAGTATGTTTATGAGGTAAGGGGCAAAAAACTTTCCGTGCCTACCTTTACAACTTCGTTGTCAAAAAATAAAATACCCAGAGTAAGTTTGCCCAAGTTTCAGGACTGGGGTGATTTGTTGAGATGGATGGGCCAGGAAAATGTACCGGGAGAATTTCCTTATACAGCGGGTGTTTTTCCGTTTAAAAGAAAAGGAGAAGATCCTACCCGCATGTTTGCCGGTGAAGGCTGTCCGGAGAGAACCAATAAACGTTTTCACTATGTATCACTCGACATGCCTGCGAAGAGGCTGTCAACTGCTTTCGACTCAGTTACATTGTACGGAGAAGACCCTGATCACAGGCCCGATATATATGGAAAGATTGGCAATAGTGGTGTAAGTGTATGTTGTCTGGATGATGCCAAAAAATTGTACTCCGGCTTTGATTTATGTGACCCTGCCACCTCCGTATCCATGACCATCAATGGGCCTGCTGCAACGGTATGTGCCTTTTTTATGAATGCCGCCATCGATCAGCAGTGTGAACTTTATATCAGAGCACATCATATGGAACATTTGGTCGAAGCAGCATTGGCAGCTAAGTATGATCAAAAAGGACTATCCAGACCCGTTTACCATGGTGACATTCCTGCCGGAAACAACGGCTTGGGGCTGATGTTGTTAGGCATTACGGGCGATGAGGTTTTGCCGGCCGATGTGTATCAGACTTTAAAGGCGAAGGCTTTGTGTGCAGTTCGTGGTACTGTACAGGCAGACATTCTCAAAGAAGACCAGGCGCAGAATACCTGTATTTTTAGTACAGAATTTTCGCTGCGTTTGATGGGAGATATGCAGCAGTATTTTATTCATCACGATGTGCAGAATTTTTATTCTGTTTCAATCAGTGGTTATCACATTGCAGAGGCGGGTGCCAACCCTATTTCACAGCTGGCCTTCACCTTGTCCAATGGATTCACCTACATAGAATACTACCTTTCAAGGGGTATGCACATCGATGATTTTGCGCCTAATCTTTCCTTCTTTTTCTCCAATGGAGTGGATCCGGAATATGCTGTGATTGGCCGTGTTGCAAGGAGATTGTGGGCAAAGGCCATCAAAAACAAATATGGTGGAAATGACCGGTCACAAAAGCTCAAATACCATATTCAGACCTCGGGCCGATCATTACACGCCCAGGAAATTTCATTCAATGACATCCGTACCACCCTCCAGGCCTTGTATGCCATTTATGACAATTGCAATTCTTTGCACACCAATGCCTATGATGAGGCCATTACCACGCCGACAGAAGAAAGTGTAAGGAGGGCAATGGCCATCCAACTCATCATCAACCATGAGTTGGGACTCGCCAAGAATGAAAATCCGCTACAAGGTGCTTTCATTATTGAAGAACTCACAGATCTGGTTGAAGAAGCAGTTCTGCTGGAATTTGACCGCATTACAGAAAGAGGTGGTGTACTTGGGGCCATGGAAAGCATGTACCAAAGGGGTAAAATTCAGGAAGAATCTCTTTACTACGAAACCCTGAAACACACCGGTGAGTACCCTATTATTGGGGTCAACACCTTCCTTTCGAAAGAGGGATCTCCCACCATTGTACCGGGTGAAGTCATCAGGGCTACAGAAGAAGAGAAGCTGAGACAGATACAAATTTTGAAAAATCTACAGCAAGCCAATGCTTCCAGAACAAAGGCAGATCTGAACCATTTGCAACTGGCTGCTGTTAAAAATCAGAATTTATTCGAAGTACTGATGGAAACCGTTAAATGCTGCAGTCTGGGAGAAATCACCCATGCTCTGTACGAAGTGGGTGGTCAGTACAGAAGAAATATGTAA
>JAGNSQ010000224.1 GCA_017987975.1 Saprospiraceae bacterium
AAAAAAATAATAGGCTAATCATGAAAATGGAACAAATTCAAACCGAGGTAGATGCTTCCTATTTGTATGGTATATTAGCAGATGCAGAAAAGGAAGAGACCATTGCATCTATATTTAGAGAAATGAGTGAAATTGAGAAAGGCCACGCCATGGCCTTTCTCAAAAAATCTGGCATGCGTCCAGAACTACCTCCACCTTCAAGGCGGGCAAAAACGCTTAAGTGGATAGGCAGTATATTTGGGAATGATTACATATTAGGTGTGTTGATGGACACTGAAAAAAAATTAGCAGGGTCCATTCAGTCTTTGCGGGCTGCCACCGGAACACAGCCTTCTCTTTCTGATACGGCGCATGTCTCCATTTTAAAAAATATTTTGTCGGGCAGTGCTAATACCCAGGGTACTACAATCACGCGGTTTGAGCAAAAACACAAATCAGTTGGTGGCAATGCATTAAGAGCTGCTGTGTTGGGTGGTAATGATGGACTGGTATCCAACTTTAGTCTGATCATGGGAGTAGCAGGTGCCGCAGCCGGACAAAAGGAAGTTTTGTTGGCGGGTATGGCCGGCTTGCTGGCAGGTGCCCTCTCCATGGCCTTGGGTGAGTGGATTTCCGTAAAGAGCTCGCAGGAATTGTATGAAAACCAGATGGACCTTGAAATGGAAGAGTTGGAGATCAATCCGGAGGGAGAAAAAAGGGAGCTTACTTTAATATATGTTTCAAAGGGTGTAGACAGAAAGGAAGCAGAAAAAATGGCGGAGCAGGCCATGCAGGATAAAAATGTTGCCCACCAAATCCTTGTTAAAGAAGAGTTGGGCATCAATGCAGAAGACCTGCAAGGATCTGCTATGGAAGCGGCAGTCACTTCATTTGTACTTTTTGCATTTGGAGCAATACTTCCGTTGCTTCCATATTTTTTTACATCAGGTTTTCAAGCTGTATGGATCAGTGCAGTTGTGAGTGCCTTTGGATTGTTTATGATAGGGGCGGCCATTACACTTTTTACGGGTAAAAATGTATGGTATTCAGGATTTAGGCAAGTTATATTTGGCTTGGCAGCTGCAGCCGTGACTTATGGAATTGGTAGTTTGATTGGGGTGTCATTGGGGTGAATTTAAGGCAGCTTTTTCCAAAAACACTTTCAGCCCATCTTTATAGGTTTGATAAGTGGGTAGATTATTATGGTCACCACCTTTAACAACTACCAAGTTAGAATAGGGATGTTTGCAAGCTTTCGACAAAGTTTGCGCATGGCTAATAGGTATAAGCTTGTCTCTGGTTCCATGCACAATCAGTACCGGTTCCTCAATGTTTTTTAGCTGTTGTAGGTTATCAAAGCGGTAGTCCAAAAACCAACGCATAGGGAAGCCTAACATTTTTTGTTCAATCAGATCCGTGAATTGGGTGTAGGGTGTCTCGAGCACCAGTGCTTGCAAGTTGGCATTGGCTGCGAGCCAGCATGCCGGTCCGGTGCCCAAAGACCTACCGTACGCAATTATTTTTTCTGTGGGAAAATTTAATTTACAATGTTGATAGGCAAGATAAGCATCTGCATAAAAATTTTCTTCATTTCTAAGACCGGTGCTTTTTCCGTATCCACGATAATCAACCACAAATACCTCATAGCCATAGTTGGTAAGGTATGCACACTCATGGGCCCACCTGCTGAGATTGTTGCGATTGCCATGAAAATACAGGATGATGCCTCTGGGGTGATTCTTTGTTTTAAGCAAAAGTCCATGAATGGTGGCGCCATCATTGGCTTTCATGACAATTTCTTCAAATGGCTGGTCGAGTTGGAAAGAGTATCCTTTGGGAAGGGTACTATCCTGAAAGATAAAAATTTCATAGCCATCGAAGTGTAGAAAAAGAAAGAGACAAAAAATGAAGGCAGCAAGGATATTTATCCATTTCCTTTTTATTGTCATCTCGATTTTCTTTTAAAATTTAAACTTGACTTGTCAATATCAAAGCTCGTTCGATACTCTTTTTGCAGAATCTCATCCAATACCTTGTGGTACATAGGAAAGTTGTGCAGGTTATTGTGCCCGCCTCCAATGATGGGATGTAATCTCGAAGAAGAAGGATTGATATTGCCTAGTTTGATGCTGGATTGAAAAGGAATGAGCTTATCCGAGGTGCCGTGGATGATGTGAATAGGACATTTGACATATTTGAGCCATTTATAGGTTGGAATCGGAAACCGAATGGCCCAGGCGATGGGCATAAACGGAAGGTATCTTTTGGCTACGTGGCTAAGGCTGTAATAGGGAGCATCTAGTATAAGTAGGCCGGGATTGTTGACTGATGCCAGTTTTGCGGCGAATCCTGAACCTAAAGAACGTCCATAAAGGATAATGTATTTTTCAGGAACTTTGCCTTTGATCAGGTTGTAAACTTGTTGTAGGTCTTCTTTCAGTGCGCTATGCGTTCTCTTTCCCGTACTTTTGCCAAAGCCCCGGTAATCGACCATCAAAACGTCGTAGCCATTGCGGTTAAAATCAACGGCAAATTTTCCCCATCCTTTGATGCTTCTGGAATTGCCTTTTAGGTAAAAAACAACCCCCTTGGGCTTTTCTACTTTAAAATGAATACCGCTGACACTGACCCCCTCATGCAGGTCAAGGACATATTCATCAAAATTTAGATTTTCGTAGTTGAAAGCAAAGTCTTTGGGCAGTTTTTCAGGTTTAAAAAAAAGGAAGTCCTGGAAAAAGTAAACACCAATGCTAATGGCAACGTAGATAAAAAAAACCGATATAGCGATGCTGACCCACATCAGTAAAAGATTGGGATGGTAGAAACAAGTGGTAGTGCGATGTTATTCAAGACTTTCAAAATAACCGGTATCTCTGTTTTTTCGAACTTTATTCCAATGATAAAATTTACCATTCATCACAATGTAAACACCCGGACTCAGCACTTGAACGAAGGCCAGGGCACTGCCCAGGTTAAAGAATCCATCTGAAGAAGTACCAAAGGCATAAGGGATCATGGCACCTGTAATGACAATGGTTTTATTCATCTGATCTTCTGCAAGGAATTTTGCCGTTTTTACCATGGTATCGGTGCCATGAGTTATGATGATTTTATCGGCTTTGGCATTCCTGCAAGTATAGGCAATGATTTCACGGTCTGCATCGGTCATTTCCAAGCTATCCACCATCATTAACGTTTTTACATCAATATCCAGGGTGCAACGCCCTCTGTCAAACATCGAAGGAAGGTGGGTGTCTTTAAAATAGAGTTCACCGGTGATAAAATTGTATTCTTT
>JAGNSQ010000225.1 GCA_017987975.1 Saprospiraceae bacterium
CCTCGATTACGGAGGGTATCGGTTTTTCCAATCTTCCTTTGATCAGGATGAACTGGGCACCTATCTAAGTGTTAACTATGATTTTTGGGGTACCTGGATATCCTATATAGGTTACATCATCCTTACCATTGGAATGATGATGACCTTCTTCTCAAAGACAAGCCGCTTTACTTATTTATCTAAAAAACTAAGAGAAATGCAGTCCAACTCATATATCGTTTTATTTTTTCTCTTTATGATTCCTTTTGCAAGCAATGCTCAAGCTGTAATCGCGGCAGACCATGCAGCTAAATTTGGAGGTATGGTGGTTCAGGACAACAATGGCAGGTTCAAGCCAATGAATACACTCTGCGGCGAAATCATGAGAAAGGTTGCGAAAACCGAAAGTATCGATGGCCTGAGTCCTGAACAAATGATGTTGTCAATGATGAACGCCCCGGTCGAATGGGAGCGCAAACCCTTTATCCATATTGGCACGCATCCTCAGGTGGCTCAAATGCTAGGTACCACAGAAAAAAGAGTTGCCTATGCTCAGTTTTTTGGTGCTGATGGTCAGTATATTTTTAAAGATCAAATCCGAAAAGCACAAACCATGAACCCTAAAGATCAGGGTACATTTGAAAAAACGATTATTAAATTGGATGAAAAAGTCAATATCACCAGCATGGTCTTTTCTGGGCGATTATTCAGAATGTTTCCAATGCCCAATGACCCAAGCAATACCTGGCTGTCTCCTGCAGACATTTTTCAAAATCAGGGAGGTGATGTGCGCACCGAATCGCAGCGAACGCTTTTTATGGAATACCTTCAAAACCTGAGTCAAGGGGCACAGTCAGGGAATTATGCAGCGGCAGATGCCAGCCTTGATAAAATTACCAACTTCCAGAAAATAAATGCGGCAGCCATTTACCCATCAGATACCAAAATTAAAGCAGAATTATTACTCAATAAAATGGATGTATTCGGTAGACTCCGCAACTACTATGGCTTGCTTGCCCTGGGCATCCTGGGTATGTTTTTTTACACTGTTTTAAAAACTAGTGCTAATAGAAAAAAATGGTCAAATATTGCGTTTTATGCTGTTATAGCCGGCTTTGTCTTCCACACCATCGGACTGGGTCTCAGATGGTACATATCTGGCAGGGCCCCCTGGAGCAATGGCTATGAATCTATGATTTACATTGGTTGGACTACCACACTTGCCGGCATTCTTTTTTCGAAAAGGTCATTGGGAGGTCTCGCCGCAACTATGACGCTGGCAGCTACTATTTTATTAGTAGCCGGAATGAGTTGGCTCGATCCAGAAATTACCCCTTTGGTGCCGGTACTAAAATCTTATTGGTTAACCATCCACGTTTCACTCGAAGCCGGCAGTTATGGCTTTTTGATGCTGGGAGCTGTCATAGGCATGCTCAACCTCATTCTGATGGTATTTACTACAGATAAAAACATGGCTTTCACCACAAGAGCGGTCCGCGAACTTTCGATCATAAGTGAGATTACTTTACTGGGTGGCTTGTTTATGGTTGCCATTGGCACCTACCTGGGCGGTGTTTGGGCTAATGAATCTTGGGGGCGTTATTGGGGTTGGGATGCCAAAGAAACCTGGGCACTGGTTACCATTTTAGTATACTCGTTTATCTTACACATGCGTTTCATACCCGGTTTAAAAAGTCTATATGCTTTTAACTTTGCTTCATTGTTTGGTTTCGCTACAGTAATCATGACCTACTTTGGTGTCAATTATTACTTGTCTGGCCTCCATTCATACGCAGCCGGAGATCCGGTTCCGATTCCATCGCAGGTTTATTATACCGCCATATCATTGACCATCCTGAGCATTGCCGCCTTCATTCGTTATAGGAGCAAATTTAACAATGGTTTGTATTTGTAATGAGTATTAAATGTTAACATCATTAAGGGAATTAGGAGAACTAAAGGCTTGTTCATTTTACAATGAGTTCATCTTAATTACCCTAATTCTCTT
Source organism: Saprospiraceae bacterium (assembly GCA_017987975.1). GTDB lineage: Bacteria > Bacteroidota > Bacteroidia > Chitinophagales > Saprospiraceae > JADKBO01. The sequence goes on from JAGNSQ010000225.1 coordinate 1,988, forward strand.
AATGGCTGTGCCTATAAAACCAAGTTTTGTAGTACCTGTAAAATAAATTCGAATCGCTCCCACAGTAAAAATTTCTTCGCAGTGACACTTTTGATCACTGTCAATTAGCAATTTCTATTTATTGTTACACCTTCAGGATTAGCATACATTTTGACCTGAACAATAAGGGAGTTGGGAGAATTTAGGACTTACTCCCATTGAAGAGAATCCATTTTAAATAACACCATTTTCGTTGTGCTTATGCCTATATCCTTAGTTTAGCAGTGGATAAATAATAAATCTGAATGACTTACATTGGGAAAAATGTAAGCTCTGGGAAATCTCAAAATAACATCAAGAAGAATTAATCTTTCAATCAAAAAAAACTGCCCGAAAAATCGCAGATAACCCAATTGAACTCAACGCCAGACACTCAAAGCCTTATTTCTTAACAACTGCTTCTTCCATGATGATATCATAGCGATACCCAGCTCCAAAATCTTTATCAACAAAAATTTTACCCTCAAAAGCAACGGTGGTCCCCATCAGAATATTCTCCTGAGTAGTAATGGCCAGATCACATTTTTTTCCCTTGATTGAAGTACCATCCTGAATATGAACCCAGTTTTTACCCATGATGCCATTATTCACTTTCACTACCTTTCCACCCACAACAATGGCTTTTCCCGCATATTTTGAAGGTTGAGCAAGCAGCGTACTAAGCGACATGAGTCCTTCTATTTTTTTAATATCTACATCTGCCACCATAGGTGCATCATCTCCTGGTGCTTTTCCACCCGGGTGGGCAGAAGCATCAATGATTTGAGATACCAAAAAAATTTTATCGAAGGTGCGATTAAATTCCTGACTTTCAAAATTGGTTTTAAGCAGGCCGCCTCTGTAAAAATAACTTCTACCCTTGGCAGCATCCATTTTAGAAGCAGCAATCCAAAAGGTATCCGCATTTTCTACCACCTTCATATAGGTGTATTTTTCTGCCTGTAAAATTTCAACCGCCTTTACCTGGTGCACATCCGCGCCTTGACCACTTTCCTGACCTGGCACTGTTGTGGCAGGGTTATTAGACGGCATTGTTCCTGCTGCCTGCTGTGTCGCGACATCTTCCACAATAACCTTTGGCTTGGAGTCACAAGCAAAAAAAGAAAACAAAACGAAGGCAAAGAGGATTCTCATGCTGATTAAAAATTTGATGGCGTAAAATTAAAAAATAATTACTTGTTTTTGAAACGTTGTATTGCAGTGATAAAATACCTGTGGTACTTTTTATTGGGTTCAAAAGTTC
>JAGNSQ010000226.1 GCA_017987975.1 Saprospiraceae bacterium
AAAAAGTCAAGGCAATTATCTTATTTACATTTAAGATCAATGGCCAGTTGAATTTGACATGCAATATCAGGTATGATGAATAATTCATATATTTGATTAACAATTGTACCTGAATGAATTGTGGATTGTATAAGACATGTATAAAATGGATCTACTCTGGTTGTGATATTCACAAAGGGTTATGTCTTTTATTGTCTCAGTTTCTCCTATTTTCTAGTTTGTGTGCCTCTGTTAAAATAAGTACTCAAGATTTATTACATTTTACTACACCAAATAAAAAAAATCTTAGGCTCACACCTCCAGACTCCACCCTCACCATCCCCGTTGTTGTACACATCATCCACAACAACGGCGGTGAAAATATTGCTGACAATCAGGTGAGAAATGCCATCCGGTGGATCAATGACGCACTACAACATCAAAATCACTTCGCAAGTGAAAATGGTGGTGTCGCCAACATCCAACTGTGCCTTGCACAGCAGAATCAAGAGGGTTTGGAAACCAATGGCATTGTGCGGTATGTTTCAGATTATACGGACATGACCTTGGATCATGGCTTGGATTCCATTGTTAAATTGGCCACTTGGGATACCAAAAAATACCTGAATATACGATTGGTTAGAACTGTATGTAATACCAATTCATGCAACTTGGGTGGCTTTGCCTTTTTACCCAATGCCCATGGACTTAAAAAGGATGGCATTTATCTCGCTGCTGAGTTTTTTGGTCTCGACGCTGATCGTACGGTAACTGGCATCCATGAGCTGGGACATTATTTGGGACTATACCACACTTTTGAGAAGGGTTGCAAAAACGACAATTGTTTGGTGGATGGAGATAAGGTATGTGATACACCTCCGCAGGGCAGTGTCTTGGAGCTTTGCTCTTCTGGTGTGGTAAATTCCTGTACAACCGATGAAGATGATAGTAGCGCCAATAACCCATTCAGATCCCAGGCATTGGGAGGGCTGGGTGACCAGGTCGATGATAAGTCCAATTTTATGGATTATAGCGATCTAAGGTGTCAAAAACACTTTAGTCAAGGTCAAGTGAACAGAATGAGGTCCTTTTTACTGAATGAACGCGCCTCCCTATTATACTCTCCGGCTTGCACCCCACCTTGTAATGACGCTGTTGTGGCAAACTTTGTTTTGACTGACACCTTGATTGAATTTGGAATTTTACCCACTATAACTAATACCAGTACAAATGGTGCCTCTTTTGTTTGGCTGCTCAATGGAAATATGCTGGGCACAGGAACAGTTCCTTTGTTTTCAAATCTGGCCGCTGGATTTTATCAACTGGCTTTGATCGCCAAAAGTGACCAGGACGAGTGCTCTGCTGATACAAGCATTCAGTCTTTTAAAGTGGTTTGTTCGGTGGATGCCGCCCATTCTTTTTATGTACAGGATAGCACACTTTTTGTGGAGTATAATGGTAATCCATATTTCAATTCTGCTTACCTACTCAACGCTGGTGGAGACACACTTTTTATTGGTAAAATAGACAGCCTGATTCTAAATCCCGGTTCGTATCTCCTGTGTTCTTTTTTTTCTAATGGACAATGCAAAGATTCTATTTGCAATTGGTTTCAGGTTATGACACCGAATTGCGCTGAAATCTGCAACGACGGCCTTGACAACGATCTGGATGGCTTTGTAGATATTTTTGATAAAGATTGCAGCTGTAATGAGCAAAGTTTTAATGGCCTTTGCGATACGGACTGTCAGTATCTTCCTGATAGCTTTCCACCGATCGAGGCAAGGGTGAAGTGGAGGTCGGGGAGGATCAATGAAGGTTTTTTTTCGTCTCATATTATAACAGGAGATCTTTTACAACTTGAACCTGGGAGTGAAATTATTATTAGTGGCAACAAGAGTGGAATGTTTCCTAATATTAGAGACACAAGCTATTTAATTATGCTGTCGGGTGAAGATGGAAAATTTTTGAATCGAGTATCTTTTGGCAATAGATCAATAAGAAATTTTTGCCGATCACCTATTATTTTCAAAACTCCTGAAAATGTATCCAATTTGGTTGTTTACGACATTGACTCAATTTACTTTTTGAATGAAAATTTGAATTATATATTAAAAGATAAGTATATTAACAATTCTGGGAATACTACTTCCTTTTTTGGTACAAGTGATATTAATTTTGATGGGCAAGTTGAAATTTATTCTGGCACGCAAATCTTTAATAGTAAGGGAAATTTAATTTATGATGGAGGAGTTGGAGGCTGTAATTCAATTAACTTTTCAAATCAATGTTTGGGCAGCCATTCCATTGTTGGAGATTTTTTGGATGATGTTGGATTAGAACTAGCTGCAGGAAATAGAATATTTTCTTTTCAAATAAACAATTACAATGGCACTGCCGGCAACACTTCCAATATCACCATGGCCGAAGCGGGTGTGGAAGATGGATCTACCTCCATGGGGGATATCGACGGTGATGGAAAATTGGATGTAATTGTATTAAGGAATGGAATAAACCCCACTGAAACCGGTTTATGGGTTTGGAATCCAAGGACCGGAACAATCATTGCACATGCCTTTACAGAGGGCAGGGGAGGTGGTGTCCCCTTTGTAGGAGATATAGATGGAGACTGTTTGCCAGAGATCGGTATGAGTTACGTGAATAAAATTGTTTTCTATAGGTATGATGGCACAAAAAGTTTAAGAAAAGTATTTACAAAAGTAATTACAGAAAATGTTGGTGTAGTTGGCCTTACCATGTTTGATTTGAATCAAGATGGCCGACAGGAAATCATATTCCGTGATGAAACTCAATTTAACATTCTTGATGGACCAACTGGAAACACTATTTTTTCTTACCCTATTTTTAGTACAACAAGTTTTGAACACCCAATTGTAGTCGATGTTGATCATGATGGGGAGACAGAGATCCTGGTTGAAGGTGGCTCAACCTCTGAGGATACCACCTATGTCTTTTGCTTCGAATCGGCCAACCTCCCCTGGGCTCCCGCCCGCAGTGTATGGAACCAGGCCGGCTACCACATCACCAATGTCAATGACGACCTCTCCATACCCCGCCAGCCACAAAACAACGCGGCTTTTTTTGATACCGATAGCTGTGCCCAGACCACCTGTCCCCAACCGTACAATACCTTTATGTGTCAGGCTACCTACCGCACCCAGGATGGCTGTGTCAAATGGCCGGCGGTAGACCTCAGTGTGGATGCTCTCTCGTACCGCTGTGAGCCAGACTCCCTGTACCTCACCCTGGTGGTGCGCAACCAAAGTG
>JAGNSQ010000227.1 GCA_017987975.1 Saprospiraceae bacterium
AAGGTAGCCATCTGTACCCCCTTTCGGAAACTGAACCGTAGAAAAGGTATTCATGATTTGGTAATACAATTTTGAACCCAAATCGTTCCAAAATCCATCAGATCTACTCAATCTATGGCTGATTACTACTTTAGCTCCGTTTTGCCACATTCTGTACATGGCAATTAAATGGGCAATAGGTCGCTGAAAATCATCGGGCATGGGGGCAACACACTGGCCTTTACAAACAGAAAGACCGGCAAACTGCGCATAAGGGCTGGTATAATTTTTTGAAAGAGAAATGCAATTTATGTTGCCATTTTCTTGTTGAATTTGAAGTGCCTCCGACACCGTACCATCTTTTGAACCATCATCAACAATAATAATTTCGTAATGAATGTTTTCTTTTTCAAAAGCACTTGCCAGAGCGGTACATGCTTTTTTGATTTTACCCTCACTTTGATAGGCAAGCAATATTACGCTTAAATCAGGCCTCATCGCTTTTTAATTTTAGTGTTTTAAACGAAACTATAAAATTGAAACTCAGTGTAAAAGGCAATACCAAAAATGGATAAACCCACTTTTGAAAATCCAGCAGGTAATCAAAGACTGAAAGCATGCCGGCACCTATGCCCATACTGGTGAGGTAAATGCTATAGTATCGAAGGCTGTTTTTGAAATTGATGGCATTGCCATAGGTGTATTTGCTATTCAACAAAAAAGAGATTAATATTGTAATCATATAGGTCATTACATAGGTGGGCAGAAGCGGAAGATCAAAATATCGCAGTGCAATAAAGTTGACAGCCAAGGAAGCCAATGTTAAGAAAGCACCAATGGTTACAAAAGACAATAACTTTTTGAGGGTTATCTGCGATTTCAACCTATTTGACATGATCGGCATCAATCAATTTTCTAAATGTGTCGATATCTCTGATATAGTCTGATTCATCATAAACCGAGTTGGCGAGTGCCAACTGAACTGCACCTTCAGTATAGGTCATTTCATGCCAACATAGACTAGGCAGGTACAAGCCAATAGCAGGATTGTTTAGTTCAAAACAGTCGAAGTTGCCAGCCTTGTCGCAGGTGTTCACCGTAATTATTCCGCTAATTGCTATCAAAACCAGTTCTGTAGTGTAATGCGCATGCCGTCCCCTGATTACACCCATCGGCGTACCTTTGGTCCAAAAAACTCTTTTTATTTCAAACGGATTGTGTTCTTGGCCATTGGCTACAAACAAAAACCCTTCTAGCTGTTCGCCGTGAACGGGGTAATGAAAAATATAAGGGGTTGGTATCATCTATCTGCGTTTGAATACCAAAAGTTGATTGGCTTTATAGGCATCCGATGTTTGGCCTTGATCAGCATATTTGTATTGATCTGCTGCGATGTCGTAGGAAGCAATCACCTCATAATTGTTGACCATATACACAAAACTTTGTCGATACAAAGCGTCGTCGTCACCTTCTTGTATCATCCACGAAAAAGGGAAGAGGTTAAAAAAGACATAATTGGGCCTTTTTTGTTCCAGATACTTTATAATTTCATCTCTGGCTACCACATTTTTTGGATTGTTGCGCATAAGAAGGGCAGAATAAACATGTGGAAGCGGAGCTTTTTTGCCTGTATACAAATAGATTTGAGGCTCTGAACCGAGCACCAGCAGTTGATCTTTGTCGGTCATTTTAGATTTTAGGTACGTACTCAGTTCTCTGATAGCTTTAAAAGGATTGTTGCTATACAACTTAGTTATTGGTCGTGATAACCCGGTGTTGTAATAGTAGTTTTGTTTGAATCCCAACTCCATAAAAATAAGCACACACACCATACTTCCGAACAGAACGCCTGCGGCGGATGCCCTTTTTTGCAAAAACACTACTCCGTTTGCCAAAAATATGGACAATACCGGCATCAATAAAATCCAATATTGTCCATAAAATCTCAAACCAGGAATCAGACTTAGAAATCCACAAGCCAGATATATCCATAACCATTTGATGGTAGCGCTTTTGAAATCAATCAAACTCAAAAGCACACTTATTGATATCAAACCAAACACAAGGGGTGAAAATGCCAATATTCGCGATAAAAATTGTTTGAGGTAAAACATACCCTCTTTATTGTCAACACTCGAAGTATATTGCAAGGGATATTCTATCAACCAATATATCATCTCATCGAAGTCACCCATTAACCCTACTAAGAGCAGCACAATGCCAATTGTCAATGCCATTCCTGCGCCATAAATAATTATTGATTTGAGTCTGTATTGTTTGGTTTTAAGCTCTGCATTAAATATCAAAAAAAGCACCATTGGAACAAAAACCACAGCAACCTGTTTGACCAAAACTGCTATGCCCAACAACAAGCCGCTCAATGCCCAACCTATTGTTTTTGGACTATTTTGCAACTGCAATCCAACTAGAATGGATGCCAAAATGAACACATTTACGAGGTGCTCAGCAACCATGGTAAAACCCATTGTATACAGGTTTAGACTTAGGAAAGAGAAAACAGCTGCTGACAGTATGCCAGAAGAGGGGGAATAAAACCTTTTTACTATTAAAAAAATCAGCGAACTTGAAACCATGATAAGAAATAGTGCAAATAAGCGCAAACCTGTATCTCCCGTTCCAAATATCACCCCTCCTATGCCATACAGGTAGTAGAGTAATGGTGGTTTCATTTCATAAAAATCTACATAAGGCAACTCGCCATTCATGGCCATTTTTCCAAGATAAGCATAAGCTCCTTCATCTCTGCTCATTGGCTCATCCAGGAAAAACAACCTGGAAGACAGACTTAAAAATAAAGCAACACCCGCTAAAACACCTAGTAATAAGCCTGAACCTGCAAACCAAGTCTGCACAGCTGAATTTTTTTTATGATTAGAATTATTCTGGCGATTTTCTCTTTTTGCCATTTTGCCTGTTTTCTTAAGTATTCAAGAAAATGTAAATATATCAATATTTATATATATGTTATTTTTATATTTACATCTTAATATTTATCAAGAGTGAATAAGCTCGTTATCAATTTTACCCCTACTGGCATGGTACCCACAAAAGAAATGAATCCTTTTGTGCCCATCTATGAAAATGAAATTATTGAAGAGGTGGTTAGGGAAAATGAAAAAGGCATTACCCTCGTCCATCTACATGCCCGAGATGAACAGGGTGCTCCTACCTACAAAACCCAGGTTTACCAGAAGATAGTGGAGGGAATCAGGAAATATTGCCCAAAGTTGGTCATCTGTATTTCAACCAGCGG
>JAGNSQ010000098.1:0-10651 GCA_017987975.1 Saprospiraceae bacterium
CAGTCATAAACCGCGTATTCAAAATCAGTATTGATAAAGACATTGGAAATTTCCTGATAAAGATAGTCTTCTAATACGGCAATATCGTTGATGTTGCTATTAACATTGACCGCGTATACATTTGAAGATCTGCGTTGGATCAGGTTGTACTTTGGCAGGGTCGTATTGTTGTAGTTGGCAATGATCTGCGCCACATTTCTCAAAGCGATGGTAACAGACTGGTCAAAGTCATTGTCTCTGATGTCCCATGACTTTGACAGCCAAAAGGATTGAACGGCAATGATGCCCACAATGGCAAGACTCCCCAGCACAAGCACTCTTTTAATTAAATTTTCTGACACTTATACCCTATTTAGTACCATTGAAAGCTCAAATATGGAATGATTTTTAATGTTTTTGAAGTAAAAAGCCTAATTGCTCCCCTTTGAGCATAAAAATAAAAGTAATTTTGCGCCATGTTGAAAATGAAAAAATGGACTTTGTTTTTGGTTTTGGGCCTTTGTTCAGGCATTGTTACGCCCATTTTTTCCCAAAACAACAAAACAAACCCATTTGAAGTTTCCTCCAGGATCCAAAATGCGCCCAAATCGATAGAGGCTGACACCACTGTGACAGATACTACAAAGGCTGGAGCTTCTGACAATCCATTTGAAGTAAATCATGTTCCTTTAAGGAGGCAGCAGTTTAAGCCCGTTCAAAAAGCCATTGAAGACATTTCAAAGGTAAAGCCCAAGGTTTCGACCAGTTTCATTTTTTGGATCATGATCTTTTCGTGGGCCATGCTGGCTATTGTTATTAGCCATAAGACCAGTCTGCTGGGGTATTTACTTCGGTCTATGTTTAACCTCAACATGATGAAGTTGACCAAGAGAGATGAAGCAAGTGGTTATAACTTCCATTTTGCCCTGCTTTATCTTTGTTTTTTTGTTAATTTATCGGTATTTATCTACCTGCTCCAGAAATATTACGGAGGACAGGAAGGTATAAAGATCTGGTTGTGGTGTTTTTTAGCAGTTTGTGGCATTTACTTGTTCCGTCACGCATTTATGTGGTTGTTGGGAGCCTTGTTTCCCGTTTCAAAAGAAAGTTCCCTTTTTAGTTACATAATTTTAGTTTTTAATATTTTATTGGGCCTTTTGATTGTTCCAATAAATTTAATGCTGGCATATGGTCCAGAGGCAATGTATTTATTGGTTTTATACATAGGTATTGGTGCCATTGTGTTATTCTATATCATGCGTACATTAAGGGGTTTGAGCATCTCCCTATTTTTGATCGGTCAGGGAATAGTTCCTTTTTTTATATATCTTTGCACCGCGGAAATTGCACCCATATTGGTGATGATTAGGGCAATTTCAGCAATACAGGGCTAACAATTGAACACTCAAATTACCTAAATGGCTACAAGAAGCACTGCTTCCAAAACAAAAGTTAAGTATACAGAGGAGTATAGGCCGATCAAGACCATTTTGGTTTCGCAGCCCAAACCGGAAAGGTCTCCCTACTATGATATAGAAAAAAAATATGGCCTTACTATAGATTGGCGGTCATTCATCCATGTTGAGGGGGTTACCGAAAAAGAGTTTAGGAAAAACCGTGTTCGCCCTGACGAATATACCAGCATCATTTTTTGCAGTAAAAACGCCATTGAAAATTTCTTCAGACTTTGTGAAGAGATGAGGATCAAGATGTCGCCAGAAACCAAATATTTCTGTGTGACCGAAGCCATTGCCAATTACCTGCAAAAGTTTATCGTTTATAGAAAAAGAAAGGTGTTTGCGGGCAAGAAAAAACTTGATGATCTGCATGCCTATTTTAACAAGTTTAAAGCTACCGAAAAATTTCTTTTACCCAACTCCAATCTGGGCAACAAAGACGTGGTAGGATATCTGGATAAAAATAAGATTGAATTTACCGATGTGCTGATGTATCGCACCTTGTCAAGCGATCTTTCAGATCTTGAAAATGTGTTTTATGATGTGCTGGTCTTTTTCAGTCCCCAGGGTATAGAATCCCTTTATGAAAATTTTCCGGATTTTAAACAAAACTACACCAGGATCGCCGTATTCGGACAGTCAACACTCCAGGCAGTACACGACCATGGCATTTATCCCAACATTGTGGCACCAACACCGGAAGCACCATCTATGTCTATGGCCCTTGAGCAATATCTGGTGAAGTCCAATACCAATAAAGGACAATAACAAGCAAGGTTTTTAGTGTAAAACTGGGTTAGAAAAGTCAAACTTTTCCGGTTTTTTTAATTCTCAGGCAAATAAGAGCTGGTTTTTTCTCCAGTTGATAAAATGTGCAGAAGATACCAATGCACTGCCCAATAAGCTGATCCAAAGGTGGATGCCGCCATGTCCGTGGGTAAGCCCATAAGTAAGTACAGAAAAACCTACAATGACCAGGCCCAATGGAAAAAAAGATCTGTGCTTTTTAAAGTCTGAAATTAGTGAAATAGAGGCAATAACAATTCCAATGGCAATGACTGCTATATCAAAGGTGTGGTCATGGAATAAGTGCCCGCTATGGGCAACTCCCAAAGACAAAATCAAAGGCATCGCCATACAATGGATGGCGCAGATGGCAGAGGCTGCCATGCCGGCGAAATCGAGATTGAGCTTAAAAAACGAAGACATTCTTTAATATTAGGTCACAAAGATACTCTATTTGCAACAATGTTGCAAGTAACTTTTGTTACCTTTTCTTGGCTTTCTATAAATATTTTCATAAGCATTTGTTTTTGAATGTTTTATCTCCACCAGACAACTTTTTACCGCCTTAATTTTTTCAGCACATATTTAAAAAAATGTGATGGAAAAAGGTTAACTTTGCATCCTTTGAAATCAATTGAATATTAACAAGTTATGAGCGAAAATCCGAATCCCCAGTCACAAAATTATGGAGCCAACAACATTCAGGCACTTGAGGGTCTTGAAGCGGTACGCAAACGTCCCGGCATGTATATTGGCAGCACCGATTCCAAAGGTCTCCACCACCTGGTCTGGGAAGTCGTAGACAACTCTATTGATGAGCACCTGGCGGGCTATTGTGACCGGGTCGATGTGATTGTCCACCCCAACAACAGCGTAACTGTAAAAGACAACGGTAGGGGCATTCCTACCGGCATGCACGATAAATTACAGAAATCGGCACTGGAAGTGGTAATGACCGTGCTTCACGCCGGCGGTAAGTTTGACAAAGACACCTATAAGGTATCAGGCGGTTTGCACGGTGTGGGTGTATCTTGCGTAAATGCCTTGTCATCGTACCTGAGAGCAGAGGTGCACAGAGAAGGGAAGGTCTTTGAACAGGAGTATGAGAGAGGAAAGCCGATGGGCGATGTAAAAGTATTGGGCGATTCCTCACACAGAGGTACCAATGTTACATTTACCCCTGACTCCGAAATATTTGAAGAGCTGGTTTATGACTACGATACCCTTGCCAAAAGGCTGAGAGAGTTGAGTTACCTCAATAAAGGTCTGACATTAAGACTAACAGATGAGCGCGATAAAGATGAAGAAAGCGGTGAGTATAAAAGTTCCGTTTTTCATTCAGAAGGAGGATTAAAAGAGTTTGTCAAGTTTATTGATCAATCCAGAACCTCGCTTTTAGAAACACCCATTCATGTTACTGGCAAAGAAGAAAACGTAGAAGTTGAAGTTGCCATGCAGTACAACACCGGTTACCAGGAAAACATCTTTTCTTATGTCAACAACATTAACACAAGAGAAGGAGGTACCCATGTAGCCGGCTTCAGAAGGGCCGTCACCCGTTTGTTTAAACAATATGGTGAAGACAATGGCCTGTTTACCAAAGCAAAGGTTTCAGTATCGGGAGATGACTTCAGAGAGGGACTTACCGCCATTGTTTCTGTTAAAGTGCCTGAGCCACAGTTCAAAGGCCAAACCAAAGGAGAATTAGGAAACTCAGAAGTAACAGGGATAGTTTCCCGATGTTTAGGCGATGCCCTTAAGTTTTTCCTGGAAGAAAACCCCAACTTGGCTAAAAGGATCATTGACAAAGTAATCCTGGCCGCCACGGCTCGCCACGCAGCAGAAAGAGCCCGGGAAATGGTACAGCGCAAAACGGTGCTGACAGGAGGGGGCTTGCCGGGTAAACTGTCGGATTGTTCGTCAAAAGACCCCTATGCCAGTGAGATCTTTCTCGTAGAGGGAGATTCAGCGGGAGGAACTGCCAAACAAGGCAGAGACAGGATGTTTCAGGCCATTTTACCCCTTAGAGGTAAGATCCTCAACGTAGAAAAAGCCATGGAACACAAGATCTACGAAAACGAAGAAATCAAAAACATGTTCACCGCCCTGGGTGTAAGCATCCAGGATAAAGACGGAGAGCGCATTTTGAACATAGATAAGCTCAGGTACCACAAGATTGTAGTCATGTGTGATGCCGATGTAGATGGAAGTCACATCACCACCCTGATTCTTACTTTCTTTTTCCGGTACATGAAGCCGCTTATTGAACAAGGCAATATTTACATTGCGGCACCACCTCTTTATCAGGTTAGGAAGGGCAAAGAATTTACCTATTGCTGGAATGACGAAGAAAGGATTGCCGCCATCGAATTCTACAGCAAAGGCAAAGAAGATGCCAATGTAAAAGTGCAGCGCTATAAGGGTCTTGGTGAGATGAATGCTGAGCAGCTTTGGGAGACTACCATGGATCCTACCACCAGAACCTTGCGCAGAATTACCATCGATGATGCCCTGGAAGCAGATTTGATTTTCTCTATGTTGATGGGAGATGATGTACCTCCACGACGTCAATTCATCGAAGAAAATGCCAAATACGCTAAAATTGACGTGTAATTTGTCATTTTAAAACAACTGATTTTCAATATATTAGACATTATTTAAAAATAATTGTCCATTTTCTTGTCATCATTATGACAAATATCTTATATTTGCACTGTAAAACTAATTATTATGTCAAAGGAATTGGAAGAAAAACTAAAATCGCTGAAAACGACCGTAGATAAGCTGGAGAAGCAATACGGAAAGGGAATTATAATGAAGCTGGGTGACAAGCAGGTAATCGCCACTGAGGCCATTTCCACAGGATCATTGAGCTTAGACATAGCAACAGGAATTGGAGGTTTTCCAAAAGGCAGGGTGGTAGAAATATATGGCCCTGAATCTTCAGGTAAAACCACCTTGACCATTCATGCCATAGCAGAGTGCCAAAAAGCAGGAGGTATTGCTGCCTTTATTGATGCTGAACATGCCTTCGACCGCACCTATGCAGAATCATTGGGGGTAGATACAGAAAACCTTTTTATTTCTCAGCCGGACAACGGTGAACAAGCATTGGAAATAGCAGAAAACCTGATTCGTTCGGGAGCTATTGACTTGCTGGTTATCGACTCAGTAGCGGCACTTGTTCCAAAAAGTGAAATTGAAGGCGAGATGGGTGAATCCAAGATGGGCCTTCAAGCCAGATTGATGTCACAAGCCTTGAGAAAATTGACTGCTACCATCGGAAGAACGGGATGTTGCTGCATTTTCATCAACCAACTCAGAGAGAAGATTGGTGTTATGTTTGGGAATCCTGAAACCACAACGGGTGGTAATGCCCTAAAGTTCTATGCTTCTTTGCGTCTGGATATCCGTAAGTCGGGTACCGCCATTAAAGACAAAGATGGAAATGTAGTGGGCAGTCCTACCAAAGTAAAAGTAGTAAAAAACAAACTGGCCCCCCCATTCAGGGTAGCTACTTTTGACATCGTGTTCGGTGAAGGAATTTCCAAAACGGGAGAGATCATCGACTTGGGTGTTGACTGCGATGTCATTCAAAAAAGCGGTAGCTGGTTTAGTTACGAAGGCACTAAAATAGCACAGGGAAGAGAACAAGCCAAGCAGTTTTTGCACGACAATCCGGAAGTAGCAGAACAAATAGAAATAAGGATCAAAGAAAAATACAGTCCTGCTTTAGCGCCGGAGACAAGCGAAAGCAGTGAAGGAGAGGAAGATTAATTGATCTTCACAGCATGCCTTATTGAGGCAAACTGACAACAAAATTTAATAATAATATCATCCCATGATGAAGCTGGCTTTCTGCCGGGTGAGTTGAATCTACACCTGGCAGCAGGCCGCTTTTAAATACTTTTGCATTTTGGATCTCAACAAATCCAAAAATTACATTTTTATGTAAATGGGATTACACCGTTGAAATAGATGATGTTTTGTTCAAATAACACGGAGAGAACAAATTATTTTTTCTTTGTTCAGGATTTTAGGCAGTCTTTTATCCTGTATACAACATGTTAATCGGGTTCTTCTGGCATTGTCAGGAGTTGTTTTAAGAAATAATAATTAGTTTTCTTATTTTGAATGTGGGGAGGTAACAGTATCTCCCCATTTTCTTTTTAGCTAAATCCTTGCTATTAGACATTTGTATGACCTTTAGGTCGTGGGTTAATTTGTACCTTTGTTACTCAACCATATACAATTTCACTTGACAACTACTCCATTACAGGTAACCAGATACATCACCCCCTTGCGGGAAGGGGGGTCACTGCCTGCCATCGTAGAGGTGGAGAATGGAGAAAAATATGTCTTAAAATTTAAAGGTGCTGGACAAGGCACCAAGGCCCTGATAGCAGAGTATATCGGTGGTAAGTTGGCTCAAAAACTGGGGTTTTTAGTACCGGAAATCGCCTTTTGTATCTTAGATGAAGGATTTGGCAGGACAGAGCCGGATGAAGAAATCCAGGATCTCCTAAAATCTAGTGTGGGTCTTAATCTCGGCATGAAGTTTCTACCCGGTGCCATCAGTTTTGATCCGGCAGTCAACCATGTGCCAGACCTCATAGCCTCCATGATTGTTTGGTTGGATATGTACCTTACCAATGTGGATCGCACGGCAAGAAATACCAATATGCTGATGTGGAAAAACGATCTGTGGTTAATTGATCATGGTGCCGCCTTGTACTTTCACCACAACAGATCGGTTTGGGAGACCTATATTTCCAAACCTTTTCCCATGATCAAAAATCATGTTTTACTGAGCGGTGCCACCAAAATCAACGAAGCAGATCAGATCATCCGCGAAGAACTTACCGAACCATTTTTGATAGATACCTGCTCCCAAATACCAGATGAATGGCTCTTGTCAAGAGAAGACGATTGGTCTGCAGCGGCCGTCAAATTGATGTACACAGAGTACCTGATAGAACGCTTAAAACAGGCTCCCTCATTTGTTAAAGAAATTATCGATGCGGGAATCTAAGGTATATGAATACGCAGTGCTTCGTTTCGTCCCGAGGGTCGACAGAGAAGAATTTATCAATATTGGGGTTGTGTTGTTTTGCAAGGACCTCGACTACCTGGCAGTAAAAACAAAACTCGACGAACAACGCATCAAGGCTTTGTTTGGAACAATTGACCTTGGTGAACTCATCAGTTATGTAGCCGTGTTTCACCACATTGCCAACGGCAATCAAATTGGTGGCCCAATAGCTGTGTTGGACTTACCCTCCCGATTTCGGTGGCTTACTGCCAAAAGAAGTACCATCTTACAAATATCCCCCATTCACAGTGGATTGACCGACCAACCGGAAGTCACGATTATGTCTTTGCTTAAAGAATTAGTATAAAACCAAATCTAACTATCATATGAAAAAGTTAATTACATTAGTATTATTAGCGTGTCAGCTGTCTTTGTTATCCCAAACCCCGAAACTTGTTATGGATTTTAATCCCGGCAGTGCCGATGCGGTGCCTGATTGGGGTACTTCGTTTATACATTCATATGGTTCTATCTATTTTACGGTAGCTACAACAGCAAATCATACAGATTTGTACTATTCTGGATATGAAGAACCAACATACATTGCAACAATTTGTACCAATTGTAATCCACCAGCTACTTTATTGTTGGAATACAAATACAGATTGTTATTCACAATTAAAGAAGAGAATAAAGTGTTTCTGTGGCAGACTACTGATGAAGCCAGTGTGCCCATGCTGTTAAAAGAATTGGATGGAGAAGCGTCCTTTATGGTAGTTGGTAAAAACAATAAGGCCTATATTGCTACTGGAAACAGTTTGTATGTGACAGATGGTACTGAATCCGGCACAAAAAAATTAAACACATCTTTTTTGGATTATGCCAGCCACGATGACAACAAGGACGATAAAATTTTTGTCCCTTATAAAAATGGCATCGCTTTTTTGACCAATAAATTTGGAAATTCTACGCTGAATTATGCAGAAGACGCCATTACACCCTTAGGCACCTTTGATGCCGGCTCCTCTTTCACTGACCTATATGGCTTGTGTGAGGTGGCAGGAGGCCTGGTGTTCGGCGTAGAAAATGAAGGGCTGTACCACTATCACGAAAGCACAGGCATTAAAAAAACCCAGCTTCCAGAACCATTGCGATTGCTGGACTTTAATGGTTCTGTAGTTCACTACCACTATGGAAATGGGTTGACGCTGCTGCACGATTTTCCACTAAAGTCTACTTCATTAATATCAAATTATGGTTCTGTTGTACAATCAGAGGAGCTAAATCGTTCGGTAATCGGTGATAATATGATCCTACATATAGATGATTACAACAGTTCTAAAGATTTAATTATAAACATTGATAAGAAGACAAAGACAGCTAAAATAATAGGCAATGTTGCTGCCTATCCTTCTAATTTCATTTCCTATTATGAAAATATATTGCTTTTTGATGGCACTTCCAATGGGTTTAAGCCTAACCTTTATCACATAGATTATAAATTTAAAGACCTCGGAAATCATACGGTTCCATTAAATTTTAGTTCAGTAGTTGGTCCTTCAGTAATCCCAATTGGCATCAATAATAATCAATTGCTTTTCTTCTCAAATTTGGATCCAAGTAAGGGGCGGGAGTTGTATAAGATCGAAATCGATTTTTCTACACACACAACTGAAGTACTTAAAAATACCGAATTTGACTTTTCAGTGGTAAACAACTCAATCACTATTACCGGCAAGGAAGAATACAAAGTTTTTGAGGTGATCACCATGGATACTGCCGGCAAGGTATTGGATAATAAATGGGTAAATGCCGGTGAAACAACACCCGTGACACAATATCATCAGACCGTAATCATCATGGTCGTGGAAAAAGAAAGTAAAAAGTCATTGGCAAAAAAAATACTAATGCCCTAATTTTAAGTCCTTGGTTTTTGATCTAAAAAAGAATAATGGCTTAAAAATAAATTGACAGACAAAGTGACCATCAAAGAAACCCTCAAAAAAGCACCTGCCAATATCACCAAGGCGGCTTCTTCATTACAAAATAATGTTAGGGAGTGTGAAGAAATTGCGCGTGGTCAGTTCAGTGCCTTTGTAGATGATGGCAAAGAAAGTTACGATGTGGGCATACAGTTGGATGAAAGCGGACTTAAGCTGAATCATTACAGTTGTGATTGCTCCGATAAAAATACACTGTGTGCCCATGTGGTAGCGGTTTTGACATTTATGAACCGGGGAGAAAAAAGTGTAGCTGCCTCTACTACCTTAAAAAAACTAAGGAAGAAAAAACTAAGTCCTACCGAAGAGCTGCTAGACACTTTGGACAATATACAACTGAGGACCTGGATCCTGGAAGAATTAAATGTCAATAAAGAATTGAATTTTAAATTCTTCAACCATTTTTCGGGGTCTACTGCACAAATAACAGCAGAAGAAATAGATAAACAAGGTGCAGCCTGTATCCTGGCCATTATTGGCAAAAAAAAGTACATCGAGCCCGTTCAGCTGAAATCATTATTTGAAGTATGGCAAAAATACTTGGATGTTCAAATGCCTGCTATTCTGAATGAAATAGGCAATGAGCAAGGCATGCTCATGGTAAATGCCATTTTTAACTTTTACGAATTGGTTGACAAAAAGCTAAGCAAGTCATCATCGAGGGTTGCCACCCAATTCAACAAGTTTTTAGAAAAATTAAGTGCCTATTTACAAACATGCGAACAACAAAAAATAACCCAGTTTTTTGAACAATTTACGCATAGACTCAAACAAGATGGCAAAACATTAAACATTGTCATAGCCCTCATTTACAAAACAGCTCCGGCACTATCCGGGGAGGTACTAGGGTCTTTGATCAAATTGTATTTAAATAAAGTATCAGAACATGAGTTAAACGAAGCGGAGCTTTTGCCTTTGCTACAATTTACCATCAAACAGGAGCTGTTTGCCAATCTTCATGTTTACCTGCCCTATACCCTCTTTTTTAATGATTACAATTTCGCATTTTTACATCAGCTCCAATTGATCGGAGAGACGGATAAGGTGATAAAATTGTGCGAAAAATCTATAAAAGGAAACTACCACGAAGTCTATAGCATACCCTACTACAAAATATTGGTAAACGTTTATCAACTGCGTTCAATGCCTGAAGAAGCATTGGTTTATCGAAAGAAAATATTTGTTTATTCACCCAGTTATCAGCTCTATCAGGAAATATACAATGACTTACCCACTAATGCACAAAAAGAATCTTTTCGCAAAGAAGCGCTGAGCAGGGGTCTTAGGCGAGATACGGCTGACTATGTAAAAGTACTTGATCTTAAATTTGGACTCTGGGCTGAAACCGAAGACTGGGGCAAGATTTTAGATAAACTGGTAGATTACGCTTCTTTAGA
>JAGNSQ010000098.1:10751-12062 GCA_017987975.1 Saprospiraceae bacterium
AAAGTTTCTCTTTCAATGGTGACCTCTTCCTTGTATACTATACAGCTGTCGCTGATCTGTTGTTCTATCTTGTAGATTGTTGGTGTAAGTGGCCTTATCGTAAGTTCCTTATCTATGCTGTATTTTATTCCATTGATTAGCACGTCAATGATTTCTGATGCACTGGTCTGGATGGTCAGTTCCCCTCCTGTTTCACATATCGCATCTTTTACATCGACACTGAGATTGGCAGATATAACTCCCGGCATGTGCACAAGTGTATCCGTAAGGCAACCGTTGGCATCCGTTATCTCTATCAAGTGCGCTCCTGTGCCAAGGTTGGCTGTTTCTGTTCCTGTCACTCCATCCCATTTTATGGTGTAGTTGGGTGTACCTCCATTTATGCTGATAGTTGCCTTACCATCTGCCTTGTTTTCACAACTCTCTCCTTTTATTTCTACCTCCAGTTTTATAGGTAGGGGGGTACTTATAGTTACGATCTGCGATGTTGCGGTATTGCCATAATCGTCCGTTATTGTCCATTGGTAGTCACCTTCACATAGGCCCGTTCTTATTAAGCCTGTACCGCCATCAGACCATTCTATCTTTTCACTGCCGTCCTCATTTTGGATGGTGATAGTTATCTCTCCCTCGCAATCTCCCGCACAGCCATTGTCTTGTTTGTCCCATATGGCATAGATGGCACTCTTCACGATGATCACCTCCGCTTCTGCTGTGCAGCCCCTGCTGTCCGTTATCGTCACCTTGTGCACGCCAGGGCTTAGGGTCAAGGCATTTTCTCCTTTTTCGCCATTGTCCCATTCGATGGTGTACGGGCCTGTTCCTCCGCTTACATCTATGCTCGCACTGCCTGTTATCTTATTTATGTCGGGTTGTACTATGTTTATGATTACACCTGCAATTGCCGGTGGTTCTGTGATCTCGTAACTCGTTTTGATCTCACAGCCCTTTGCATCCACTACTGCTACTTCATAGATGCCCGCTGACAGGTCTTTGATCTCGCTTCCTGTTACCAATACTCCATTTAAGTATATACTATACGGTGGACTGCCCTGCTGTGCACTTATCATCAGCTGGCCACTGTTGTCTCCGTTACAAGCCACGTCAGATCCGCTCACCATCACTGCTGGGCCATTGGTATTGGTCAATTGTATCGTATCTGCTATCTCGCAGCCCAGTTTGTCTGTTACGGTTACTTCATAGATTCCGGGAGGTACATCCCTCAGGTCTTCTGTCGTGTTGCCATTGCTCCATTTGTACTCATAAGGGGCTATGCCTCCGCCTACCGTTATATCGATCTCGCTGCCTACA
>JAGNSQ010000099.1:0-9304 GCA_017987975.1 Saprospiraceae bacterium
AAGCCCGTGGATAAAAACGATGGTTTCATCTCCAGCTCCTTCATCGGTATAGGCCAGGGAGATATCGCCCTTCACCTTTAAGGTTTTGACTTCAACCCCGTAATCCAGGTCTTTCATGCTATTGACCGTGTTTTGTGATCCTGCTATATAAGCCAACAGGATGGTAAATGCGATGCTTAAAATTGTTTTCATTTCTTTGGATTTTGGGGATTTAAAACATCAACCATTTGAGACAAACAAAACCTACCCAGGGGTTGACAGGACGGGCATCCACACCTCCATTGGTCAATTTGCTGTCATAAAAATCACCGAGCCCCATGTAGGCGCCGTGAGCTTCTACGGTGAGGTAGGCTCCAAAATCGTAACCGAGTTTAGCATTCGCCTCCCAGCCCATAAAGTTACCACCACCATTGGGAGCGATCACTGAAAATCCACCGGCCCCTCCTACCTTGGAGTGCAACTTGTTAGGGATAAGGTCTTTTGAAAAATTGAGCGTTCCACCCGCGATGCCATAGCCTATGTTGGATATGTCGGTCACTGCCGCCAGGAATCGGTTGACAACGTTGCCATGTGGAAACAACAGATAGCCGCCATGACCAATAAAGATGCCGCCCGGGCTACCCCAGGTATTGGAGGTAATCACACCTGTGTACTTGCTGTCCGATACTCCATTGTTGTCGCCGGAGGTAAACAACATATCTGCTATGATGGCGTCACCGGGCGTTTGTCCATAACGATAGCCAGCCCTAAGGTTGGCGGCCAGTCCGCTGATGGTTGTTTTTTTATTGAAATTTTCGCTGCCTGCGGGTTTTTGTCGGATCGAGCCCAGGTTGTAATTGAGGAAGCCGGAGAGGATAAATCGGTCCATCATCATTTCTTCATTGCGGGCAAAGTAGGTACCCAGCCAAAACACATCCGATTGATAAGGATCGGCGCCAATAGGGAAACGGAAGGTACCGTTGTAGGAGGTAAGCGGGCTTGCATAACCCTGGCCCAGGATGCTCACGCCGCCCTTGCCTGAGGAATTGTCTTTGACCCAATATACGGAGGCACCCACATTCCATTTGGGGGCTACATTGTATTGCGAATTAAGCTCGAAAAGGGTGACATCGTCATTGAGTTCTACATTGTTTTCATAGAGCTTGTAAAAGCCGGCTTTGATTTTTTGTTTATCGGTTTGTCGCCTAACGCTGATACCAACGCCATCGGTGCCAAAGTAGGCGAGGCGGTAGCCGGTGGTAGTAAATTTTTCAAAAAAGGTGCGGTAGAGGTCGTGCGGGGTATCGTACATGCGCTGAAGCCCCACATTGATGGTCCAGTATTTGGCAGGAATAAATTCAACCGCCAGGTTTTGGGTCTGTAGGTTGACCTGATCGGCCGAGATGGCAGAGCCAAAGTTACCGCCTGTGCCGTAAGCCACATCACCCCAGGTCCAGTCTATTTCGAATGAAGCCCTCAGGGTTGCCTTTCCATCAAAAATGGCGGGAGAATACACAAAAAAGGGAATGGCTCGCTGCTCTGCATACAAAGCTGTAAAATCATTGCTTGTGGTTGTGGTATTATTGCCAAACAAGCGACCCACAATTTGTCCTTTCAAAAAGTCATTTTCAGGTGCCATGTTCATGGCAACGTTTTGCTGATAAAAATACACGAAGGCCTGAAATTGTTTATTGGCCTTGGCAGGCACGGCCTTGTCAAAGCCTTTAAATCCGGTATCGCCCGACTCCTGTGCTGCCAGCCACAGAGGTAACATGAATATCCAAATTGACCATTTCCACTTTGCCATTGATTTTTCCTTAATTGTGTTGTAAAAAAAATAGTGGGAAGAGAGCCACATTTCTCTTCCCACAGGGATTAATTAATCTGATTATCTTCTTACGTAGTTTTGTATATTTATGAGCCCAAAAGCACCATTTGAAGTACTACCAAATCCTGCAGATGCTGTTGGAGGGGTAGCTCCAGCGATAACTGGTTCCACTTGTACTATTTCGTATTTCATGGTCTTATCATCAGCTGATACTTCAAATATACCCTCAGCTTTCAATGCAGTAGGAGAGCTTTGGTTGAGCACAATGTTGTAGATATTCCCTACTCCAGATTTTGTCTGCGAATAAGTTCCTGTAAGTACAATCTTAGCTCCACCTTTCCACTGATCTACTGTGTAGGTATTGTTGGTCTTAAATTCTGCATTGATCGAATCAGCCAAAGCAGAAAGAATAGTGGCAACAGGAAATGAGTGCCATTTACCCTGTACCCCTTCTCTGCACGCGGTGCAAGCTCCACCACAGTCAACACCGGTTTCATCCTGGTTTTGAATGCCGTCACTGCATGTACCTTTTACTTCTTCATCATCGCAACTTACCATAAAAAGGGATCCGGCAAAAAGCATCATAATTAAAAATTTCATCGACTTCATTTCATTGATTTTTAAATGTTGTGAAAATATTATTGTTGTTTTAATTTTTTACGATCTATTTTTCCACTGTCTGTCAACGGTAAGGCATCCAGTACAATGAAGTATTTGGGTACTTTAAACTTCGCCAATCGTTCGGCACAAAAGGCTTTTAAGGATGCTTCATCTGCAGCTTGCTTCAACACCACAAAGGCCTTGCCTACCTCACCCCATTTTTCATCCTTAACTCCGATTACAGCACATTCTTTGATGTTGTCATTTTGTTTCAGTACGCGCTCGATTTCTGCAGGATATACATTTTCTGCACCGCTGATGTACATGTTTTTGAGTCGGTCTACTATGTATAAATAGTCTTCTTCGTCTTCCATAACGATGTCGCCTGTTTTAAACCACAAGCCATCCTCACTAAAGGCTGCTTTGCCGGCTTCGGCATTGTTCCAGTAGCCGGGTGTCACCATGGGTCCGCGCAGCCACAACTCTCCCGCCTCGTTGGCCATTGCATCACTGCCGTCTTCTTTTACGATGCGGTGCTGAACATAAAAATTGGGCCTGCCTATGCTGCCTTTTTTGCGAATGGCATCGTCCTGGTGAAGGGAGGTGAGGTTGGGTCCCACCTCTGTCATGCCATATCCCTGTCGAATGGCAACGCCCTTTTGAGCATATTTTTCGATGAGCGGCACGGGCATCGATTCTCCTCCTACAATAATGTAATCGAGATGATGAAGATCGGTGCTGTCAAAGTGTGGGTCCTGTGCCATCATGGCCAACATGGTGGGCACGCCCATAAAGATATTACACTTCATTTCTGCCAGCTTAGCCAATACCTGATCGGCTTCAAATTTTTTGAACAGATAGGTAAAGCCGCCGTGGTGTAAAAATGGCAGCAACAACACATTCCATCCCCCTGTATGAAAAGGTGGCATCACATTGACCGTTCTGTTTTCTGACGAAAGGCTGAGCGACAGTGCCGTATTGATGCTGTTCCAAAATGCCATCTTATGACTGTAACGCACACCCTTGGGCTTGCCCGTGGTGCCGGAGGTATAAATGATAAAAAGGGAATCATCTTCTTCAACGGCATGTACATCAAAATGTGCCTGGGGCTGCACTCCTGTCAGGACTTGCATTTCGTATGCAGGTATATTTTCTGATTGGGGCAGTAAGTGGGCGAAGTGATCTTCATAAAAGATAAGCACCGGATCTGCATCCTCACTGATTTCTCTGATCTCCGGAGCAGTCAGTCTGTAGTTGAGGGGTACCATGGCAAAGCCCAGCTTTTGAGCGGCACCAAACAGGGCTACGAGCGTAATTGAATATTCTGCAATCACTACCACCCGATCGCCCTTTTTTACACCGTGTTGGGTAATCAAATAGGAAGCCATGCCATTGGCCAGGGCATTGAGGCCTCGGTAGTTAATCACCCTGCCTCCTTC
Source organism: Saprospiraceae bacterium (assembly GCA_017987975.1). Classification (GTDB taxonomy): domain Bacteria; phylum Bacteroidota; class Bacteroidia; order Chitinophagales; family Saprospiraceae; genus JADKBO01. Next base: position 3,847 of record JAGNSQ010000099.1, read on the forward strand.
GTGCTCCTGAAGCGCCGCTTTCTCCGGCCTGTACAAGGCCCAACGCGCTAACCAATCTTGTTGCCATACTTCCTGTTTCACTGTGGTGCGTTTACATTTTAAACAACGATGCTCCAAAAGCAAGTCCCCCGCCGGAACCTACAAAACATACGTATTCTCCTTTCTGAATCTTACCTTGTTTCATCCATTCATCCAGTGCCATGGGTATACACGCTGAACCGGTGTAGCCGTAGTAGTGCATGATGGTCGCCGCCCTGCTGCGATCTACACCCAGCTTGTCCATGGTCTGGTATATGCTATTTACATTGATTTGGGTAAAAAAGTAGTGATGGATGTCAGCCGGCTTTATGTTTTCCCGCTCACACATTTCTTCCACCAGTGAAGTCCATATTTCCGGATTGATGTGGGTAGGTATTTTTTGAACAAATTTGAGCTGGTGGTCTTTGTTGTCAATCACTTCATGACTCACGGGCTGGTGACTGCCCCCTGCATAAATGCCCATCCAACTGTTAAACTCTCCCCGGGTGAGCAACTTACTTTGTCTGTATCCCGATTCGGCATGGGTTCTGCCCACAACCACGGCTCCGGCACCATCGGCAAAAAGGGTCACCGTTTTTTTATCGCTTAGGTTGAGGTACTTACTCATGGCATAAGCACCCACTACCAAAATATGTCGGTAGCTGACATCTGAATGGATGTAACGTGTAGCAATGTCAAGTGCTGTCACAAAACCAGCACAGGCAGTATTTACGTCAAAAGTACCTGCGTTTACCATCTTCAATCGGTCCTGCACCACGGAAGCCGTAGAAGGGGAGATAAACTCCGGCGTATCGGTAGCAACAATAAACAGATCGATGTCATCTGCTTTCAGGCCCGCATTTTCCAGGGCACGCACACAAGCTTTTTCTACCAGATCTGCCGTGCTTTCATCAGCTGCACACCACCTCCTTTCGTAAATCTGCACATTTTCTCTTAACCAGGTATCTACGTCTTCACCCAGCAATTCATTAAAATAGGCATTGGGCACCACTTTTTCCGGGGCATAACTACCGGAGGCCAGGATGCAGGCATTGCTAAGATGTGGATCTATGTGTTGTGGTTTCATATTCAACTTCAGTTTTGGGCTACGGGCGATTTTTTATACAATTGGTAAAGCAGGCTTCCTACAATAAGTGCGGATACAATGGCCAGTGCCGATGCTACCGCCGGGTTTTTTACTTGCCCGGTTGTGTAGGGAGTCAATGATCCGTAGTATACAGAAAAGTGCACCACAAAAGCCGTGATGGCCGCTCCCATGGCTGCCTGCACGGGTGTATTTTTGAAAAAGATACCAAAGAGTACGGGCACAAAGGCGGCTGAAAAATAGGCATACACTCCATTTTGGGCCAGGATGCCGACACTCAGATTGGGGTATAAAAGCTGATAGCGACTCATTAATATGGCTACTACCGCCAGGACAATGATGACCAAACGATTCGTCGTTTTTACTCTTTCTGTATTTTCTTTCCATCCACCCAGCGGTGCTATGATGTCGTTGCTGATGGTGGTAGAAAGCGATTGTACAATTCCCTCGAGTGTCGAAAGGCCAGCAGATATCAAGCCCATTACCACCAGGATGCCCACGCCAACGCTGAATTTTTTTACTACATAGGTCGACAAAATACCATCCATTTTGATGGGGCTTCCTTCCATTGTCAAATCGGGAAACATCAGCCTTGCATAAAAGCCCGCGAACAACACTGCAAAAAACAGGGTCTCCACCACAATGGCTACCGTAAGGTATTTGTTGACATCTTCATCTGACTTGAGCATCAGTGATCGGGTAATGATGTGGGGCTGGCATACAATGGCGATGCCTACTATAAAATTGCAAATTATTACTTCAAAAAAGTCTCTGAACAGCGGACTGGCAGGATTAAAACTTTTGCTCAGCTGAGGATCGATGGCATTGATTTTATTCCAAAAACCGGTGATGCCCTGCTCGAAGTGGGAGCTGCCCGAGCCAATTAGGATAATGGCTACTACTATCATCAGAATGGCCTGGATGGTATTGGTGTACACCATCGAATTGGCCCCGCCAAACAAAGTATATCCGAATACAAAGACCACGATGGCCACCAGCACAAGGGTTTCATCGGCCTGCAGCGAACTGGCAATGACCTTAGTGAGTCCCACACATATCAATACAATAAAGGTGATGAGCAGCAATGATACAAATGCCATAAAATACGACATAGCCTTGCTCTGGTACCGAGTACCCATCCATTGGGCAAGGGTCAGTGCTTTGACGCTGGTGCCAAACTTGCGAAAGCTTTTACTCAAAACAATAAGGGATATAAATAGACCGATGGGTAAAACAATAGACATGGCCAGGAAAGCACTCCATCCAAAATAAGCAACAAAGCCGGGATTGATGATAAAGGTGGCAGCACTGGTGATACTGGCCGCCAGCGATAAGCCAACCATGAGAGGGGAGAAACCCTTGCCAACAGCAAAGTCCTGAATGTTTTTGGTCTGCCTGGCCCCACGATACACAATGTAAATCGTCACGGCCATGTACAGGACCAGTAAGGTTAATGTGGCTTGTGCAAAATCCATTTTGGATAATTTCACGGCTAATATCTTACAGAATTGGCATATAAAATGGCAAAAAAATTAAAATAATAATGAGACAATTGCTATTTAATATTATTTAAAGAATTTAAAATCAAATAAATAGATTAAAAAATTAGACTATGACAAAAGCGGTTTATTTTCTTTTTTAAATTAATATTATAACGATTTAATCGCCGATCTGCCTATTTTTGTCCATAAATCAGGTTTAATCCACATTAAATTTTAAAAGTATGAAATCTTTAGAAGGAAAAGTAGCCATAGTCACAGGAGCTTCATCCGGTTTGGGAAAAGCCACGTTGCAGAAATTTGCCGACCAGGGAGCCATCGTAATCAACTGGGATGTCAACGAGGAAAGGGGTAAACTTTTGGAAGCCGAATTTACCCAAAACGGACACACCGCTGCCTTTTTTACGGTAGATACTTCCAGCGCCGATGCGGTAAGGGATGCTGCTTTTCAGGTCATCGCCAAATTTGGTAAGATCGACATCCTCGTCAACAATGCGGGCATTACCCGCGATGCTACCCTGCTCAAAATGACCGACGACCAATGGCAGCAGGTAATCAACATCAACCTCACCGGGGTGTACAATTGCACCCGTGCCGTAGCTCCTTACATGGTAGAAAAAGGATATGGCAGAATCATCAGCATCTCTTCGGTAGTGGGCTTGTACGGCAACTTTGGCCAGACCAACTACGCCGCCGCCAAAGCAGGGGTGATCGGCATGACCCAGACCTGGGCCAAAGAACTGGGTCGCAAAGGAGTGACTGCAAATGCCGTAGCTCCCGGCTTTATCCACACCGAAATTTTGGACGCCATGCCAGCGGAAGTCCTCGATAAAATGAAGGCCAAAGTCCCGGTGCAGCGACTCGGTAAGCCCGAAGAAATTGCTGCCGTCAATGCCTTCCTCGCTTCTGATGATGCGGCTTACATCAATGGCGCCGTCATCAGTGTGGATGGGGGTATTACCCTGTAAGCTGCCAACGTGAAGGTCAAACTTACCCGCTTTTCCGACTTTGCCCAAAGTCTGCTCCCCCTCGAGGCCAGCTTCCTCGAAGGGCACCAGCGTTTTGAAGATGGAGAGAAAAAAACCATTCTCGACCAACTCGTAGCTGTTGCCAGGGGAGAGACCGATACCGATTGTTTTGATGCAGCCGTTGATAAGCGCAAATACAGCTACGTCAAAAATTGGTGCGAAGACCTGCTGCAAAGCCTCGACGTAGACGAGAACCTCGAAAAACTCATGGAGTGGGAACACCTAATCCTCACGGACCGCATCTCACTCGCCGATGAAAAAGCTTTGATCAAACGCATACTCAAAACCGAACCCTCAGACTTTAATTTTATCAAAATTTACGAAACAGGCCGGTCGTACCGCCACTATCTGCAGATCCGACTGCGGTACAAAGACTATCAAGTCATCAACCAGTTCCTGAATAAGTACCGCACCGACTACGAATTTTCGCGCCTCGTCAACGACAAGCTGCACGAGGCGACCCACGAGATCATTTCCGATTACAGCCAGAAACAACGGGCCAATTACGCTGATTCTTTCCCGTGGCTGCGCTCTCTGTTTTACAATGAAAACCTCGATGGCTACAACCGCCTCCTGGCCTGGATCCGCATGGTCTTTATTGCCCATAACAAACGTGCATACGATATGTTGAGTGGCATGTTTGAATACTTCGAAAAACTCGTCAAGGAAGGCAAGCTGTATTCGCGCAGGATCGTGACCAACTTTTACAGCCAATACCTGCTTTACTACGCTTCAATCCAGGACTTCAACAAAGCCGCCTCCTGTGGCTACCTGTCCATCAAAGAAGTCAACAACGACTACCTCTACTACATCAACAACCTCGCTGCAGTACTACTTCGTACAGGCAGAGCCAATGAAGCCCTGTCCATCCTCAAGACCTCGGCAGCCCTGGCCAAAAATGCCCTCAACCAGCACAATCGCATCGGCCACGCCGCCTACACCATCTTTGCCCTCATCGACACCGACAAGGCCAAACAAGCCGAAAACCACGCATTTGTCTTTATCACAGCCTTTAAAAAAGAAGTCTTCGAACACCGCTGGCACCTTTTTTTCACCGCCTACTTCAAAGCCATGCTCGTCAATGCCAACTACCGCGGCGTCATCAAAGCCTGGTCAAACTATAAACTCGGCGATCGCGACAGCCAATACACCCACAGTCCCAACTACGCCCCATCCCTGCCCTGGATGTACTACCTTGCCATGTATAAAACAGACGAGCTAAACCTGAATGCCCTTCAGAACCAATTGCAGGCCCTTGCCCGCCAGGAAACCACCTTCTATCACGCCATGAACCGCACCGACCTCTGGGAATTGAGCCGCTCCATCCTCAAAAACGATTTCACCAAACTCGGTTTCACAGAAAACGGAGCCACAATTGCTAAACAATAGATATAAGAGAAAATTCAATTTTTTTGGCATAGCCAAAACCGTTCAGTTATACTAAGATTAGCGTATTGCCCGAGATGCCCGAAAAGGTTTAGTCGATGCCACGCGATTAGCGCGTGGTTCTCCGTGAGATTGCAAATCTTGATTTGCTAAATCGAACGATGCTGAGCTTGTCGAAACACTTCACTAAAATGATCCCTACATACCAGCGGCATGTAGGGATCATTTTTTTTGGCAAAGCCAAAACCGTTCAGTTACCCTAAGCCGAAGAGGTATTGCCCGAGGTGCCACGCACCGAGGATTGCCCCAAGGTGCCCCGCACCGAGGATTGCACTAAGGCGATAGCCGCATTGGCCTAAGCGCGCAGCGCGAATTGACCTAAGCGCGCAGCGCGAATTGACCTAAGCGCGCAGCGCGAATTG
>JAGNSQ010000099.1:9404-11997 GCA_017987975.1 Saprospiraceae bacterium
CGAGGATTGCCCCAAGGTGCCCCGCACCGAGGATTGCACTAAGGCGATAGCCGCATTGGCCTAAGCGCGCAGCGCGAATTGACCTAAGCGCGCAGCGCGAATTGACCTAAGCGCGCAGCGCGAATTGGCCTAAGCGCGCAGCGCGAATTGACCTAAGCGCGCAGCGCGTATTGCAAAATATTCCCTATCATTGCAAAAACTTTAACCGTGTCGTGGATCAGCCACATGAATGCCCTGGGCGCAGCCAGAACCCCCTTCTTTTTTCTCATCAGCTTCGATAAGAGTAGGGGAGAGGTCTATCCGGCCGATGCCCTCCCTCCCGGCCTCCGGTTTAAGATCAGGGCACACAGGCACGAAGTCCACGATGGCGCCACCATCGCCCCATTGGAGCATTTTTCATCCCAGCCCATCACCATGGATTTTTATCAACAACGTTATCAAACCGTTGTCGACCGCATCCATTATGGAGATTCCTACTTGGTCAACCTCACCTTTCCCACACCCATCCGTACCAACCTCAGCCTGCGGGAAATTTACGCCCACGCCCACGCCAAATACAAGTTGCTCTTACCCGATCAACTGGTAGTCTTTTCCCCCGAGTGTTTTGTGCGGATCGAAGAAGACCACATTTATTCCTACCCCATGAAAGGCACCATCGATGCTTCTATACCCGATGCCCAAAATCAATTGCTCAACGATGAAAAAGAAGTATCCGAACATTACACCATCGTTGACCTCATCCGCAACGATCTGAGCCAGGTAGCCACCGAAGTGAGCTTGACCAAATTCCGGGAAATCGATACCATCCACACCCACCATCAAACCCTGCTCCAGACCAGCAGTGAGATCAGAGGCAAATTGAGTCCCGATTACCACCATCACCTCGGCGACATCTTCGATACCCTGCTCCCCGCCGGCTCCATCAGTGGGGCTCCCAAAGCAGAAACTTTAGACATCATCGCCAAAGCCGAAATCGATAACCGCGGTTACTACACCGGCGTCTTCGGCTACTACGATGGCCACCACCTCGACAGCGCCGTGGCCATCCGCTTCATAGAGTCCACCCCCCACGGCCTGGTCTACCGCAGCGGCGGCGGCATTACCGCCATGAGCGATGCCCAATCTGAATACCACGAAATGATCCAAAAAGTCTATGTCCCCCTGGGTTGAAACCATATGGATCCACAATGGCCGGGTACAAAACCTCCGCTACCACCAGGCCCGTTTTGACGCCACCCGCCATGCCCACTACGAGTCGGCCTCTCCCATAGCCCTCTCACCCCTCATCACCCGCCACCACCCCACACCAGACACCAAATGTCGCATCATCTACTCCGACATCATTCAGGACATCCAATACAGCCCTTACGAGTGGCGCCCCATCCGCACCCTCACCATCGTAGAGCACAACACCATCATCTACCCCTACAAGTCCCTCCACCGCCCCGAGCTTGACACCCTTTTCTCCCGTCGCGGCTCCGCCGATGAAATCCTCATTGTCAAAAACGGCCTTTTCACCGATGCCTACTATTTCAACCTGGTCTTTAAAAATGAAAATGGATTTTTCACCCCCAAAACGCCGTTGCTCCCCGGCACCATGCGTCAAAAATTGATGGATAAGGGAGTCATTCAGCCGATGGATATTTCTGTGGAAGATCTTTCTAAATTTCAGTCTATTCATTTGGTCAATGCGTTTAATCCTTTGTATAGGGCTCAGGGGCTAGGGGTGGCAATTACGAATGGGGCAATTACGAATTACGAATGATTTAATTACGAATGGGCAATTGAAAATGTGACAATCTTTGAAATTGGCAGTAGAGGGTCTGGCGGAGCGTAGATCGCCAAGCGCCTAGCGCCAAGCGTTTGTTGTCCCACTGAAAAAGAACAGCTAGCGACTTAAGCTGATGATTATTTACAGTTGTTTAAATTGCTTTTTTAGTCAGAGCGCAGCAATAGACCCAGAATACAAAGCCCTCGGCGGAGCCGTGGACTCCTCTCGTCTTTTATGTGACCACCATTCTAAAAAATAAACACTTCTTTTAAGGAACAATCCTATAATACTATGTTCCCAGATCTCTTCACCAGCTTCGCTGTCATAGGGATCCCTATACAAGTTTACTTGAGAAGGGTACCAGTAGAGGGGACGGATTGTTTGATTTTAGTTTTGTCGATGCCGCGTGATTAGCACGCGGTGCCTTCACTAAATTGATCCCGACATATCAGCGGCATGTAGGGATCAATTTTTTTGGCTTTGCCAAAACCATTCAGTTATATTGCCGGATCCCTACACCAGCTTCGCTGTCGTAGGGACACGTGCTCCGATGCTCCGTTGCTCCGTTCCCGGATTCCTACACCAGCTTCGCTGTCGTAGGGACACGTGCTCCGTTGCCGGATCCCTACAACGGCTTCGCAGTTATAGGGACACGTGCTCCGTTGCCGGGTGCTCCGTCCCCCGATGCTCCGATACCCGGACAAGTAGGGGTACAACCATTAAAATTTGTCCTAATACAAAACCCCCATTGTTAACGAAAATTAAATATGTAAAAAAATCGTAATATTTAACCAACTTACATTAAATTTGTAACCATATTAT
>JAGNSQ010000228.1 GCA_017987975.1 Saprospiraceae bacterium
AGCAACCGGGTCAGTTCAGCTGACTTATAGGCTGCTATGCTTCCTGTAATGCCAAGAAGGACCCGGGGTGGATGCTGACCTGCCATGGAAGGACTATCCTTGTTCTTCGTCCCTGTATTTTATAGCCAGTTCACCGTGAAGGTACTCTTCCGTAGCGATGATGGCTGGATTGGGCAGTCTTTCATAAAATTTTGAAATCTCGATCTGCTCTTTGTTTTCGTGGATTTCTTCAATGGTATCTGAAGTGACAGAAAACTCTTCCAATTTGGTGTGCAACTCTCTTTTCAACTGGTTGCTGATTTGGTTGGCTCTTTTTGAAATGGCAACCAAAGCCTCAAACATATTGCCCGTAGGTCTCACCATGTCTTTGATGTTTCTGGCCTTTACATTGGGATCAAGGTTCTGCACTTTGTTTTTTATATCTGTCATGCTTTGATTTTTTTAATATTCTGAAGACTTTTTTCGTAAATTTCTTTTATTTCTTTATTCAGTTTTCGATCTTTAAACTTGTCCATGTATTTTTTGCAATACACCACGGTTTCATTGAATCGCTCTTCTTTTTTCTCTTCAACGCTATTAGCAGCCAATTCGTAGCTAGCCTTTACCAGCAAATACTTTGCCTCATTTTCAAAAGCGGAACCGGGATAATCTTTCAACAGGATTTCAAAAGACTTTACAGCAGATTGGTATTGCCCCAACTTGTAGTACAATAATCCTTGCTGATGCGCTTTTTTCTCCATCTTTTTGCGCATTTCATCCATCAACTTATTGCACTCGTTGATCCTTTTACTGTCCGGATACTTGTTGACAAATGCCTGAAGTGCGTCGATTGATTTTTGAGAATAACTTTGGTCGAGTTTGAAATTGGGCGAAAGCTTATAATGGGCGTAGGCAGCCATAAAGTCGGCCTCCTCTTTCTTTTTACTGGTGTAAAAAGTAGAAACAAAGTTGCTGAAATAATGAGAAGCCGTAATGTATTCGCCTGTATGGTAGTAGGTATAGGCAATGTTGAAGAAAATATCTTCAGCCTCGGTCTTTCCACGGTAAAACTGAACAGCTAATTCATAAAGGGTCTGGGCAGAAACCCAGTCTTCCTCTTTGAAATATTCATTGGCCTTGTTAAGTATCAACTTGGGATCATTGCTCGTCCTCACCCGCTCAAATTCTGTTGAGCAGGACGACAAGGTAAACACTACCCAAATCAAAAGGGCTATGAAGCTGAATCCCGGATATTTCACGTAATAATGGTTAAAATAAGTGTGCAAAAGTAACTATAATACCCGAAAACGCCAAATTTTTGAATACGTTGCCTTGAAAATCAGGATATTATTGTTAAATAAATCCTAAACAAGGGCTTTTTCCCAATTTTATTTGCTTTTAGCCTATTGTGGGGCACCGTTTTTAACCCAGCAGGTTAGCTGATCCAGGGTCTCCTGGTCCAATTGGTCGGTTCCCTGTGGCATGGGTTTGCAGTCATGGTAAACAGTACATAAGGCATCACCACTTACAAATTCACTTTTAACATTGGCATAGGTACTGAGATCAATTCCTTCGGCCGCTGTCTTGCTGTCATGGCAGCCTGAGTAGGCACATGAACCATCCACAATGGCTTTGATATTTTTGTTGTAAGTGTTTTGATCGGCATCAATGCCCGTACAATCCACTTTATCGGTGTAACTGCTGGTATCTTTTCCACAAGAAACAATCAATAAGCCTATTGAAAATAAGGCAACAATATTTTTTAACATATGTATTGGTAATTTAAAGGGTTAAAATTACAAACTCAACGACATTTTTTTGTGATTTGGTGCCTTTCTTCCACTGAAACGGTTTATTTGTTTCCTCAGTTGGATAGAAAACAGATTATTAGAAATTACTTAGATTTTTCATAGTACAGAGGTTTGAAATTATCGTCTTATTTCATTAGGGCTCTTTCCATTTTTTTCGTTTTGCAATAATTAAAGATTCAATAATGGAAGGTGGCTGTATTGGCATTTTCAGTGCAATTGGCTAACTTGTTGTGTCTATTTACCCATCTTTGGACATTAATTGGGTAAGAATTATTTTCTTTGTGGTACTTATGAAAAATCGGTTTAAAATGAAGGGCGCTTGTATTCAGATCTGTGTTTGGTTTTGCCTGGTTTTATTTTGCCCTGAAACAAAAGGTGCTCAGCTTTTTGTAGCCACCAATGGATCCAATTCCAATAGCGGCAGCCTAACTCAGCCTTTTGCCACAATCCAACATGCGCTCTACATCATGGCAGCTGGTGATACGGTTTGGGTGAGATCTGGCACTTACAATGAAAAGCTGGTTTGGAAAACGGGAGGCACAAATCTAAAGACCGCCTTGCTGTCGGCCTACCTTAGTGAACAAGTCATTGTAAATGGGACCAACCAATCTGGACTCGCTATGTTGTACATCGCCTCTAAATCTTTTATCAAAATTCAAAACCTCACCTTCCAGCAAAATTATGGGCAGGATGCAGAGGGTATTCACATCATTGGCACCGCCAGCCACATAACCATAGACCGGTGCAAGGTAAAAAACATAGGCTGGACCAACAATGCAAATGCAGATCCCTACAGTGTAAGTCCCAGCGGTCAATCACATGGCATCATCATCAATGGCAGATCGGTGCAGGGAATTAAACACATCTCTGTTACCCATTGTCAGCTGAGTGATTTAATAACCGGCAACAGTGAGGCCCTCACCCTGGTGGGAAATGTTGATTCATTTTTAATCGATAGAGATACCATTGTCAATACCAAAAATATTGGCATCGTCGCAGCCGGTCACTACAGTTGGGCAGTGGATCCGGGTGTGCCGGCCAATTTAAATCAGAGCAGAAATGGCACCATCAGCAATTGCCTTGTGCATAACAATAGAAGGTTTTCTAATACCGATGCCCCGGCCGGTATCTATGTAGATGGAGGAAGAAATATCAAGGTGTTTAATAATTGGGTATATCAAAACGGAAACGGACTCAGCCTCGGCTGCGAAAATGGGGGACAGTCAACGGCTTCTGATGTCAGTTTTTACAACAATGTAGTCTATGAAAACGACAACCACGGCATTGTTTTCGGTGCGAATACCGGTCTTGTGAAAAATTGTATTCTAAGAAACAATACCTTCTTCCAAAATGGTACCATCCAAAACTGGACCAGCGAAATTTCTATTCA
>JAGNSQ010000100.1 GCA_017987975.1 Saprospiraceae bacterium
TTTCACCAAAAACATCAATCACATCGCCATTGCAAAATAATTCTACAGCATCGTCGCCATTAACCTGGAAGTCAAATGCCAGATAATCAGCAGGGAAGCCAAAATAGGTTTGAAAATCAATACCATTGGCAGTTGCATATATAAAGGTTCCTTTGGCAACAAAGTCTGGAGGAAAATTAAATTCTATACCATCGCTACCGCCTCCGTTATTGGCTACTCCGATGCCATAAACACTAAGATCGGCAATATCCTCAAGGGCATATAATTCAATGGCTTTGGGTTGACCGCCGGTAAGAGGACCGTCAATAATACCCGTGATTATTAAGTTTCCACATGCATATACTGTATTGGTGATGGTATAGTTGCCCACCTGGGTGTTGGTCAGATCAATTTCACCTGTTAAATTATCCAGATCTACATTTGCAGCGTTGCCTTGGGTGACACTATAAATACCATCCACACCCGTAGTATGAGACACCACAGGATTTTCTCCTTCTGGGCAAAACTCTGAGGCCTGATATGAAAATTGTGCAGAAAGTGGTGGTTGGATAAATGTAATTGAAGTACTGTCTTTTACAGATCCACAAATGGCATCAGAAGCGGAATAGTAAAGGTAAACACTACCGCCTACTTCAGCTGCTGTAGGAGTATAGTTGGAAGTAGGTGAATTGATATTGGAAAAAGTGCCTAGTCCGCCGCTCCATACTCCAGTGCCGGTAGCAGACAGACCCACCGTCATTACGCCGCAGGTTACCTTACCAGGTCCTGCATCCACAAACGGTGCCTGCCTTATAGTAACAGTATCCATGAACATAAAAGCACAAGCACCTGATCCACCACAAAGGCCTGCTGAAAAGTTGGCTGTTGGATAAGGTGGGGTTGCCGTAGCATTGGTACCCGTTGTTACGTTTGAATCATCGAGGGCATCTATCCCACTATAGCTCCACTGCGAGGGTATATAGACTGAACTTGGGCAGCTTCCAGAGTTTCGGTGGCCCCATCCATCCAGGGTTTCCCAAGATTGGCCAGTACCATCTACTCCAACAACTCCATAAGCATCGACAACTGCACCATTTTGATATAATAAAACAGCATCGTCTCCATTGTTATTGGCTACTCCATTCACAAAATCGGGAGCAAAGCCCATCCATTGAGTAAAGCCGGGAGTTTCTGACGCTACATAAAAGAAATCTCCTGCAGGAATAGCAACTGCCGGAAAAACATAATCAGGCACGCCTGCTGAAGCAGCTCCGTTGCTCGCATTTTCAAGGCCAAAAACACTTAAGTTAGGAATAGCCTGAATAGCATATAATTCGATAAACTTGGGTAGACCACCAGTGAGGGGTCCATCTAAGATACCTGTTATTATTAGCGACGGTCCTGTTGTTGAGGCAGGAATGGAATTTGTAATTTTATAAACACCTGCACCGCTGGTTGAAGGAGTAATAACTCCGCTTACTGTATTAATAGAAAGTGGGCCACTGCCGGAGATGGTTGTATAAGAGTAAGTTCCGTTTCTTCCAAAGGTATTGTGAGTTGGAGACAAAGGTGCGCCATTGGTACACAAGACATTTGGATCGTATTGAAATTGTGCCTGATTGGCTGGATAGGTAACACTTACTGCATCATTGGTAGCTCCACAAGAATTGGAAACGGTATAGGTAAGATTAAATGTGGTTCCTTCTTCAGCAGCTGTTGGAGTATACATCGTCATAGGACTGGAAGCATTGGCGAAGGAACCGCTGCCCCCCGACCAGGTGCCGGGCACATTGGCCATGGCAGAAAGATTTACCGGTCCAAAACAGGCAGAGATATCAGAGCCAGCGTTAGCCGTTGGCAAAGCTATAACAGAAACCCAGACGGTATCAAAATTGGGTTGACATGCACCTGCTACTGTCCAGGTAAGAATCACGGTTGTACCTGCTTCTGCGGGTGCCGGAGTATAGGTTGCAGTGGGTAATGAAGAATTATTGAAAGCGCCTGTACCACCAGACCAAATTCCTGTGCCAGTAGCATTTAATTGGAATGCATTGTTGGCGCAAACACTACCTCCCTGGCCTTCGTTTACGGGAGCACCATTGTTGATAATAAACTGAGCAGTATCTGTTTGAATACAGCCAGGATAAGCAGGAGTGATACCATCCAATGAAACATTTCCGATGTCCTCTCCTTCATAAGCAAGCATGATGGTAGAAGGCCCTGTTGGTAAACCGGATGGATTAAATGAATTTCCGGTTACGCCTGCTCCTGTCCAGGTATAAGTACCCATTCCTCCATCACCGGAAATGTCAGCTGTAAGAATTACAGAACCTTGACCAGCACAGTTAAGGAATGGCCCCAGATTGTCAACAAAGACATCAGGATAAGCACAGATATTGGAAATAGAATCCTCCAATAAACCATCAATACTGATATAGGCTTTATAACCCACATTGTCTAAATGCGTAAAAGTACTAACATAAGTACCGGGAGTAACTTCTGTGAATGATAAATTTGGCAGGCCGATACAACCTGTACAAACTGCTGTAACCAAAGCACCTGCAGGTCCTGTTACAGTTATTTCTTCTCCAAAAGTGCCGTCATTTCCAGCCAATGATGCATCATTGTTACACGAACATGGGTCGGTGATGGTAACGGTTACAGTTGGCTCTTGTTGTGAACAAGCACCCGGGTCTTCCACAACTGCTACAATGGCGCAAGCAGAACCAGTTTGAGAATCTGTAACGGTAAGCGTCACATTGCCTGCTCCTGCTGATCCTGCCTGGAGGCGAAAAAAAGAAGCACTACCATAAGGAACATTGGTTGCCGGTGCAATTCCGTTTAATAAAATGGAACCAGAAGATACCGATACATCGTAACCCTGATTACCTAAGTCACTGCCTGTTGGATTAAGGGTAAACCAAATGTAATCATCTGTAATGGAGGTCGATTCGTTGTTATTTTCGCAGTGCACATCTAACAATCCTGCCGAACTGAGGTCACATGTTCCACAGGTGGTGATTGTAACCAGGGCTGAACCTGTAAGGTTAGCTGGTGATACGGGGCAGCCGTTGCTATCTTTTACAGATACCAGGGTATAGGTTGTAGTTGAGTTCACCCCTAATGAAATAGGGGTTCCGCTAATGTAGGAATTAAAAGCAAAATTGGTGATGCCATCTGTGATAATCACAGAATCAGGTGCCACACCACCTGTAATGGTTACGATCAAAGGAATATCGGCTGTATTACCTTCACCACAAAAACTACCATCTCCTGAAATTACAGCGGCTGTTGGTCCTGTAGCAATACCTGTAATATTTATGTCGTCAATACCTACCCATTCATCATTGCCCACAGCATTAGAGGTGATAATCCTGATTTGAATCAGGGCCTGATTGTCACAAGCAGGAGGCAAGGTTGCTGAAACCGCTGTAATCATAGTTGCAAGGCTGGGGCCTGTAGTTGCATCGGCCACAAAACCAGCCGGAACGTTTATAAAGTCACCAGTATTGCCCAATCTGTATTGAAGGGCAACAGCCTGGATGGCATTGTCTGTGGAACCGTCAATATCTCTTACATTGTAATTCACCTGTACTGAAGACATACACGTTGTGTTTAATGCAATGATAAGATTCGGTGCATCTGCTGTACCAGAACCCTGTAAAGCTACCACTGGGTCGGTAATTTCAAATTCTGCAATCCCGCCTGCGGTATTGGTATTGGGATTGGTTTGGTTAGCTGTAACGTTAACAGTAATGGTGCCTTCTCCCAATAATGTTTGGGGATCTGCGCCAGTACCTCCTGTAATGTTATCCCCCCGATAACCGATGATGCCAGGTACGTTAGACCAATCATTGTTAGTTGTAATTAGAGTTGTAGTACCCCAGTTTTGGGAAAAGGGGAGGGTTTGGGGAGTTTGCGCCTTGATATTCAATGAATAAATCAAACACAATAGCCCAGCCAATAGAATTTTGGTTCTGCTCATGAGTCGGTTGGTTATTAAACGAACACAAAAATAACCAAATTAACCCGTTTTACCTAATGAATCTGCGTAAATTCAATGTTAAATCTTATTAATTATGAAAGACTTACGACAAAAAATACATTACCATTAGTTGTATTTCTTATAGCTTGTAAATTACATGGTTATGGTCAGCATCAAGGATAGCAGTGGCATCCATAGGCAAGGTTACCATATCGGGTATATGTCCAATGGGAAAACCATAGATAGCTGGAATTTTAATGTGGTCTACAAAATTCTGTATTGTTTCTATTAATTTAAAAGAATTTTCTTCCATCTTTGGTTGACAATCGTGGAAAATACCAAATATAATTCCGTTTGCTTTTTTGATGTCCGTAGCTTGTAACAATTGTGTAAACATGCGATCAATGCGATAGGGCTTTTCACCTATTTCTTCAATGAAAACAATCTTATTTTTAAATCTGGGAGCAAAAGAGGTGCCAGCCAATGCAGAAAGTAAGGTAAGATTCCCTCCTGTAAGTTTGCCTTCCGCCTGTCCGCTGTAGAGGGTGAGGGCGGGTTGGCGATAACTTTCATCTTCTTGTTCATAAGGCGATACTACTATCTCTTTTTGGCTACTAAAAAATACTTGTTGAAGATTTTTTGAGGTAAATGCACTAAAAATCTGGCTGGATGCAACAGGACCATGATAGGTTTTTAGGCCCGCTTCCTTGTAAAAAGCATGGTGCAATGCCGTAATGTCGCTATAACCAATAAAAACCTTTGGGTTTTTTCGAATAAGGTCATAATTAATGAGAGGTAAGATTCTGGTGCACCCAAATCCCCCTCTCAGACACCAGATGGCTTTGATTTCTTTATTGGCAAACATTTGATGAAGGTCGTCGAGGCGTTCCTGGTCACTTGCTGAAAAATAACCCAATTTTTTGAGGGCAATATCATTGTAAACTGGCTCTAATCCCAGGTTTTGCATGTTGGTAATGGCATTGGCTACCTTTTCAGCGGCTACTGGGCCAGCCGGTGCAATCAAGCCTACTTTATCTTTAGGATTTAATGCTGCCGGTGTTTTTAAAGGTTGGGATGTTGCTTGCATAGACTGAATTGGTGCCAAACCTAAACTGAGTAAAGAGGCTTGTATTCCCTTGTTGAATGTCCTTCTTTTCATGGTGCTGATCTACATCTTTGCTACCACAATATTAAGCAAATAATTTTGGGAAAGTAGGGTGTTTATTCGTAACGCAAAGCCTCGATAGGATCCAATTTAGCTGCCTTTAATGCAGGGTAAAGACCCGAAACTATGCCAACCACAATACAGACAATAATACCAAGAGTAATCCATGCCCAAGGTATAAAAAACCTACCTTTGATAATGAGGGTTATCCCATAACCCATACCAATACCCAGAACAATTCCTACCACTCCTCCCAATAGACAGATAACGATGGCCTCGGTTAGAAACTGTATAAGAATGTTGTTGCTCGTCGCGCCTAAAGCTTTCCTGACACCAATTTCTTTGGTTCGTTCAGTCACTGAAACCAGCATGATGTTCATCAAACCTATTGAAGCCCCCAGAAGTGTTAACATCGCAATGATGACGGTGCTCAGCCTCAGTGTAGACGTCATTTCTTTTAATTTCTGAAGAATAGAGTCACTTTTTCGAATCTCAAAATCGTTTTGATCCAGGGCACTCAGTTTTCGAATATTGCGCATTATGCCGGTAGCTTTATTGATAGCCGCATCAACCATAGTGGCATTCGACATGGCAATGCTGACACTGTAATTTTTATCTGCATAACCATATTTAAATTTGGCAGGTAGGAGGGGTATATACACGACCCTGTCGCCTCCACCTCCGGAGCCACTGCCTTTTTTCTTTAGCACGCCAATAACTTCATAGCGGTCTGAGTTGACAGAAATGGATTTTCCCAGTGCTTTCTCAGGTTTGTCGTTAAAAAGCTTCTTTACAATGTCTGCCCCCAGGATAACTTTATTGTTTTCATTGATCGAAAAATTCCTGCCTATTTCCAGTTCAAGGGAGGAGGTGGTAAAGTAATTTTCATCGATGCCAAATACGTTCACATTGGGATTTGTCTTTTCTTCACCCCACTTAATGGTAGCGCCAGATTCACATCTGGTTTCAATAGAAACGTGTGCCCCGCTGTACCTAAACTTGTCTTTGAATTCCACTGCTTGTTCAAAGGTGATGGAAGGTGATTCAACCTGTTTTTTACCATCTTTAGTTGTCTTGATGGTTTCGTCGGCTGGTCTTATTCGAAAGGTATTGGCTCCCATACGGTTGAAATTGTCGCTCATTGAAAAAAGGATGGCGTCAATGGCGGTTAAAATACCTACTAAACAAGTAATACCCACGGCAATGATAAGCAGGGTAAGTAAGGATCTCAACAAATTGTTTTTGATCGATGTAAGCGCCTCCTTGATGTTTTCTGTAAATTCCACGGCAACAAATTTCAACACTAAGGTAAGTGAAATTTAGGCTTCTGCTGTTAATTTCAGATCAGTGTCAATTTTATTTTCGACCAGAGTTAGGGTTTTATCTATTAGTCTTCAGCTGGTTCAGGGTTATTTCCATCAGCCGCACCAGGGTAAACCCAGAAATTATTGATGCCTTCTCCTTGTAATATTTGAACCTGTTGGAGGTTGAGCAATTCCAATAAAGCTAAAAACGTCACCAAAGCATGGATTCTGTTTTCAGCACTTTCAAATAGGCCGGCAAAGTCAACTCTTTCCTTGGTCCTTATGGAGTCAAGAATGTAATGTTGCTGGGTTTCGATGGTATAGCCGTACTTTACAATGGTGTGTACAGGCTTGTTTTGCTGTTGCTCAAACCGCTCCATGATTTTTTGGAAGGTCAGCAATAACTTATACAAGGATAAAGATTCCAATTCTAAATCAACCAGGGCTTTGCCTGCAATCAACTTTAATTCAGTGGCTGCATCACCTCTGTGGTGCCTTGACAATCTGATGTCTTCAAGGGAAACAAAGTCATCGACCACCTCTTTAAAACGTTTGTATTCCAACAAGCGTTGAGCCAGTTCTTCTCTTGGGTCTATTTCATTTCCCAGCTCATCCAGTTCTTTTCTGGGTATCAGCATCTTTGCCTTTATACGCATCAAGGTGGCTGCTACCAGAATAAATTCACTGGCAACATCAATATTGAGGGTCTCCAGTTCTTTGATGTAAGACAAAAAATCGTCCGTAATTTGGGCAATGGGAATGTCATTGATGTCCAATTCATCTCTTTCGATGAAGAACAACAAAAGGTCAAATGGGCCTTCGAATCGTTCGGTTTTAATGGTATAAGTTTGCAATCGCAGTTATTTTATACGTACATTTCATCAGAGGCTGCCATGGCAGCCCCAATGACTCCGGCAGCATTCTGCAATGAAGCAGGTTCAACCGGTGTTTTAATTGTTATGTAATTTTTATAGGATACAAAGTCTTTACTTACACCCCCACCAATGATAAACATATCAGGAGAAAGATAAAAGTCTAGCATTTTAAGGTATTCATTGAGCTCTGCGCCCCATGCCTTCCAAGATAATTTTTTAGTTTCTCTCGCACTATTGGAAGCATATTTTTCTGCCACAGAAGTCTTGAATTTGAGATGGCCAAATTCTGTATTCGCCAATAATTTTCCATCCTTAAAAGGGGCAGAGCCGATGCCAGTACCCAGGGTCAGAAATATTACAAATCCCCTTTTCTTTTTCCCTTTGCCAAACTTCATTTCCGCCAATCCTGCAGCATCTGCATCATTTATCACAAATACATGTTTCTTGAATGCTTTGCTGTATCTGTCAACGATGGGATATTCCAACCAGGATTTGTCGATGTTGGCAGCACTCAAAACACAACCATTTTTAACCACCGATGGAAAGCCTATACCTATCTTTTCTCCTCCATATTTCAGCTTTCTTTTGAGTTCTTTGATAACCAAAAGCACTGCTTCCGGTGTGGCCGGTTTTGGAGTCTTAATTTTCATCCTTTCCGTAAGCAATTTTCCGGTTTTTGGATCTACAATGGCGCCTTTGATGCCCGTTGCTCCAACATCAATACCAAGAATACCTTCTGTTATCATGGCCTGTCTATTTTATTACTCTTACTTTTATAATCTTCACATCTTCCAGTGGTCGATCAGCACCATCGGTTTGAACACCGGCAATCTTATCTATGATGTCAAGACCTTTTACAATCTGACCAAAAACTGTATAATCTTTATCTAAAAAAGGTGTACCTCCCTGGGTGGTTAAAATTTCACGCTGTTCATCCGTGTATTTGTAGCCCTTCTGCCATTCCATTTGGTCCAGTTGAGCAGCACTTAGTGGCTTGCCTTGCACCAGATAAAATTGAGAACCCGATGATCTTTTCTCCGGATTAACTGCATCACCCTGTCTGGCAGCCGACAAAGCTCCCTTGATGTGGATCAATCCATCTACAAATTCAGCCGGCACTGTATATCCCGGACCTCCAACACCTAAACGCTGTCCCTTCTTAGCATTTTTGCTATCAGGGTCTCCACCCTGGATCATAAAGCCATTGATAACGCGGTGAAACAGCATGTTGTCGTAGTATTCTGTTTCGGCCAGTTTTATAAAATTATCTCTATGTTGGGGTGTGCTGTCATGTAATTTTATAGTTATAGAACCTAAAGTTGTTTCCATCTCTACAAGGCAGTCGTGCGGGGCTTCAAATATCAGTTCTTTTTCCATGGTATGTGTTTTCTTGCCCTTTGTGGCGATTAATTTTACGGTATATTTTCCTGAGGTAATGTATTTGTGTTTAGGTGAAATCTCGGTAGAAGTAGTTCCATCTCCAAAGTCCCAAAAATATGTTTCTGCTTTTTTCGACTGGTTGTCAAAATTTACCTTGGCCGGTGCGGTATTGTCTTTTGTGTTGACCATAAAGCTGGCCATGGGTTTGGCACAAGATGTAAAAAAGACAAGTAGAAAAAAAAGGTAAGTATTTACTTTTTGAAACATGGGCTAGATCTGATTTCTATTTTTTAAAAGTTTTATTATTACCCCCCGTGACTAAAAAGGCTTTCTTTCCTTCATTAGGTCCCGTTAAGGCATGCAAAATTAAATATTTCCATCGCAGCCTGCACAAGAGAGGCTGTATTTAAAATATTGTATCATTTAACCTGTTTTAAACCAGTGATTTAAGTAATTTTTTGGCCTTCATTATATCATAGTGAAGCACCCTGTCAACATCAAGACCCGGTACAAAGGTCCGAAGCTGGTTATACAGCTCTCTGGTTTTTTTACCTGCTTTGGCCACTTCCCTGAATTCAAGCGCCTGACAGGCAACTAAGGCTTCAATGGCCATAACCGTATTTACATTTTCACAAACCTTTATCAATCGGGTAGCTCCGTTGGCTGCCATGCTCACATGATCTTCCTGACCTCTGCTCGAAACGATGCTATCTACCGAACTGGGCGAACATAGTTGTTTGTTTTGGCTAACTACAGAAGCGGCTGTATATTGGGCAATCATCATTCCTGATGAGAGTCCTGGATTGGGAGTAAGGTAGGGTGGCAGGCCTCTCTCACCGTGGATAAGCTGAAAAATCCTTCTTTCGGCAATATTGCCCAATTCGGCCAGCGCAATGCACAGATAGTCAATCACCAGGCCCAAATTTTGCGCGTGAAAATTTCCTGCAGAAAGGATAAGGTCTTCCTCATGGGCTATGTTGGGATTGTCTGTGATGGCATTCAATTCATTTTCAACAACCTCTTCTACGTGAGCAATAGCTGTTTGAGAAGCTCCGTGCACTTGCGGGATACACCTAAAAGAATAAGGATCCTGAACGCTGTATTTTTTATTACCTGTAAGTTTACTGCCTTTGAGTAAATCTAAGACCTCGGCTGCTACCGTTGATTGACCATGATGATTTCTTATTTTTCCAATCAGAGGGTGAAAGGGATCCATGCTGCATCCAAAGGCTTCGAGTGAAATGGCAGCAATTCGATTTCCGTACTTTAAAGCTTTAATAGCTGCATCAACTCCCGTGATAGCGTGTGCAAGGGTAAATTGGGTACCATTAAGCAATGCCAACCCCTCTTTGGCACCAAGCGTAAATGGATGGGCATCGATGGCTTTAAAGGCTTTGGGAGTATCCATCATTTTGCCCTTAAAATAACATTGACCTTCCCCAATCAGCATTAGACTCAAATGCGCCAACGGAGCCAAATCCCCGGATGCACCCAGGGAGCCTTGTTCATAGATAACGGGCACCATGCCTTCATTAAAAAGGTGAATCATGTGCAATACCAATGATTTGCGCACCCCGGAATAAGCCTTGCTCAGATTGATGATTTTTAATAAAAAAATGAGCTTACAGATACCTGAATCTACCTGGGGACCGGTGCCGCATGCATGAGAACGCACCAGGTTTAGCTGAAGTTCAGATAATTCATGGGGTCCTATTTTTATGTTACACAGGGAGCCAAAGCCCGTATTGATCCCATAATAAACGGCATCTTTTTGACTGATTCTATGTTCCAGAAATTTGCGATTGGCATCCAATTTTTTGGCCAGTCCTCCATCCAATTTTAGTTGCAGTTGGGGATTTTCCAATGCTGATAAGACATGAGAGATAGAATAACTGACATCTTTAATGGTAAATAATGCGGCCATTTTTTGCAATTTGCCGCAAATATAGCCCGCTTTTGTGGAAAAGAGTTTACCTAAGTGAGGTTGCTATTATCCAAATCGTAGCAGGCGTTGTATCTTAGGCGAATGAAACCATCGTTTTTTAGATTTTTTAAGCCCGGGCCAGGCATTATTATAACCGGCGCCTTCATAGGTCCCGGCACAGTAACTTTGTGTTTGATGGCGGGTGTAACAAGCGGTGTTTCCTTGCTTTGGGCCTTGCTGTTTTCCACCTTTGCCACCATTTTATTACAGGATATGGTGGTAAGATTGGCCTTGCAAAGTCAGCAAACCCTGGAGACTTTGATTCTGCGTCAAATTAAAAACCCGGTACTTCAATGGACGATGGCCCTTTTTATTTTTATGGCCATCATTGTTGGCAACTCGGCTTATCAGAGTGGCAATCTTGCCGGAACCAGCCTTGGAATAAATTTTCTGTTTCC
The DNA here is from genome assembly GCA_017987975.1 of Saprospiraceae bacterium. Lineage (GTDB taxonomy): Bacteria > Bacteroidota > Bacteroidia > Chitinophagales > Saprospiraceae > JADKBO01. The sequence goes on from JAGNSQ010000100.1 coordinate 11,071, forward strand.
TTCATGGAAAATGGCCTGGGTGAGTTTTTTTGTAGCCTTGTTCTGTGTTTCGGTCATAATGACAAGCAATAGCAAAACTTTCAAAAATATATTGGGATTGATGGTTTTGGCAATGAGTCTGTCATTTTTAGCCATGGCCCTATATTTTTATCCTGACGCCATTATATTAATCAAAGGCCTCTTGCTGCCAACCTTTGAAGATGGCCAGCTTATGTTGGCTCTGGGTCTGGTGGGCACCACAGTAGTACCCTACAATTTGTTTTTACATTCCTCATTGGTTTTTAATGCCCCGGTGGCAAAATTATCCACTATTAGAAAAGAAGGTGCGTTCTCTATCTTGGTGGGTGGTTTAATAAGTATGTCTATTGTAATTGTTGGGAATAAAGCCCTTGGCATGGACATTAAAAATGCGGCCGATATGGCAGCCGTTTTAAAAAACGCCATCGGCAGTTGGTCGCTTATTCTACTGGGCATCGGTTTATTTGCAGCGGGATTGAGTTCCGCCCTCACTGCACCTATGGCTGCCGGCAGTGTTGCGTCAGGGCTCTGGAGCT
>JAGNSQ010000101.1 GCA_017987975.1 Saprospiraceae bacterium
TAATTAAGTCATTCTTAACAAATGCAGTCCAACAGATTGCTGGAAGAAACATGTCTTATAACTAAATTTTTAGGGTAATTTCTAGGAATGTACTTATGGGAACTCACTAGGATGTACTCTCTTTTAAACAAGTTCGATTCTTCAGTAACTCAAATGATAAATACACAATATTTAAGAAAATACCCAATAATATTGTCAGTCCCCAAGTGGATGGATGCTGCAAGGGATTGATAAGCCGATCCAGTGTATCTTGTATTATAAGATCAGGTTCGTTGATTACATCCCAGCTATTCCATCTCAAAAACCTACCCAAATAGACACCGAAGCTACTCAGGAATAAAAGGCACACAGATAGAAAGACTACATATTGTCTTTTAAAATAATTGCCAAGGATGCGTTCAATTTCCCACAGGCTCATCAACCCATACATGAGTCCTGTCCATGCAAAAGATAATATTAAAATCAAATCGAACCACATGGGTACATTACTCCTGTGCTGTAAATGAATCAAATCAGTTAAAATGTAGGGAGCATTGGGAAAAAAAAGCAGCCATACCAGCATCAGCAAAAAGATGGCAATCTGAGACCGCTCTATCCTTGGTGTTAAAATTGTAAGCTGTGTTAACACCCAGGGAATAAATGCTAAAAAGAGATTCCAGTTGAGAAATAAAAAAATACGACTATCTGTTAAATGGTACCTCGTCATTGAAAATGAGAAACACATAAGTGTAAGTGCTCCCAAAAAAGCATATTCTTTCCATCGACGAATATAAGTTATCTGTTTTTCCATACCTCAATAAATTTTGGAATAAAAATGATCAATCCAATGATAAACGCACAAATGGCACTGATAAGTACTGCTCCCGCAGCCAAATCTTTGATTTTTTTGATTTTTTCATTCCTTTCCGGAGAGACAAAATCTGCCAAATTCTCTATGGCTGTATTTATGAGTTCAAGGGCAATCACCAGACCTATGGCAAAAACCAAAAAAAGCCATTCAGACAATGACAAATTAAAATAGACTCCTCCAACCATGCTCGCAATAGCCATTATCAGGTGAATCCTGGCATTGCGCTCTTCCTTAAACATAACTAATAATCCTTCTATTGCATATTTAAAACTGTTCATCTGCTTGATTTAATTGGGTCTGTGATTTTTCCAAATAATATTTTTAAAAAGGTTACCAATGCAAGGCACTGTAACCATGGTCTATCACTCCAGTCTAAAAATATATTCCTCAATTTCTTTTCCTCTTGCGTTGGCATAACCAGTATCAGTGCCAATTCTAAGAAAGCCATTTTTTTCCAAGACTTTTTGCGATCCCCTATTGTCAAAAGCTAACCTTGCATGTAAAGGTCGGGATTTTTCTAATTCTAAGAATTGTCTTAATGCCTCTGCACCAATGCCCTTACCCCACATCTGTCTATCTATCCAATAAGTGATTTCTGCTTCTCCTTCTATCTCAAACTTTGCTATACTGCCAACTATTTCACCATCCAAAAGTATGGTTTGATTGTTGATCGTGGGGTCATCCAAAAAGGGACGATACTTGGCAAGGTAGGCCTCCAAATCCAAGGGATGCTCCGGCGTAAAGGCAGCCATAAAATTGGCTTCAGCGTCAAGTTGAAAATGAAATAGCATCTTTAAATCATCTTCTGTGGTAGGCTTTAACACTACAAGGTTTTTTGACATATTATTCCGTTAATTTCCACCAATTTATTAGTCTCAAGACTTATTTTATCTTTCTGGTTTATTAATAATTTGTAACAAGTCATTGATGTCAGATTTGGCTTCCATTGGCAAATCTGGGGTAATCATGTCTTCCATTCGATTCGGCACTTCTCTGGAAAGAAAGAGTCTTAAACGAGACAATGTATATAAAATCTTTGATTTTGGCAGTCTATATCTGGTAGCATTTCCAAATGTATTAAAAAGACCTTTGGGCTGTTGCCCCAAAATGGTTGCGCCATTTCTCTGCATGTGATAAGAAAACAACATGCTGCCAGAAGCGATACGATCGTTAATCCAAACATATACATGAGGCGATCCATTGATCTTCCTATTGGAAGTAAGATTGTTGATAGTTAGATTTAAGCTATATTCATGTAATTTTGAAAACAACCCAGATATGCCGGATGAGTGTTTTAATTTGGCTTTTTCATAAACTTTAGTTTTGGAAGGAAGAAAGCATGACAGTGCCATAACTACATTTCCTATCTCTCCGCCTCTATTGTTTTGAATGTCTACAATAACGTTTTTAGGCCTTTTTTTGCGGAATTGAAATGAAAATTCTTCTAATACATCGCTGAGTAAGTCACCCTCCATAAAATTCCCTATCCTAAGGTACAGCACAGAATCAGAAATACTACTGACACTAAATGGGTTTTGATGCACTTGATTTCCTTTCTTTTGATGGACAACCCTTGAATGACCATCGTCAATGTGATTTAAAATTTTACCAAGTCTCACTTCGAAAGAGTCAATTGAAATTGGACCCTCAATATTGGCAATTTCGTCAAGTGAAGCAAATATCTCTTCTTTTTTCCCTTCCCAATTAATGTCAAAATGCCGGGATTCCAGATTGTTTTTTAATTGGTTGATATCATCTTGAACATCGACTGGTTGGATAAAACGATTATAATCAAATGTGCTATTTATTTTGACAGAACAACCTGACAATAATGGAAAAAAGATGAAAAATCTTACAACTTGTTTCAATGAATTATTCATAAAATTACTTAATGGTTTTCAATGGATAAATACTATCAAGCTTCACTACAATGCTGATAAATATACCAATGGATCAAACTTTTCCATATAAACCTCGGGCTTGGGCAATTTTACAAAACCATATTTTTCATAAAGCCAGTCTGCTGTTGATGTCAGTAATATCCACCTCCTGAGGCCCTGGAGTTCAGGGTGTGACATTATCATGTCCATTAGCTGTTTTGAAAGTCCTTTGCCCCTGTATTTATCCAAAATATATACGTCGCCCAGATAGGCAATGGTTGCAAAATCAGAAATCACCCTCGCAAAACCAATCTGTTGTCCACCATGAAATATGCCAAAATTTAGCGAATGTTCAATGGATTTTTGTACCCGTTCCAATGGAATATCGTTGCTCCAACCGGAATGTTTGGCCAAAAAATCATGTATGGCGTTCACATCCATTTGCGAAGAATCGGTAGTGAATAAAAAGTCTATGTATTCCTTGGTTATTACTTCCATCCTTTGTATTTGATTCCTAAATTTCTCAGAATTAACTACTATTCTATTAATTCAAGCTGATGTAATAAATTATTGTTTCAAATTTTTACCAATTTATCTACTATGACCACTCCATCAACTTCCAACTTCAGATAATAAATACCCTTAGTCAATTGATAATCGGATAGATCAATTTTTTCTACATACTTGCCATACTCCCTGGACTCGTTATTGATAACTTTTGCAATCATATGTCCATTCATATCCTGAAGGTAAAGACTTACCCTTGCTTGTTGGTGCAGCTTAAAGGAGACAAACATAAAATCTTCGGTTGGATTGGGAAAATTTTTCAGACCTACATCCTGCACAGCGTTCTGCTGCTCAGCTACCGATGATGTAAAAAAGTCTGCCTCACGCATCAGATGGGTCCAAATGCTCAACTCCCCATTGTGAAGTCGGGTCCAGATGGGCCGTACAATTCCATTGTGAATAGCCAAATTGGTATAATCACCAAAAAAAATATCCTCGTTGGGCACAAATGGTTCTTCACTGATCTTACGATTGATAAAAGTCTGCCCTCCATCCGTAGAAAGTGCCATATAAACATCAGTGCTATCTCCATCATAATTCCTTCTGTCGTAAAACACAAAATAGATGTAACCATTGGTTTGATCAATAGCCATCCATGTAAAAAACTGATGATGCTGACTTTCATCGTCGTTGACGCGCACGGGTTCCGACCAACTTATACCGCCATCATTTGATTTCACCAACCATACATCTGTATCATTTTCTCCGTTGCGCTGATCGGTCCAGTTGACATAGATCGTACCCCGATGAGGACCATTACTGACATCGCATGCTGTGATTGGCAGGCCATTGGCTCTGAAAATTCCAGGTATGGCAAAGTCCCACCCACCAGGCATTGAAGTTATGACGGTCTCTTCTTCCAACCAATGCTCACCACGATCTGTTGATTTGTTGAACACCAAGCCCCCTGGACCTGCCCAACTTACATATACTTCACCATTGGGCCCCACAGCAGGAACGGCCCCTTCTACCGTGTTGTCCTGGTCAATGCAGTCACCTGCAGTTTTATTGATGCGTATGGGTGTCGTCCAGCTTTCACCAGCATCCAGAGATTTGGAAAAGAGAATTATGGTACTGTCACCCGGATTTTTACTTCCGTACTTATCAAATTGTGTCCAGGTAAGATACATGTGATTGTTGCTCCTGTCTACTGCACACCAATGTTTGTCCTGAGCCTTAGCTCCATTCAGCCCTGTGAAAGATCCATCAGACCAGCTTTGTCCATGGTCCGTTGTTTTTTGACAAACAATGCGATCAATCCAATTGCCGGAAGCTGGGTTGGAAAGGTGAAAAAAATAAAAATCACCCGCCGTGTCTACAGTTATCACGGGATCTCCCCAAACTCCATACGAGGAAGAAAGGTTGGCCACAGTCCAGGTTTGACCACTGTCTTTGCTGATGTAGTAATTATTCAGGTTAGCTCCTGCTACCAGTTTTGAAGGGTTTTTAGGATCCATGGCAATAGATGGTTCATTGGGAAAATCCAAATTGCTGATCCGTACATTTTGGCACCAGGCCAGGGTTCCAAATGCAACCAGCAAGACAAGTAAAAGGTATTTCAAAGTATTTTTATTTTCTATTTCAAGCATAATTTTTTTCAACATAGTGAGTCCCACCTTTTCGTTTAATATGGTCAACGCAAGGCCCTGTATAATTCAAACGAAAGATCAACACAAATTGTATATTAAATAATCTGGTACAACCATCCAAACCGGAGTACCCTGGAAAAGCATTCATTGACCCCTCCAGAAAAACCCGATCTATAATTCACCAATCCAATAGAAAGTCCGGTATAAAAACCCACCTGTTTATATTGAATTGAAATTTGAAATCGGGGTCTGACATCAGTACCTATGGTTTTTCTGTCCTCATGTGTGGTAAAATTGACATTCCCCTCAGAGAGTGCTTTGCCATCTTCGAAAGTACTCAGGCAGGATGCCACATCTATGCCACCAATCACGTCCAGAACCAAACCTGAATCTGATACCCGACTGCCAATGAATGGAAAAAAGTTGATATACCTAGAGGTCAGTCGGCTTACACCATCTGCCTCTAATTCGTAGGTTGAAGATACTTTGTGACCATGAATGGCGTCAATGTGGATTCTGCTTGTCATGGATTCCATACCCGCATCCAGTCCGTAGACCCATCGTTGCTTGGAAACCCTTTTTAACTGAACTGACAATCCGAGGCAAAGTCCACCCCCCTTTCCATAAGGATTGTTGGTATATCCCCTATTGGTGAGATCATCAAAGTTAATTTGCGAAACACTCTCTGCTGATTTTCCATAAAATGCAAACACGCCGGAGTTAAGTGAAATGTTAAAATGGGTTCTTTGTCCACAAACAAAGTAAACGCAAAATAAAATGCAAAGAGTAAACAAAGATTTTTTCATGCTATGGCTTAATTTATTTATTTGATATTCCATTTTCCTTATTCACTTCAACAACTGGAACCATTCGCTTTCACTCCTCTTTCTCCTCTAATGGGTAATAATGGAAACCCAGATAAGCAATCTTCCATTCACCATTATTCTTTTCCAAAACGCGGGTCTCCAATGACTTGCCTAAAAATTTCCTGCTGTCTTTTTCATAAGAATATTGATCAAAAGTGTACCACGCCATGCTGTCAGTTATTCTGATATTTTCATTTTTCCTCTCCTCCGTAGATCCTTGCCAAAGGGTTTCATTTTTGTCAAATTGCTGCTTCTTTTCTGCAGCCAATGCATCAAACCCAATGTAACTTACAACTTTTCCATCATAGCCTTCCCAATATCCAAATTTCCTAAAATCAGGAGTTTGAAGATAATTACTTCTCCAGCCATCATAGTCCTGTTTGTAGTAAGAAGTAGTTTCATTGGCAATGACCGCCTTTATGGCTGCTTTTTCCTTCTCAACATCCAATTTCGGGAGTTTCGCATCCGGTGTCGTACAGGCTGAGCATAGAGCGCCAATTGCTAGGCAATAAATTGTTTTCATCATGATTCTGAATTTTGCTGATAAATTGCTATTAAATAACAGATTTCAAATATAGAACAATTAAATCATCATTTGGAAGTGGCAGGATTTTTTGTGAATACGAATGATCACTTTGTGAAGATAAAAAAAGATGACTATTTACAGGCCGAGTACAAAGTAAAATCAATGATCACCAGGATTTGAGGGTGTTACATAAAAAATAACTGCATTTATATTTTGATAAAACTAAATCTAGAGCAACTTCCGACCCACAAATTTCTCCTTGCCCAACAAAAAAAGGATGGCCCTGTTGATGTTATTTTGCAAAGACTGTTCCGTTTTAAGGCGACTCAGGTATCTGACAATTTCTAATCTTCGGGAAGCGGACAACTGTTCAAAGACCTTTTTAGCCTCCCTATTTTCATTGAGGGCCTTTACAAATAGTAGAGGCATTTCAATTTCACGATTCTCATCATCGTATTCAACGGAAATTTTGATAAGCTCTCCGATCCTTTTTGGTGAATTTTTTAACATGGCAGTATTGATGTACAGTCGCCATTGACCGCTATACCTCACCAACGTTTGTTTATAGGGCTTATCATTTACACTGCCTCTGATGGGAATAAAGCCCTTACTTTTGCCTGCCTGCAAAAAAATTGCCTGAAGGATTTCATCTGGTACCGATACAAATGGATTGATGCCAATAATGTCGAGCCCAGCCTCAAAAGTCAACATAAGTTATGTTAAAAGTTGGAATCAAAACCGAAAATAAATAGTGAAAAACTAAGTGCTAATTTTTACTTTTTCACCATCCCATATTGATCAATCATCTGGACTGCATTGGGCTTAAGCGAAAATGAAAGCTCCTTCCATGCAGTACCCTCTTTGCCCATAAGCAGCACACCATTTTTGGTCTTGACTATGGTAAACAAGTAATCAGCGAGCTGGACATCCTTCTCGGTTGACACGTAGTCTGGGTGCGTCATCCCATATTCGTCTATCGCTTGTTCCATATTGTCGACGATGTTAAATTCAAGATCAACCCAGGCACTGCCTTTAAGGCTGTGGAGTTTGATACCGGTAGTAGTTGTTTCAATTGATATTTTAAACTCCGTAAGATGTGCATCTGATCTGTCTTACGCAAAGCATGTAGAGCATAAAAAAATGAAAACCATGCCCATTATTGCTTCAATTGAATTCTTAACTTGTTTTTTCATATGGTATTTGTTTTTGAATACACGCCATTGGCAGCAACCAAAATGGTTCCCTTCTCAAAAATAATAAATTACCACCAAATATAGATTAATTATTTACAATTCAATTAAACTTTTGGCATTCTAAAGTGGCTTTGGCCAATGACCGAATATCATACCCCAAATTGGCGCAAGTGATGGTCGCAATGTTTGTATACAAATTGCCCCAGTTGCTGCTTTGTCATGTTGCCAAAAAACCAATGCGTGAAAAATTCTGACTCAAACTCCTGGTAGCGGTTTTTAAAAAATGTGCCTGATCTGCAATTTCATCCAGGTTAAGCCCCTCCGCATAATGTTCGTCAATGTAGCACTTAGCACTAACAAGCCTGCGGTACAAGTATATTTTTTCGTATAATTCCAACTGTATAAATGATATCGTTATTTTATAATGTCCTTCCATAATTCCATGAAATAGCTCATTGTTAAGTCAAATTTAAACCAAACTCCTTCCGCAGAATCGAATAAAGAACAGAATCGCTAAAATGGTCGGAATGATACACATGTTCTCTTAAAATCCCTTCCTTTCTAAAATTGTTTTTCTCTAATATTTTGATGGAAGGTATATTTTGTATGTCAACATTGGCTTCGATTCTGTTCAGCTCTAATTCTTGAAAACCCAATTGTAAAATAGCCTTAACCGCCTCACTCATCAAACCCCTTCTCAAAAATTTTTCGTCCTCCATCGCATATCCGATTTCAGCCCTCTTATGATCTTTGTTCCAATTGTGAAAACCACATCTTCCTATAATTAGGCCCGTCTCCCTATCTGTCATCAAAAAAAGCAGAAATCTTCTGTTGTAAGTAGAATAGCCATTTAGGTGTTTATATTCTTCCTTTAAATAGGCTTCCTCAGAACGGTGACCCAGCATACTTTTAATTTCGTCTTTTGGCAATTCGCCAAAAATGGACTTCATTTGTTCCGATGTGATACCCTTTAGTATCATTCTTTCAGTTTCAAGAATTGTAAAATTTATCATGCAAAGTGATGTAATTGACAATAAATATTTGAGACACCACAAAGTGGGATATATCTTTTGCAAAATTAATCAAACACATGTGGATAAAAAATAATATCAAATCTGAGGTTCAATCATGCGCCATTTTCAATACGGATACAATCTATTTACATTCGCACAACTCACATTCCTCCAGGGTTTCAAAGGGCACTACACCACCACATCCTCCCCAGGTAAAAGGAAGACACTTCTTTTCAACGGGGTCAAAATAAAATCTCTGAAATGCCGCATTACAGGGTCCCACCTGACCCAGCAAAGCACAATTGATTTCGCATTCGGTGGTAGTTTTTTCTTCTTTTTTGCAATTCCATGAAAAAGTAACTACAACCAAAAAAACAAGTATATACCTCATGTGTAATTATTTATATCTATTAATGTCCATTGATTTGTCCTCTTTACTTATTCAATTTGTAATCAGTATTTGTTATCGACGGGACTTCACAAGGGCATATTCCACTCCCAGCATTGCTCCAAAACTACTGATCCTGGTTTTACCATAATCCTCCAATATTTGATCTTGCCTCAGGTTAATTCTATAAAATGGCTCCAATTTTAAACCAATCCTATCCACCAATTTGTAAGAAATGCCGGGTTTAATTTCCAGTGAAAAATTGATGTCAATATTGTGGCTCAATTCCTTGTCGTTGTATGGATGATCCCCCAGGTATCCATTGTCCAGCAGGAACTTAACGGACTGATCTTTCGATGTATAAAAAATGGCTCGAATCCCAATCGAGGGGCGAAAACAAAATTTGCCTAATTGATATTTGTTTTTTACTTCAAATGGAATTTCAAAAGACTTCAGATTTACCGTTCGACTAACACTTTCAATTTTTGTTGCCCCATACACAGAAGGATTACAACTCCAATACCCAAAACCAGCTGTTTGTAAAAATGTTAATTCATTAAACGTGAGTCCTGTTGATAGCATATAATTTTTATTTATTGTTTTGCCAACGGAAACCTGATATAAACTACCTATTCCAAGCTTCCATCTGTTTCTTTCTTTTAAGGATGCCTCCCAACGATAATCCGACGTTACAATTAATTGGCTGGAATAAATTCCATAATCAAAGTCCATAAATACTTTATCTATTCTTTTGGCCTTTACCCGTTTCCTCTGACAGAAAACACTAGATGCACACACCAACAATCCGACAATTAAAAAACCTATGTGAAGCTTCTTTTTCATGATGAACGATTCGAAATTTAAATACACCAAAGAAGGTAAAAACGCGTGCCAAATAAAATTTGGTATACATTACGTTATTTGGCCATTAAACGAAAAATCGGGTGTTTTATTGTACCGGTAATAAAGAGGATAGACATTAGTCACCCATTGCATTCCCGCGAATGGAAGGTACTTCTTTTCGATCTTGTCAAAATAAAATTTCTGAAATGCCGCATTGCAGGGTCCCACTTCAGGGAGTAAGGTACAATTCGTTTCGCATGATGTCGGATTTGAATCTTCCTTCTTGCAACTTAATGTAAAGAAAGAAATAACCGCAATTATCAATAACATTCTCATGTTTTGCCGATTTAACTTTTTAGAACTTTTCTTGTACTCAATAATTATCCAATTTTGTAAGACATTCCTCTAATGCAAAAAGCTTTTACTTTGCCCTCATCTTATTGCCTTTTGCATCATGGGTCACCTCTGCCAGACCCAACGCTTCCATAAGGGGTGGGATGTACATGCCAACACGACCACGCAATCCTTTTTTCAGTCCATACCAACCACCCACCGGATTGTCATCTGCCCTTCCCCAGGCTTCAACAGTACCTTCTTTAGCAGGTTTCTGTTCGTCAGCACTACCCAACTCCATCCAGTCACCATGCTTTTTAAGCATTTTGTGTAAGTCATCGAGTATATCGATGTTATAAAATAAAACTGTTTTTCCAACAGTACACACCAATACCTCTTTCCCGTCTTTTTGATCCACATGCATGGTGTATTCACTGGTCAAGGGCGGTGTCTTTAGCGCCATCGGCTTGTCTTTGGTTCCAATTTTATAAGTCATTTTTTGTTTTATTTAGTTTTAGAAATTGTTTCTGCCTCTGCTTTAAGGTCTCTAACATATTGGTCAAATGTTTCATCAAAGGGTGGAATCATTCCAGCAAAAAAAGGAAAAAGTGGGCCTCCAATTTTCTCAACCATTGTAAAATGGGTCAGATTGTTTCCGATGGTTTTAAGGGTAAAAACCCTGCTTCCCATGGCATCACCCCAGACCATTTTGTCTTCAGCATCAAATTCCTTTACCTTTAACGCAAATTCTCTCTTTGGGTCGAGTTTTGATCTGAGCTTAATTTTTTCTCCCGGTGCTATCCTGCCATCAATGGATATTACTGTAGAGTTCCATCTTGGAAAATCACTGGCATTGGTCAATAATGCCCATATAATGCTTTTGTCGGACTGGATGTCAATGCTTACTGCTGTCTCTCGACTAAATATTTTTTTGGTAGTAACGGCTTTGCCGGAAGAAGGTATTGTTGTCATTTCAATTAATTTTTGTTTAATATACTTTTGACGCCAGGCTATTTAAAAACGATAGGGTCTCATCCTTCTTTTTCAGGAAAATTTTCCATTATTTTTCTATTGTGTTGAATATGATGCAATTGCAAAGCTGAACCCCTGGAATTAAATGGGTCAATTTCTTTCATAATCTGCAGTCTGAGATCCAATAGTGCTTCCCGATTGGGGTCATTGGCCCTTTTAGCAAACTCTATCTTGTTTTTTTCTACCTCAAAATCTTGTTTAGGATTAAAAATGCCATTTAATTCAGAGCATTGGTGACAGGTTCCTTCTTTGTTAATCAATGCACAACGACCTTCATAAATATGAACCATCTTTGATCTGCCCGTATGTAGATAGTACTTTACCATGGCCTCAGTAGTCTGAACAATTTCAACTATTTCTGACACTTTAAATTCGTAAACTTCTTTTAAGAAC
>JAGNSQ010000010.1 GCA_017987975.1 Saprospiraceae bacterium
AAAAGGGAGTTGAATAAAATTGAACACCCCCACCAAAATTGCCCAAAACCAAATCCCAAATTCCATCTCCATTGACATCCGCTAATTCTGTATTGAGTTTATTACCTCTGTGTACTTTACCAACATTGGCATCCATCAAGACCCATTTGCCATTAATGACATCACCAGACCATTCATAAAGACTGAGCCTGCCATCTTCAAAGCCAATATAAGCCATTCTTCTACCCTCGTTTTCAAAGGTTGCGATGCTGTTATTGAAGGTATAAAAATCAGTAGTGCTAAACAGTTCACCGTAATTGCGTTGATCTGGAGTAGTTGGAAAAACAGGATTGGTTTTTGTTCCTGTATTCAAAAATAGATTGAGCTCATTGTTTTGTTCTCCAACCAACAAATCCAATAATCCATCACCGTTGACATCTCTCACACAGGGCTTTGCATCCTGACCTACAAAAATATTATTATAAGGGTATACATAAGTGAAGTTGGCTTGCCCTCCGGGACCTGCGGAATTAGTGAAAAAATAGAGCCTGCCATTGCCATCTCCCAACCATAAATCCAGATCGCCATCATCATCCATATCAGCCAAAGCTGGAGACAGGGCAAGTGGTTGAATTGATAAAACAGACATATTCAGGTAATCTTCCTCTTGCAAGGTAAACTCAGGTTGAGTCTTTGTGCCAGTGTTTTTATAAAAATACAATCTGCTTTTTTTTAAAACACCTTGCTTAAAAACCCCATTGCCTCCAAGGAGTAAATCCGGCAATCCATCACCTGTAAGATCTCCTATAGCCGGGTCACTTTTTGCCCCGACACTAACCATTTCATCTACCAAAAACTGTTTGGTGTATAGTTCAAACTTTGGAGCACAAGCTGTACCTGTGTTGAGATATAACCAAATGTGTTCGCGATTAATGCCTCCATCTGTTTCATTGGGTGTTGCTAACAAATCCTTCTTTCCATCATTGTTGACATCAAGCAGAAAGGCGGCAATAAACAGATTCATTTCTACGGGAACGTTGTACCCGGGAAAATTGGATTCTTGTGAGGTCATCCAGGCTGCATTATTGTTGCCTCCATTGGTAAGCATAAACAAACGGGTATTGGCTACATCTCCTAATATAACCTCCAAATCGCCATCACAATCATTATCAAAAGCTAATACCGTTGAGCCCGTATGGCGGGGATTGCTATCATCCTTCAATCCGCTGGCACATTGATCTTTATTGTTGCTGAGGACTAACACTTCTGAAAACATATTTTCATAAAATTTACCAAAACATATATCACGGGTCTCCATTACAAAGGTGTCAATGCCCAATCCTTTTTCAACTGCTCGGTTTTGATGATAATTTAAAAAGGAGCCATCCAATTCAAAAGAAAGCACATCGGTATCTCCATCCCCATCCACATCTATGATGGCAGGAACATCAGTTATAGCATTGTAAAGATTGGTAAATCCATTTCCAGCGGGAATTGAAATGACATCATAAAATGGTGATTTCATTTTTTCGAAACTAAGCTCGTTTCCCTGCCGGTGCCCTCTCCATACTTCAATGCCCGGAATACCAGGTGTGGATGGCAGACAAAAAATATCTTCGATGCCATCTTTGTTAAAGTCGTGGAGCAAGGCCCAATTCTGTATTTTCGGAAAGATTCCTTCGTACTCAGGTGCATATCGGTATTCAATACCTTCAGAACTGTTTAGATTGACAAAACATAAGGACCTACCCGAGGTTTTATCAAAGGCATAGATATCCTTTATCCCATCATTGTTGAAATCAATGTTAGAAAATCGAGCATTTCTCAATCCCCCGGCGGTTGCCATTTCGAGTCTATTACCATTGGCATAAAATTGAGGGTAAAAGGCAGGGTAATCTTGACCCCATAGGGTGCCAAGATGTAATACAAAAAAATAGATTATATATTTCTTATTCATTTTCAACGCTATATAGAAATTTTTCGATTATCAAAATTACAATTATCCTTGTAATTAACAGAAAAAGAGGCTGTAATATTTCTAAAAATCTTAAAAAATACAAAGCTTGGTTTATATTTTATGAATGGCAACTCATTGCGGACAATTGAAAAGCAAATTAGCTGTAAACGCATCAAAAAAGTAGGATTCGGCTATCTTTGTGACTTTTAAATTATCTATAGTATGTCAACTAATAGCAGGCTCAGTTTATTTTCTTTTCTGATTTTTTTTGTGGGTGCTTTCAATGTGATTCAAATCCATGCCCAAACGAAAGAGAACATGCAACTTATGTCTCATCTGGATTTTGGAGAAGGAGGGTCTGGTATATGGGGTCATACTGATGCCAATGGCATTGAATATGCCGTGATCGGAACGCGACAGGCTATTCGTATATTGTCATTAGAAGATCCATCAAATCCAATAGAAAGATTGGTGATTCCCGGTGCAACCAACAATTGGAGGGAGATGAGATCGTGGGGCAATTACATATATGTTACTACAGAAGGCCCGGATGGTGTGACCATCATTGACGCTACCAATGCTCCTAGCCAGTTTACCTGGAAGCGGTGGAAGCCATCTATACCCAATACTGTTGCCGATACATTAAGGACAGTACACAGCATCAATATGGATACCATGGGCTTTTTATACCTCAATGGCCACAATGTGAATAGGCAGGGCATCATCATTTGCGATCTCAATAATGATCCATACAATCCTGAAATAGTAAGTAACATGGGCGATGTATATACCCATGACTGTTATGCCAATGCTAACTTTCTATTTACAGCTGATCTCAATAATGGTGTAGGCGTATATGATATTTCCAATCGTTCAGACCCCAAGTTCCTTACCCGCTTTCAAACACCCAATGTATTTGCGCACAATGTTTGGACGAACCCTGAAGGCACAGTACTTTACACCACAGACGAGGTATCAGGAGCGTTTTTAGCCTCGTATGATATTTCTGATTTGAATAATGTAAAATTTTTGGATAAATACCGAAATGATGACACCCAGATTGGAAGGGTAATACCTCACAATACATATGCGGTTGGACAATATGCCGTAACAAGCTGGTATACGGATGGTATTTTGATTCAGGACATGACCCGCCCCGATAATATTATCAAAGTGGCAGAGTATGATACTTACCTAAACGATAGTTCACTACCGCAATCTGGTAGCTGGTTTTACGGTTGCTGGGGTGTATATCCTCATTTTGCCTCCGGAACTATTATCGGAAGCGACATCAATTCAGGACTATGGGTTTTCAAACCAACCTACCAACGGGCATGTTATCTGGAGGGAAATGCCAGGGCTATTGATATCGATGGTGCTATTTATCCAATTGCAGGAGCAAACATTAAAATCATTACCGACAGAGCAGCAGCAGATGTAACCAATGGTAGCGGCGATTATAAAACAGGACTTTTGGTGCCGGGAATCTATCTTGTGAGATTTGAACATCCGGATTATGGCGTTGACACGGTTGAAGTAACTTTAAATACTGCCGAAGTTACCATCCAGGATTTTATTTTTCAAGCCAATTTTATTGCCGGAAGGGTCGTAGATCAAGATGGCAACCCAATAGCAAACGCAGGACTACAACTTGAAAATACCGCTTCAACAACCTATTTAAATGTTGTATCCTCTGCAACAGGTCAATTTAAATTCCCTGTGTCACGAGAAGCCAATTATTTGATAAGAGCAGCTGCATGGGGATACAAAGGCATTGAATTTGATCCGCATGATCAGGAAGAGCTGACCATTGTTTTGGAACCAGGATATGAGGATGATTTTTTCACAGATCTGGGTTGGATCAATTCAGAAAAAAGTGCTGCCGGAAACTGGGAAAGAGTGGTTCCTCAAGGCACCATGTATCAAAACATGATATCAAACCCTGACAAAGATGTTAGTGATGACCTTGGCAGTTTTGCTTATCTGACTGGCAATGGTGGCGTCAACCCGGGCGACAATGATGTAGATGGTGGGAGCACTACTTTATTGAGTCCAATCATGGATGCTCAGGGTGCCGATAGTTTGAAAGGTTCATTCCATTATTGGTTCTATAATGATGGAGGCTCTGGCAATCCCAACGATTACTTTTCTGTTTATCTGGACAATGGATTCACTTTATCACCGGTATTGATAGAATTAAAGAGCTCTTCTGAATGGAAAAAACACAATTTTGCATTTGCCAAAAACCAGGTATTAATGACAGAAAGCATGAGGCTGGTGGTTAAAGCAGAGGATATAGCTCCGGGACATTTGGTAGAAGCCGGGTTGGATCATCTAAAACTAGAAATAATCACAAATCCATTATCTGCCGGAGGTAAGGCTGATCTTGACGTTACCCTTTCTCCAAATCCAGCAAGTGCAGTAATCAACATACAAACCAGGCAAGTGGCAAGGTTGGGTATAACCAATGCAGCAGGTAGATTGGTATTGGATGCTTCACTGGTAGCGGGTCAGAATACCATCAATATTCAAACCCTGACACCAGGCTTTTATTTTGCCACCTTAAGTGAAGGAAGCAAAATTAAAGTAATCAAATTTACTAAAATATAATTATTCCTTTTTTACTGAATCTGGAAATAGGTTTATTGTTAAGCCAGACAACATTTCCTGATAAGGCTGCCAAGTATCCTTTTTAAATGAAATAATTGCGGTTTCAGCGCTTTCAACAGCCTGGACCGCTTCCTTTATCGCCCATTCTATGTTATTGGTCACGCCACCATCACTGGTATTGACGTAAGCCTGTGCAGTCTGAATTTTAGACGTTACCTTATCGTCATCAAAGGCAATTCCTTTGGTATTTTCCGGAAGCATATAAAGAGATTCCAATGTATCGAGCTTTCCACCAATGGATTTCTGCCATTTTTCTATTTCTTTTTTGGTAGAATCGACTTGGAATCCCTTAATGGTTTCCAGCGACTTAAGGTGTTTCCTACAGTCTTTTAACCATTCAAAAGAAATGGCAGCTTTTTTGACAGTGCTTTCAAAGTCTTTTTCCATCCTATATTTTGCCTCAGCTTTTTGTGCATCAAATGCTATTCTTGGGTCGGGTTTCACGTCCAACCAAGTGCTGTCAATTTTAGATTTGTATGTAACAACACACTTATATTTACCCGGCAACACAGATGCTCCCCCTGGTGCATCATCCTCTTTTTGAACCTCTCTTCTTGAGGGGCCTCTGAATCCATCTTCATTCAGGCCCCAATAGATTTTTTGCAAACCTCCAATGGGTTTTACAGTGGTGCGTCTGATGGTATCTCCCTTCTCGTTGATCCACCTGACCGCAATTTTAGCTTCCTTATCCTTTGGTTTTTCTTTCTTTTCTTCGCCATCTTCTTTGTTCTTGGTTTGTGGTGGTGTCCATAAATACATCGTTGCCTGACCTTTACTTTCATTGGCACCTGAAAAATCTCCCTGAGCAAAAAACCTTACACCGTCATATGAGCGGTAAAACCAATCAAAAACCGGTGGGCACCCAAATAGATGAAGTGAATCAGATGTGGTAAATGTTTTATTTGCCAGCTCCCGCAAAGGGACAATGTTATCTAATATCCAAATTGCCCGGCCAAAGGTTGCCACCACAAGGTCATTTTCATCCTGTTGTATTTTCATATCACTGACTTGAACCTGAGGAAAATCATGGATCCAATGTTGCCAGCTTTTACCCTCGTCCAAACTAACGTACAAACCAACGTCTGTGCCCAAAAACCATAACGAAGGAGCAATCGGATCGTGAACCATTGAAACTACAAAACCCTTTATCTGGTTATCATCGGCAATCCTTCGCCAGTTTTTACCAAAATCAGTAGTGTGGTAGGCGTAGGCACTGTAATCATTCTGCCTATAATTATTGACAACTACCCATGCTTCGCCTTTATATCTTGACGAAACTTCAATCTGTGGCACCCATGCGTTGGCAGGTAGTCCCTTTATTCTTGAATTAAGATTGGTCCAGCTTTTACCTCCATCCATTGTCAATTGTATATTTCCATCATCAGTGCCAACCCAGATTATCTGATCGTCAAGTGGTGATGGTGCAATGCACAAAATGGTAGTGTGGGTCTCTGCCCCTGTCACGTCAAGTGTCAACCCCCCGGTTTTGGTTTGATCTTGTTTGGTGGTGTCATTGGTGGTGAGGTCGGGTGAGATCAGTTTCCAGCTTCTACCACAGTCTTTTGAGAAATGAACAAACTGACTACCAAAATACAAGCTGCATGAGTCGTGCGGATGTTGGGCAATGGCTGCATTCCAATTGTATCGCAATGTAACACCTTCCGGGTGGTTGGGTTTGACAAAACGATTCTGACCTGTCTGCCTATCATAAAAAGCGACATTACCGCCCTGAGACATGGCATAACCAAATCTTGAGTTCCCAGGTTGAGGCACCACATCAAATCCGTCTCCGAAGTACAATTCCTGAAAATCTGTATTTCTGATTCCACCTGGCTTTAATACGGCTGATGGTCCAACCCACGAACCGTTGTCTTGCATTCCTCCATAAACGTTGTAAGGCTTGTCTTTATCGACATTCACGTGGTAAAATTGACCAACCGGTAAATTAGAAATAAAATGCCACGACTTGCCCATGTCTCTGGATATGGCTGCTCCTCCATCATTTCCATCTATGATGTACTCAGAATTTTGAGGGTGGATCCACAAAGCATGATGGTCTGGATGTACAGCATTGCCATAATCAGCAATATTGTAAAAAGATTTACCTCCATCATCACTCCGTGTAAGATAGGTAAATACGTTGTAAAGTCTGTTTTCATTTTTAGGATCAACATAAATTTCAGAGTAATAGAAGGGTCTGTTGCCAATGTCTTTATTTTGGACCAGTTTCCATTTTAATCCCCCATCTTCACTTTTATACAAACCATTTTCTTTTGCCTCAATAAGACTATAAATTATATTTGGTGCAGAGGGAGCAATGGCCAGTCCTACCCTACCCAACTTTCCCTTGGGAATGCCGTCTTCAGAGGATAGTTTTTTCCAAGTGTCGCCTCCATCAAAAGTCATATAAATACCTGAACCTGGACCTCCTGAAATAAATGTCCATGGTTTTCTTTCATGTTCCCACATAGAAACGATAATTTTTTCAGGATTTGTAGGGTCTGCTACCATATCAGCTGCCCCTGTAGTTGCATTGACATACAGTATCTTTTTCCACGTCTTGCCTCCATCTGTAGTTTTGAATACCCCTCGTTCATCATTTGGCCCCCAGGGTGACCCCAGGGCAGCTGCAAAAACGATGTCTGGATTATCCTTGTGAATGATAATCCTGTGTATGGTTTTAGTTTTTTCCAAGCCCATACATTTCCAGGTCTTGCCTCCATCCAAACTTTTATGAATTCCGTTTCCGGTATTGAGAGAATTTCTGGGATTCCCCTCCCCAGTTCCTACCCATATCTGACTGGGATTTTTAGGACAAATTTTAATAGCCCCAATGGCAAGTGATGATTGTTCGTCGAAAATGGGTGTAAACGAAATACCTCCATTTTGGCTCAACCATACCCCACCAGATGCTGAGCCCAAAAAGATTCTGTTGTCATCTGTAGGATCTACATCGATGGCGGTAATACGACCTGACATGCCTGCTGGACCAATATTCCTAAACTTGAGCTCCTTCCAATGATCCGGTTCGAGAGGTGTTTGAGCAATTGAAAACTCGCAATGGAAGCAAAAAAATAACAGCAAGAAATAGAAAATGACACGATGGTGCATAATGTGGAATTTTACCACAAAATACCATCTATTATTTTGTTAGTTGAGAGAAAATGACCTTAATAGGGAAGTTTTACTTGAAAAATTGGTATGAATCAGACTTCAATACCAGCATATTGGAGTACAAGCTTATCAATTGCCTCCTCCAGCATTTCAAAAACCAAAGCAAACTTTCCATCATAGTAAGGATCCGGAACCGGAATATTTTTATGGGGAAATGAATAATTCATGATCATTTGAACCTTGTCTCTTTCCGACTGATTTTGGGTGAGTGCCCTGATGTCGTTATAATTTTGAGTGTCCATAGCAAGAATCAAATCAAAATTGGCAAAATCTGTTAACTTGATTTGCCTGGCATTTTGTTTTGAAATATCTACTCCATTCTTTCTGGCTTCCAAAATTGCACGATAATCAGGACTTTCACCTGAATGCCACCCTCCAGTACCTGCTGAATCAACGATCCAGGGTAATTTATATTGATCAATTTTGCTTTGCAGGATGCCGTGTGCTAAAGGCGAACGACAGATATTTCCTAAACATACCATCAGGACTTTCATGGGGGGGAGATTATTAAAACTGTTAACACAAATATACATAAAATGTTGGCCAAAACAATATATATTAATTATTTCTTTAAGTTATAACCCGCTATTTAACAAATGGGTATTATTCATTTCTGTATTTAATGACAATTTAAGTATAGGCATCCCCTATTTCCCTTATTAAAGAATAATCAATTAAAAAAATAGATTTTTTTTAATCAAACCTTATTTATATTCAATAATTAATTATATCTTTGCACAGCTTTTGAAAAAGGCCCGTTCGTCTAGGGGTTAGGACGCCAGGTTTTCATCCTGGTAGCAGGGGTTCGATTCCCCTACGGGCTGCTAAACACAAAGAGATACATTGATTTGTATCTCTTTTTTTTTGCCCTTTAAAAGAAAAAGGCCCTGCAATTGCAGAGCCTTTTTCTTTTGTTATTTCGTTAATTAGTTGAACATTATTTTTTTGGAAAGTGCGCCTTTCTCAAAGTTCAAATTGACAACATACATACCTGTAGACAAGTTATTACGCTGAATTTCAAGGAATGAGTTATTGATGTTGGTGTACCTTTCGACGATTTTACCATTAAGATCGGTCAGGGTAGCAGATAAGATAGGTGCATTTTTGCTTACAGAAATCCTAACTCTATCAGAAGCTGGGTTGGGTGACAAATTCAATTCAACATCTGCATCAGATAGATCTTTAGTAGAGGATACCACAGAAGCTTTGCAAGGTAAATCCAAACCAATACATGCTCTTGGTGCAATGAATACTAAAACTGAATCAATGTACCTGCGTCCCTTTTCAGCTGTCATATCTGGATTGGTCTGAATGGCGGTGGCGTGATTTACATTGGTTGCAGGATCCCAGAAATCCCATGGAGAGCTGTCAAGCTGGTTGGAGCCAATTATTGGGAATAAATTGATATGTCCACCTGCCTTGCCTTTGATTGCCTGACCAATTGGGTCTTTAGCAGGATCGAGGGCATTGAAAGGATCGTTGAGGCCTAGTTCGTCCATTCTTCTTTGAACTGCCAAGCTTCCCTGAACCCTTACCACTGGAAGTTGACCTCCTGGAATAGGTACATTCAATACTGCATCGTCGTAAGGTGAAAATGGGTCATAAGGAGCTTGTATACAAATAATAGGTAATGTATTTGCATCTAACCAAGAAATATCACCAAGGGCACCGCCCATATTAACGGCCATTGCGAAATCAGAAGTGTGATTTACGTGATTAGGGAAACAAAGGGTATCTCCGGTTGGAGGAGGACCAGCACTAGGTGTACCATCTGCATTTGGCGGTACAATACCCAATACTTTTCCTTCAATATCACCATTGATATAAAGAACTCCGCCCCCAGGAAGTGGTACGCGTTCAATCACATATGGAAGACCATTGGAACCCACAAATTTACCAACACCAGAAGTTGTTGTTAAGACTTCACTGTATTTATCTAGAGATGCGGTAGCAAGTGTAATATAACCACTGGTACCTTGTCCAAAAATCATAATTTTGTTGGTATCGATGCCATAAGTGTCTGCATTGGCCTTGAAATAACGAATGGCAGTTCTAGCATCCTGAACACCGCGATAAGCAGCGTTGATCAATGTATTGACCCTGCCTTCCTGAGTAGGCGCGATCGGGTTCCAACCCAACCTGTAATCAACGCTCGCAGCAACGTATCCCATTCTGGCAAACTTGCGAACGATGTCAACACAAACTGAATCTTTTCTGGTTCCACTTGCTCCTGTATTTTGAGGAAAAGGCAGGAAGTTACCAGTATGGAAATAGATAACCAATGGTCTCTTGGTTTCAGTATCTCCTTGAGGTGTATAAACATCGGCAGCTAGGGGTTGACCTACCCTGCCGGTTTCAACTGTATGACCAAGAGAAGGCACGCCAATGACGGTGTAGTTCTTACCGTAAATAACAGTTTGAACATCCACATTGGAAAATACCTGTCCTAGGTACCTCTCCTGCGCAAACAAGCCGGTTACCAGGAAAGACAACAATATGGGTAAAAGTCTTTTCATGTTTTTGTTTTTTGAAGTTTGATATGAAATGTTATTTGATTTTAAAATCATAAAGATAACTGATGTAAGCCATCCTTCCTATTCTGGGACCCCCGTATGTTTGATAAATCTTATTGTTCAACACATTGGAAGCACCAATTTTGATTACAGCATTCAATTTTGACAATGCAAAGTTTATTTGAGCATCAACCAAAGCATACGACGGAATTCTTCCCGTAAATTGAGGTGAGCCTTCAAAAATGAATGAAGATACCCACTTATAATTGACATTAAAGCCGAATTTTTTCAAGCCTAATCCATGCACGTCTCTGCCAGACAAACTGATGTTGTACTTGTGCTCAGGCGTGTTGAAAGCAGGAATGATAGGGTCATCTACATCCAATTTATTGAGTTTGTTCCAGGAATAATTGCCGGCCAGCATGTAATGTTCCATAAAGTAATGATTGAGACCAACTGAAAATCCCTGGGTTGTTACCTGGTTGGTAGAATTGGCGGCATATCGATATGCCTGGATGTTTTGTGGGAAAGAGGTCAACGGATCAAAGTCACTCTTAATCCCTATCACATAGCCTAAGAAGTCATCATATCGGCTATAATAATAACTACCATCTATATAGGTATTGTTGAATAAGGTGGTTCGGTAACCTACTTCCAGGGTTTTTACCTTTTCCGGTCTTACGCCCGAAATGTTAAAATATTTAAGTTGGGTCCTATCCAATTTTTCTGTGAAATCACTGAAAGATTCAACCGTAATCAGGTCCTGTGCTCCAGTTAAATTACCGGAAAGGATGGCTGGTCCAACATTCAGGTACAGATACTGATCCGTTAAGGTTGGATTCCTTAATGCTGATGAAAATGAAAGTCTGAGGAAATTGTTTTCTGAAGGATTATACACTGCTGACAAAGCCGGTGAAAACAAGGCGTCAAAATTCTGATTTTTATCAACCCTGACCGTACCGTTTATTTTGAGCTTGCTGCCCACCAGTTTTTTCTCTCCCCCCAGATATACCCCAAATTCGGTATTGGTAATTTTGACATCACTGGTATCATAAAAGATCGTGCCCTGAGAGTTGGGCCTGTAATGACGGGCGCTTCCCCCTAAAACAATTGCCTCCATAAAAGTGGGAGTAAACTTATATTCTCCCTGTACATGATAGAGTGCCGATTGGTCGAAAAATCGGGTACCTGCCTCTTCATCTGTACGTTTGTTGGATTTGGTAGAAACAATTTTGTTAAACGCAGTTTTAAATTCTTCGGAACCAGGTACAAGGTATTTTTTATATTCGGCTCCCCTCTCGAGCGTGTCAGCATGATTTCTTGCCGCATCGTGTGATGCTTTGATGAAGGCCGCATTATCGCTGAACCACTTATTAGCAGCGATTGTATCAAAATAGGTTGTTATTCCGCCTGTTATGGGATCTATCATGATTTGCAATTTAGGATAGCCCAGTTCATCCATCTGAGGCCTGACTTCATCCTGCCAATACTTTACGTAGTCGCTACCCCAATTGACATTGTCTTTGGATTGACCTGCTAACAACAGGGATGTAAAATAGGGATCATAACTATCCCCAGCATCCTCCTGGGTTTGGTAAAATCTCAGGAAATATTTATCCCTTTTTCTGATTTCCAATTTGTTTTGAAAAAAAGTAATGTTTCGCAGGCTAAATCTGTTGTCACCTTGATACACAGTGGTACCATTGCCAATGTTAAACCCATAAATAAGTTCAGGAGATTCTTCTGCCAAGGAGGGTTTTAGTCTGTAATAAAGGCCAACATTCCCTTTTAAGTTTTTGCTTTCGTAATTGACCACATCTTTCTCCCTATATCCTGTTCTATGGAAGGTACCCAATCCTGCATATTGACTAAAAAGGGCATTGTTGTTGTAATCTAAAGTTCTGGTGTATTCATCGCCATACGTATTTACCTTGTCATATCCTCCTGGATTGCTGGCCACTGATTTGCTATCAAATACGGGCTCCTCATTATCGGCCTGCCAGTCATTGGCCCGCATACCAAAAAAGTTGACTTTATAGCCAAGAACATCCAGGCCCTGACTGTTTTTGATAACATTAGCATACCTCAAAGAGCCTTCTAAAAGGCTGCGTTCACCTGCTTTTACAGAAGCCGACAAACCTTTAGAATAGAATGGGTTTTTGGTTTCCATGCTAATAACTCCATTGAAAGCATTGGGACCATAATAGGCAGAACTGGCTCCAACCACTAAATCGACCTTTTGTATGTCCAACTCAGGAGCTCCTAAGAAGTTACCCAATGAAAAGTTTAAGCCTGGTGATTGGTTATCAACACCATCAATGATTTGTAAAGACCTCACTGGACTTGTGCTATTGAATCCTCTGGTATTGATAATGGTGAAACCTATACTGGCGGTGGTTAGATCTACTCCTTTCAGTGAACCCAGCCCACTGTAAAAATCGGTGGATGCCGTCTGTTTTATCGAAATTGCATCTAATGACTCTACTGTTAACGGGGCAGATTTTTGTTTGTCGCTAATCCTTTGTCCTACTACTTCAACCTCTGCAACGGTAATGGATTGATCTGCAAGGTTAAATTTAATTTTTTGTTTTCCATCCAAAACCTCAATCGACTGAGTAACATAGCCTAAGTAGGACACTGTGATAACAAAAGGAAAATTCTGGCTAGTTTGCAATTCAAAGCTTCCATCCCATTCTGTTACCACTCCCTCTGTTGTGCCTTCGATGATTACATTCGCACCAATGATAGGTTCTCCTGTGGCTTCTTCAAAAACCTCACCTTTTACTTTGATCTGTGCTTCCAGGCCAATTGACAACAATAACAGGAGATATACCAAATGTTTAAGCTGCATAAATGTGTTTTTTAAATTTGAATTCAGAATATCTTCTCTTAATACTCAAAGCAATATTAACTATATGTTTAAACCTACCCAATATTTTAAGCTGTTTCAGAATTTTTCTAAAAGAACAGACCCTTGCAAATATAGCACAAACTTGATTTTTTCGACCCCGAGAATGAAATTATTTTTCGCTCCTCTTGAAACATCAATATAATAACTATATAATTGCTTGATTATAAAAATAAAATTTCTTTTTTAACCTGATTTTAGTACTTTTGCAGAATACTTAATAAGTTAGAATTATTAAATTTTTATCTATCTTTCTTTATTCCTTTTTATTTTTAGAGAAGGAACTCATAAATTAATTTCAAATCCCTCTGTAGGATGAAAGCAACATTTCAATTTTTCCTCATTTCAACTGTATTCTTTTTTACGTGTAAAAATGATGAACCAGCTTCAATATCAACTCCGGTTAAAACTTTAGAATGCCCTTCTGATCATTATGATTTTGGTGTTCAAAAGAGTGATTCAATGGATTCTTTATTGCAACAATATGCCGTTTTTTCGCTTGGCTCAGATCTCAGCAGTCTTACTCCCAACGAACAAAAAATGATTCCAATTCTGGTTGAGGCAGCTCAAATGATGGATGAATTGTATTGGGAACAGTGTTATGGAGACAAAAAATGGGTTGAAAGTTTACAAGGCAAAGAGCGCGCGTTTGCCTTGGTAAACTATGGCCCCTGGGATCGTCTTAACAACAATCAACCTATATTAACCAAAGAAATCAAAAAACCGGGTGCCAACTTTTATCCGAATAATATGACCACTGAAGAATTTGAAGCTTGGCAAGACAGCACAAAAACATCTCAATACACGATGGTCAGAAGAGATAAAAACGGCAAATTGACTTCGATCCCCTATCATGTTTATTTTTCAAAACAACTGCAACGAGTAAGTTATTTATTGGAACAAGCAGCCTCACTTGCAGACGATACCGGATTAAGAAATTATCTCCATCTGAGGGCAAAAGCACTTATTTCTGACAATTACCAGGCGAGCGATATGGCCTGGCTCGAAATGAAAAACAATAAAATTGATGTTGTAATAGGGCCTATCGAAAATTATGAGGACCAGCTTTTTGGATATAAAACCTCTTATGAATCTTTTGTCTTGATTAAAGACATGGAATGGAGTAGAAAGTTGGAAAAATTCAATGCCTTCCTCCCTGAACTTCAAAAAGGACTTCCTGTAAAAGATGTTTACAAAATGGAAGCTCCCGGCTCTGATACCGAATTAAATGCCTACGATGTAATTCAATACAGGGGCGACTGTAATGCAGGAAGTAAAACAATTGCCATTAATCTACCCAATGATGAAGAAGTACAGTTGAAAAAAGGCACCAGAAGGCTGCAACTTAAAAATGTCATGAGGGAGAAGTTTGATAAGATTTTAGTCCCTATCTCACAAGAACTGCTTGATACTTCATTTTTGAAGTACGTTAACTTCAATGCTTTTTTTGAAAACACAATGTTTCATGAAGTGGCACATGGCCTGGGTATCAAAAATACAATCAATGGAAAAGGGCTGGTAAGGACTGCACTTAAAGAGCACTATGCCGCCATTGAAGAAGGAAAGGCCGATATCTTGGGACTATACATGATTTCTAAACTGAAAGAAAAGAATGAAATCCAGGAAAGTATGGAGGCCTATATAACGACCTTTTTTGCCTCCATCTTCAGATCTGTAAGATTTGGTGCGGGGTCTGCCCACGGTAAAGCCAATATGATTCGTTTTAATTATTTGGTTGAAAATGGGGCTGTAACGAAGATGCCTAATGGAAGGTACAGCATCGATTTTCCAAAGTTTAAAGCGGCAATGACATCATTGTCTGGTATCATTTTAACTCTCCAGGGAGATGGTGATTATAAAAAAGTAGCAGCCTTAATCAATGAGAAAGCAGTCATTAAAGCAGAATTGCAGAAAGACCTTGCTATTTTAACACAAAAATCAATACCTGTTGATTTGGTGTTCAAACAATAATTATTTACCATCCCACATCAGATAGGCCTTCAGAAAATCGTCCAGTCCTCCATCCAAAACAAGATCAGGGTTTCTTGTTTCACATCCCGTTCTGTGGTCTTTAACCCTTCTGTCGTCTAAAACGTAGGATCGGATCTGAGAGCCCCATTCGTTTTTTCGTTTGGTTGACTCAAGTTTATCTCTCTCTGCCTGTTGCTTTTCCAGCTCAATTTCATAAAGTCGCGACTTCAGCATTTGCATGGCTTTGTCTCTGTTCATATGTTGAGACCTCTCTTGCTGACACTCCACTACAATTCCTGAAGGCAAGTGTCTCAAACGAACTGCGGTCTCAACTTTATTGACATTCTGGCCACCAGCTCCACTGGCTCTGAAGGTATCCCACTCGAGGTCGGCAGGGCTAACTTCAATTTCAATGTCGTCATTTACTAGTGGATGCACAAAAACAGAGGCAAACGAAGTCATTCTTTTTCCTTGCGCGTTGTATGGACTCACTCGTACCAATCTATGAACTCCATTTTCACCTTTTAGCAAACCAAAAGCGTATTCTCCATCAATTTCGAGTGAAACCGACTTAACACCTGCTACATCACCGGCCTGAAAGTAAAGTTCAGATATTTTGTATCCATTCTTTTCTGCCCACATCAAGTACATGCGATAGAGCATTTCTGCCCAATCACAAGCTTCAGTGCCACCGGCACCCGCATTGATTTCAAGGATGGCAGAAAAAGCATCTTCCGGTTGATTAAGGGTTGTTCTAAACTCGACGTCATCCAAGATGTCGACAGCCTTTTTGTAAATGGCATCAACTTCGGCTTCGGTTGCTTCACCCTCCTTTTGGTATTCGTAAAGCAATTCTGTTTCATCAACAACATCTGCAATGTCATTGTATTTGGCAACCCATATTTTATGTGTTTTGAGCTCTTTTAGCAGCTGCTCCGCTTTTTCGCTGTTGCTCCAAAGTGCCGGATCAGCTGCTAATTGCTCTTTATCTACTATTTGAACTAAGCGGTTATCGATGTCAAAGATACCCCCTTATCAATGCCAGACGCTGTTTCAACTCATTGAGTTGCTCTATGGTCATGTCCTCTTTTTAAGGTTATTTAATTTTTTGAAACTCGATGTAAAATACCAAGTCTGAATTTGCCGGAATAGGACCACTCTGCTGATCGCCATAGGCAAGGTTACTAGGAATAAACAGGGTAGCTTTGGTTCCTTCTGGCAATAAGGTCAGG
The DNA here is from genome assembly GCA_017987975.1 of Saprospiraceae bacterium. Classification (GTDB taxonomy): domain Bacteria; phylum Bacteroidota; class Bacteroidia; order Chitinophagales; family Saprospiraceae; genus JADKBO01. The sequence continues at coordinate 16,405 of JAGNSQ010000010.1, forward strand.
GCTTCATCCCAACCTGGTATTACATTTCCAACGCCAACAGGAAATTCAATTGGCATCCCTCTTTCGAAGGAACTGTCAAATTTGGTACCATCTTTCAATACTCCGTGGTAATCTACAGATATCTTCTGCCCTTTGGTAGCTACAGGTCCTGTTCCTTTTTCATGTATTACATATTGCAATCCTGAAGCAGTTGATTCTACTTTCAGATTTTTTGCCTTGTACATAGCCAAAGTTTCTGTAATGGTCTTTTCAACACCAGGTAATCTTTCTTTACTTTTGGCCATTACTGCTTCCATTTCTGATCTTTTTTTGGCGGTAAAACCGGCATAAGCTGTGCTGTCCATGATATCTTTGATAGATAAAATAAACCTTAATTCTTTTTTACCAACGAGGTTTGGATTTCCCGGTGGAATTGAGTCGCCCGGCACATAAATGGTAATGCTGTCTCCAACCATAACTTTTGATAATACCTCATAAAATGGAGATGGTGGTTTGATATCTTTCCAATCCTTGGGCAATTGCATGTAAGGAAAGTTTTCAGGATCGTTGTTGCTCTGAAGAGTATCATCATCAGCCGTAACAGTGGCCGCATAAAAGATATAATCGTTGATGGCAGCAGTTTTGCCGCTACCTTTTTTGTGGACAGTATATTTATAACCATTACCAGTCGTAAAATCACCTGTTTCTCCCTTGCATCCCATGATAAGGATGGATAAGACAAACAAATACTGCATTAGATTTAAATTACGCATTTATTATGATTTATTATTTTACAAAATTGGGAACCACCTTGGTAAAGCGGTTGATTACATCATCAAGTTTGGCATAGGCAGATCCTCCTGAGGCGTTTTTATGGCCACCCCCATTAAAATGTGCTGCTGCCATTTGCTGCACATTGATGTTGTCTTTTGACCTTAGGGAAATTTTAATTATACTGGGTTGCTCTGTTATTAAGGCAGCTAAAACCACCTCTTTCATCATCAGCAAATAGTTGACAATTCCTTCTGTATCTCCTCTGGAAATACCAAATTGTTGGTAATCATCTTTTGTTAAATAGATATATGCAGACTTATGTTCTGTCAATAGTACCATTCTGTTGGCGAGACAATGACCTAATAATTTTAAATTTTTGGGCTCAAGTGAATTAAAAATGAGATTTGACAAGGCATAGTCATCCACTCCAATATTTTTTAAATCGCCTGCAATCTGGTATGTAAGCCCTCTGGTACTGTACCTAAATGAGCCTGTATCAGTAATCAGCCCGGTAAACAAGGCTTCACCAATGTTTTTGTCCAATCGATCCATCATTTCAAGATCTTTCATAAACAAATAAACCATTTCTGCTGTAGAACTAGCATTGGTATCTGACAAAATATAATCTGCAATTGGTTCAGGATCAATATGATGGTCAATAAGAATTTTTATTGCCTTGGAAAACATAACAGTTTCACCCATCTTGTCTATTCTGTCAAGGGCATTAAAATCCAACAAAAAAATAACACCCGCATTTTTGATAGCCTCCAGACATTCCTGAGGGGTTAAGTCATAAATAAGCGGTGACTGGCTGCTATCTATAAGATATTGAAAAACAAGAGGATATTCACTTGGATAGATAATTTTGACCGCGTGGTTACCTTTCTTTAAGAAACGACTAAGAGCCACAGTAGAACCTACCGCATCTCCATCAGGGTTCCGGTGTGATAGAATAACAATATCCTGTGGATTGGATAATTTTAGTTTTATATTTTGTATATCCTCTTTCAATAGGGAGGCGAATTTCCAAAAATTTTGTGAAATAGCAAAAAAATTAATATTTATAATTCAGACAAGCCCCGGGTTTTGTTAATTTTGCGCCCTTATCATTTCAAATTTCAAATTTTCAAGAACATGTCAGCAAACAGAACATTTACCATGATTAAGCCGGATGCGGTAAAAGCCGGTCATATTGGTGCCATTTTGCAACAAATCTGCGAAGCAGGATTTAAAATAGTAGCTATGAAATATACTAAACTTTCTGCTGAAAAAGCCGGAGAGTTTTATGCAGTTCATAGTGCACGTCCTTTTTATGGAGAATTGGTTGAATTTATGTCATCAGGCCCCATTGTCGCTGCTATTTTGGAAAAAGACAATGCGGTTGCTGATTTCAGGACATTGATCGGTGCGACTAATCCTGCTGAAGCTGCTCCCGGAACCATCAGAGCAAGATTTGCTAAAAACATAGGTGAAAATGCGGTTCATGGCTCAGACAGCGATGAAAATGCTGCTATCGAGTCAGCCTTCCATTTTGCCGGAACGGAAATCTTCCAATAAAAAAAAGCCCTGAAAACAGGGCTTTTTTTTTACATTGAAATTACCTTTACTTCTACCCGCTGGTTCTTTTGTCTACCTTCCAATGAGGTACTATCAGAAATAGGCTGTCTTTTTCCGTAGCCTTTAAAACTGAGTCTTTTTACCGGTATACCTTTCTTGTAGAAATATTCCGCAACAGTTTTTGCCCGCTCTGTACTTAGCTTATCACAGTATTCGTGCGGTGGAATCGTATTGGTATGCCCGCCAATTTCAATAACAACACTTGGATTGGCGGATAAAAAGTCATATAACTCGTTCAATACATCAAAACTTTCCGGTGAAATTTCAGTGCTGTCTGCTTTAAAGTATAACTCGTTTATTCTTAATGTTTTACCGATCGCAATGGTCTTAATATCCAGATCAGGAAGGATTTTTTCACGTGTCATTTTGAAATAAGAAACAGCAGTACATTTGTTCTTATCGCTAACAGTTACGCCGTAATCTCCTGCCCCAAGTTTGTCAATAAATGACTTTTTAGAACCATTGTTCCATACATAAGACAAATCACCTGTACCACCGGTGCCATTCACTTCTATTCTCCCCTCTTTACCGTTGGAAGACTTCACTTTTTGCAGGTCAACCACACTGATTTCAATTTCTGAAGGATGTTGAACTTCGATACTGCAAACCTGCCTGTTTTGTGCTTTGTCAGAGACCGTTACCGCGTAATTTCCTGCACCAATGTTTTTGGGGTTACTGCCTGAGAGTGCCCTATTGCTCCAAACATAATCAAAAGGACCAACCCCACCTGTTGCTATCACCTTGACAACTCCATCTGATTTTCCGTGGCAACTCGGTTTTTTTTCTGTAATACATGCTACAGACAAGGCTTTGCCCGCGTTATCACTGAATTTTAAGGTAAATAAACCATCGCCCGCTGTTCCTATCCAGATATTATCATTTTTATCACAAACGGTAGAAGTACACTTGCTAGATATGACGCCTGCATTTTCAGTAAAATTTTCTGTTTTTTCCTCATATGGGTCGTACCTTATCAAAGCATTAGAAGCAAAATACAGCCTACCTTTTGAATCAATACAAAAGTCGTTGAATGTACCTTCATACAAATCAGGGCCAAACCCTGCATCATAAAATCGATTAAAGTGGTCAATGAGCCACATTTCCTGGCTTTTAGATTTTGATTCCGTAGATACAAACCACAAGCCTTCTTTGTTTTCGTAAAAGTGAGTAACTTGTTTATCTCCATGGTCAGCCTGCCAATCTTCATCAGTGATGCGAACTTCCCCTTTGTCGGTACCGATCCAGCATCGGTTTTTTGAGTCGGTGTAAACAAAAAAGAGGTTGTCAGATGGAAGACTAGAATTTCGGGTATTTAAATTCTCCATTATGCCTGTTCCCATATTTCGGATATACAAGCCCTTGTTGGTGGAAATATACAATCGCTGAAGATAAAACTCAATACCTGTTATTTTTGCTTCGAGATCAGGTAGTAAAATTTCTTTTTCTGTTGCCACTTCATATATAGCCCCATTAGTTGCCGCCCAGCTGCCAAATTTATCATGAAAACAAACATCGATGATTGATTTGCCACCCAAAACCATTTGAGGCTGATCTTCCAAATTACCAATTATACCCAGGCCGTTTGATGTAGAAACATAAATTTTATTAAATTTATCTACATCTAAATGGTGAATTATGCTGTTTTGCTCAAACAACTCGTATCTGGTTACCACCAGTTCATCCTTTTGTGCCCTTAGTTGAAGGGAAAAGAGTAAGACCAGAAAAATGAAAAATCTCAATGCAGGTCGTTTTACGATTTAAACGAATAAATAGCGAATTAGTATCTTGATCACAAAATCAATTGCGAAAATAAGAAAAGAGGGGGTGTCGCGGGCATATCTGGGTGAAAAATACATATAATCGTTTAATTATATGTATATATTATGGTTTTTCATTAATTTGCGCAAAAATATAATTGTTTTGGGGCAGAAGACCATCAATTTATTTCTAGCGGGCTTCATTTTGTTTGGTAGTGTATTGAGCTACCATTTTTATGAAACATCGGCCTTGTTTGATTTCAGGAAGGAATTTAGACAGCATTTAGCCGAAAATTACCACCATGATTCGCTTTTGGTGTTAGGTTCTGATGTTTCACTCGGGGGTGAAAATGTGAAAGAATTAGAAGCATCCGGTTTTTATATAGAGGTGTTGAGAGGTGATACCTTACTTTTTTGGAATAAAGAAGTTCCTGCTTTGTCTCAAATGGGCACCCTGTATAGAAGTTTTGATTCAAATCAAAATACCTACAAATTCTATTTCCCTTCCGATACGGTTGCGGGTCTGAGGAGTGCTAAATGGGACATTGCCTTGTTTTGTGGTTGGTTTATGGGATTATTTATTTTGATCATAGCCTACCTGCATTGGGTACGAAATTCTCTATTTTGGAATGACAAGATGCGACGTTTCGATATTATCTGGATTCCTTCCTTTACGTTACTTCTCTTTTTACTACCCGGCTATTTTACAGCAGATCAACTTTTTCAAAATTCAGCATACTTCGGTGATAAATACACTGATGCCAAAATTCAAATTAGTCTTTGGCAATTTGCTTTAATGGCGATGTTTTTACTTTTCACCTCTGTCTTAAGTCAAAGCGATTGGTTTAAGACCAAATTTCCGCCTTTAAAACCCAACATCAGGTACCTCACCGGCACTTTTGTAATTGCATTGATTGTATATTATCTGATTGCTGTATCCGAACTTTTCATTCTGGATGGCAAACTAGTGGTGAATATAGAGGAAGCAATGAATTTTGGTGTTTCAGAATTTTTCTTTTATGGCCTCTCTTTAGGCCACCTGTTTATTGTGGTTTATCTGGCCAAACGATTGTTCTCAAAATCAGAAACCTCGACCAAAGGATGGGAAAAAAGTTTATATATTTCCGTTGCTATTCTTTCAGTGACAATTTGTTTTATTCTTTTGGGTTTTACCACCAACACCATCGGTATTGTATTGTTTTTAATGGTTTTATTTCTTTTATTGGATTTGTATTTCGAGTACTTCGAAATTAATGTTTCTTTTTTATTGAGTGCTGTCCTTGTATTTGGTTTGTTTTACAGTGTTGTGGTTTACAGCCATGCTTTGGAAAAAACAAATGAAATTACCAAACACAACATAGATAAGACTTATAAATCTTTGGGCGATGAAAACCTCAGCATGCTCAAAGAAATCAATGATACGATTGTAGCCTCGGAATTATTCCCTTCTTTGGCCAACTTGCCTTGGGTAGCCAATCTTGATGTTATTGATTTAAAGTCCTACATAAGCAGCCAAATATCTTCACAATCAGAAATGGCTATTGATAACATATATTGTTATGATAAAAAAGGCACTAGCCTGGCCCTCAATCAAATAGCCAATAAAAACAGAATTGAAAGTCTAATTGCTGAAAGCATGTTGATTACCGACCACATCCATTGGTCACCCATTGATAAAACAGCCATCCTCTATTATCATATTGACAATGCAACGGATCCGGCCAATCCCATTTTTATGGCCATTCAATTTTCATTTAAAATCAAGCCGGTCATACATTTCCCATATAGATCAACCCTCGGTATTTATAAAAACAACCATCTGGTGAAAGTACTGGGCAATCAGGAAGGCACTTCCTACCCCGGCCTTTTAAGTGAGCTGGAAAGTAAACAGGCGCAACAAATTACCCATCGAAAATCTTTCGAAAACTACACGATAGTTAGTCTTGCCTATAAAGGGTTTATTGCACGTTTCCTGCCCCTGCTAACTCTGTTCATTTCACTCACCGGCATCATGGTTTTGTTGTTGGTATTGCTTAACTCTTTTTTCCATTTTATTGACGATAGATTTCATTTGAGCTTCAATATGCGAAAATCACTTAGAAGCCGATTTCAAACAACGATAACTGGCTTGGTGCTTTTTTCATTTGTTTTGATTGGAGGTACAACCGCGTTGTACTACCAACGACTTTATAATATTAAAAATACTCAAGGCTTTGAATTATTATTAGATGTTCTTATAAAAGACATCCAAAACAACTTTCCTGAAACCGAAAACGCTACAGAAGATGGTCGATTGGAAAAAGCATTTAGATCCCTTGAAAGTGTTCATGAATTACCCATTGCTTTTTATTCATCCGACGGTAGAAAAATATTAAGCTCACTCAGCTATGACCATGCCCCTGAACGACTCCAAAAATCATTGATTGCCAGTGATGTCAACACCAATACCAATAACATAAAAATTCTCAGTACCGTCTATCAACCCGGCAAGATTTTAATTCCAGTTTATGATACGAATCAAATGGTTTCTGGATTCTTTCTAACTGAAGATTTTAAACGTTCTCAAGGTTATGCCGGTTTGTACGATTTTTTAAGCACCTTGCTTACTTTATGCGTATTCTTGTTTCTTACGGCCCTTGCTCTTTCGATGATAGTTACCAATCCTATGACAAAATCGCTGAAAAATTTGTCTTCCAGGTTAAAGGACTTTAAGTTGGGTAAAGATAACGAAAGACTGGAGTGGAAAAATCCAGATGAAATCGGAGCACTGATTTCCAATTTTAACAAAATGCAGGTTGAGTTGAATCACAGTGCTGATCTGTTGAGCAGAACCCAAAGAGATCTGGCATGGAGAGAAATGGCAAAACAAGTGGCTCATGAAATAAAAAATCCGTTGACCCCAATGAAGCTGAGTATTCAACACATGCAAAATGCAGCTTCACAAGATCCTGATAAAACAAAAATATTAATTCAGCGTACTTCTGCCACCATTTTAGAACAAATTGAAAATTTAACTCAAATTGCTGATGAATTTTCGTCCTTCGGTACCTTGCCAAAGGCTTCTAATGACACCATTGTACTTAATGAGGTGGTAGAACACATCCACGATCTTTTCAGAAAAAGAGAGGATATGGATATACAAATGGCAGAGCCCATGAATGATATCCACGTTTTTGCAGATAAGAATCAATTGGTCCGGATTCTCAACAATGTTGTTAAAAATGCCACCCAATCCATTCCCGAAGGGCGTAGAGGAAAGATTGAGATTGAACTCAATCAAAATGAATTGTATGCCGTCATCAAGGTAAGTGACAACGGGGTGGGTATTCCGGAAGTTATGAAAGAAAAAGTTTTTACCCCCAATTTTACTACAAAAAGTTCGGGTACAGGCCTGGGATTGGCTATTTCTGCCAATATGATTGAAAGTATGAATGGTCGTATTTACTTCGAATCTCCCAATGAAAGAAATGGAACCGACTTTTTCATAGAACTTCCTTTGGTCCGAAACAACAATTACGAAGGCGAAACTCAAATTGATCTGGATTAATTGACATTTTTCAGCATTTTCCAATTTTCACAACATGTTGATTTACATATTTTTATACATTACAATATAAAAATATACTCAATTAATTAAAAAAAAGGCTTATACATATTGCAATATTATTTAATACGTATTATCTTTGCATTGTGTAAGTTTTGGTTATTAATTGTAAAAATCATTTTGCTCGTATGAAGTTATGAGCAAAATTTTTTGAGAACTCAAGCCAAGTGGCTTTCAAGATAAAATGTATTTCTTATTAACTTATACATAATATGTTTCTTTCATATTTGGCACGTTATTTGGTATACAAAGATTGAGTTTTGGTTATTAAATTGAGTAATGCCCGTTGACTATGTCACGGGCTTTTTTATTTCCCCTCCTACCAAGGTACTTTTCTGTTGCGGCTTACTTATCTTTGCCGACATCAATAGCAATTCAAAAGATGAAAATTATATCATGGAATGTGAATGGGCTGAGAGCTACAATTGGTAAAGAATTCCACACCCATATAGAAGCTCTGGAACCCGATATCATGTGTTTACAAGAGACAAAAGCACAGGATGACCAGGTAGCAGCAGCGCTAGCGCCTATGCAGGATTGGTTTATTTACAGTAATTCCGCAGAAAAAAAAGGGTATTCCGGTGTGGCTATTTTATCCAGAATTAAACCCCTAAGTGTAATCAATGACATTGGCGTGCCAGAGCATGACACAGAAGGGCGTGTGATTACCGCTGAATTTGATTCCTTTTACCTGGTCAATGTTTACGTTCCAAACAGCGGTGAGGGCATGAAAAGGCTTGAATATCGTGCTGAATGGGACAAGGCATTTGCCGCCTATTTGTTAAAACTCAAAAAAAAGAAAGCTATAGTTGTGACAGGTGATTTCAACGTAGCCCATCACCCTATTGATTTAGCACGACCCAAAGAAAACTACAACAAAACATCAGGTTATACCCAAACTGAGATTGATGGGATGGATGGTTTGCTCCAGGTAGGATTGTTGGATGCTTATCGTCACCTTAATGCCTCAGCTGTACAATATACTTTTTGGAGTGTGCGTTTTGGAGCCCGCGCCAAAAATGTTGGATGGCGTATTGATTATTTTTTGGTGGACAAAAAACTGGAATCAAAATTGGAAAGTTCCTCCATTCACGATCAACTCACGGGATCAGATCATTGTCCTATCGAATTAATTTTAAAAGCCTAAAAGCGCTGTCAAATGATGACCACTACTCCACCCTTTGCCGAGTCCATTACACAAGGAATTCCGACCGAAATACCTGCTCAAAGGCCACTGGACAATAGAGTACCGCATGCCCCAAAAAGGAACATCTCCCTCTTGACTGAAAAAGAATGGCTATTGGCCATAGAAAATGCTCTTCGGTATTTTCCCAGTGAATGGCACAGTCAACTTGCTCAGGAGTTCAATGAAGAATTGAATACTTATGGCCGTATTTACATGCATCGGTTCAGACCGGAATATGAAATGGTAGCCAGAGCTATCTATGAATATCCTGCCAAAACCCCCGCGGCTGCAGCTATCATGCTCATGATTCAAAATAACCTTGATCCCAAGGTAGCCAAATATCCACATGAGCTCATTACTTATGGAGGTAATGGAGCCGTTTTTCAAAATTGGGCTCAGTATCTGCTTACCATGCGATATTTATCTGAAATGGAGGAGGACCAAACGCTGGTTATGTATTCTGGTCACCCGATGGGTCTCTTTCCATCTCACAAAAATGCTCCGAGGGTTGTTGTTACGAATGGCATGATGATTCCCAACCACTCTTCAAAAGATGACTGGAATAGGTACAATGCAATGGGTGTTACCTCTTACGGTCAAATGACAGCTGGATCCTATATGTACATTGGTCCTCAGGGCATTGTTCATGGTACTACGATTACGCTCCTCAATGCAGGTAGAAAACTAAACCCAGGTAGTGCTGACCTTAAAGGAAAAGTGTTTGTCACATCCGGATTAGGGGGTATGTCGGGTGCACAAGCGCTGGCCGGAGTGATAACTGGCGCTGTATGTGTGATTGCTGAAGTGGATGAAGATGCCATTCAACAAAGAATAACTGATGGTTATATTCTTGAAGAAAATGTTTACACCGATACCAGTGCATTGATTGACCGCATCGAAAATGCCCGATCAAAGGGAGAGGCCATCGCACTCATATACAATGGCAACGTTGTAGATTTATGGCAGTCTTTCGTTGAAAATAACACCAAAGTAGAATTGGGATCTGATCAGACTTCACTTCACAATATAGATGATTTGGGTTATTGTCCTCAAGGTATCAGTTTTGAAGAAGCAAAAATACTGCTGAATGCTGATAAGCCAAAACTCATGGAAATGATTAGGCAAACCTTGAGAAATCATGTTGAGGCTGTTAATATTATGGTGAACCGGGGCATGTATTTTTGGGATTATGGCAATGCCTTCCTCAAAGAAGCGGGTGAGGCAGGATCTGATATTTGGGAAAACAAAGAGGAAGGAAGATATAAATACCCAAGCTATGTTCAGGACATTATGGGACCGATGTGTTTTGATTATGGTTTTGGGCCATTCCGATGGGTATGTACCTCTGGTGAAAAAACTGATCTTGACCTTACTGATCACATTGCGCTTGATGTAATGAACACTTTGATAAAGGATGCTCCTGACAGCATTAAAGGGCAGTTGAATGACAACATTATTTGGATTGAGCAGGCAGATAAAAACATCCCCATTGTTGGATCAAAATCCAGGATATTGTATGCAGATGCAGAAGGAAGAATAAAAATAGCGATGGCCTTTAATCAAGCTTTACAAAAAGGTGAAATTAAAGGGCCTATAGTTTTGGGAAGAGACCATCACGATGTGTCTGGGACTGATTCTCCCTACAGAGAGACTTCCAACATCTATGATGGATCTAAATTTACAGCTGACATGGCAGTTCACAATTTTGTAGGTGATGCTTTCAGAGGCGCCACCTGGGTTTCACTTCACAACGGAGGTGGTGTTGGCTGGGGAGAAGTTATCAATGGCGGTTTTGGAATGGTGATAGACGGGAGCGAGCAAAGTGAAGCCAATATTAAATCAATGTTGCACTGGGATGTCAACAATGGAATTGCCAGAAGAAGTTGGGCAAGAAATGCAGAAGCTATAGAGGCTATACAAAGGGCGATGAAACAGGAGCCCAAATTGCGTATTACCCTTCCTCAGTTAGTTGACGAGGGTATATTAAAATCTATTACAAAATAGGTACCATGCTAGACAAAGCCCTCATTATTTACAAGGGAGACCAATATACCTCTTACATCTATCTAGGGCTTAGCTTGTTTTTTGGAGTCGGGGCTGCTTTTTTGTTTGGATTTACAGTCAAAATAGGTTGGTTTTTTCTTGCAATTGGCCTTTCGATGCTGGCAGTTTTTTCAGTAGGAAAAGCGGTTTATGTATATTTTAAAGCAAAAGACCGCATCCAGTACTTTCAAAATCTTTCAACCCTTGAAGGCAGCAATCTGGCTAATGAAGTTTTATATAACCAGCAAAGATTATTAAAAAAAGGACTCAACAGAAGGCGTTATTTATATACTCTTGTAGGAGGTTTCTTCCTGTTGTTTGGTGGAATAATTTTCGGAGAAAAAGGATGGGCAATTGGAAGTTTTGTACCTGTTTTGCTGTATGCTGGAATCGAATTTTCTGCCGGATTGTTATCTGAATTCCGACTTTGGGAATACCAAAGACAGCTGGAAAAAAAGCAAATCAATCCATAATATCCTGAAATTGAACTAAAGAGGTGGGTTTTCCCGACACTTAAAAGAGTCGGAAAAATAACCGATATTTGCGACCTGAATTTTTAACCTTGATCATCAGTATTCAACCATACGAACGAGAAATATTCACCCTGATAGGTGAGACCTCTGCCAAGTTGGGATACCCCTCTTATGTGATAGGAGGATTTGTAAGAGATAGACTTCTGGCCCGCAACTCTAAAGACATAGACATCGTCTGCATAGGTGATGGAATCAAACTGGCAGAACAGGTCTCTTACAAGTTGAGACCCATTCCACGAATCGTTGTATATAAACGTTTTGGAACCGCAATGCTCAAGTACAAGGACCTGGAAATTGAATTTGTGGGTGCGAGAAAAGAATCTTACCAGTTTGATTCAAGAAAACCAGCCGTGGAAGAAGGCAGCCTTGAAGATGACCAAAACAGAAGAGATTTCACCATCAATGCCCTTGCCATTAGTCTCAATGATGATGACTTTGGCACTATCATTGACCCTTTTAACGGACTGGTGCACCTGGAGCAAAAACTCATTAAGACACCTCTCGAACCAGGTAAAACCTTTTCTGATGATCCTCTAAGAATGCTCAGAGCCATTCGATTTGCTTCACAACTGGGCTTCAGAATTGAAGATGAAACTTATGCAGCACTTGCTAAAAACAAGAATCGCATTAAAATTATTTCAGCAGAGAGGATATCTTCAGAACTAGGCAAAATTTTAGCATCAGCCCAACCATCTATAGGATTTAAAAAATTATTCGATACCGGCTTACTTGGCATTATTTTCCCGGAACTAGTTGCTTTGTCAGGTACCGAGACCAAAAACGGGATAGGGCATAAGGATAACTTCTACCACACACTCGAAGTAGTTGACAATGTGGCCCGCGATAGCGACAACATTTGGTTAAGATGGGCCGCTTTACTCCACGACATTGCCAAGCCACCTACCAAAAAATTCGATGACGTTTTAGGTTGGACCTTCCATGGACATGAGGTACTTGGAGCAATCATGGTACCCCGCATTTTTAAAGCGCTGCGTTTACCGCTTGATCACAAAATGAAATATGTTCAAAAACTGGTCAGGCTGCATCTCAGGCCTATTGGTCTAACGAAAGAAGAAATAACGGATGCTGCGGTGCGTCGTCTAGTTTTCGAGGCTGGAGAAGACATAGATGATTTGATGTTGCTTTGCAAAGCGGACATTACGTCTAAAAATGAAGATAAAAAATCGAGATATAGAGATAACTACACGCGCCTGCTCGACAAAATAGCCGAAATTGAAGAAAAAGACAAACTCAGAAACTGGCAACCTCCAGTTTCAGGAGAAGATATTATGAATACTTTTGGCATTGGTCCGTCAAAAGAAGTGGGCATCATTAAAACCGCAATAAGAGAAGCCATTCTGGATGGTATTATTGGAAATAACAAGGACGACGCCAACGCAATGATGTTTCGTGAGGCTTCCAAGTTGGGTCTAAAACCAAAAGTTGGATTATACTAGTTTTTATCCCCAGATACCAACTCAATCATTTTTAGTTGCATCGGACTTGCTGCCCTCCTTTCACCGGGAAAGATACGCATCACTTCTCCGGAAATCTTCACCCTTAAGCCCTCCTTGCAATAGATCTCTGGTAACTCGCATGGCTGCCAGCGATGGTTTTTATCAGTAGATGTCAAAATCCACGTATCCTGCCACTTTGCCACTTCTGCATCAATGTTTGTTATTACTTCTTCTACAGCCCGATCTGCAAAACAGTCTTGGCTTAATGGCATTTCACCTGGATTCTTTTTCACTGTTCGACTACAAGAGATAGGGATAACAGCTAAAATAAGCGGAAACAACAAATGAATTGATTTCATCAATATGGGTTTTAAAAGTGTAAGCAACCACTTTTGGCATGAAAATGGAGTTCTGATTAAGCTAATATTTGCAATATTAGAGTTTCATTTACAATTAATTACATTTTCCTTACCATCAAAAGTTAAAGTTTTTTTAAAGAGGGGGGTAAAAGTAACCCATCTCTTGTATTTATCGCTTAATCTATATTATTTTTGTCACACTGAATTTCCTTAGAGTTGAACATGTCATTTAGATTGATAGTTGGAGTTTTCCTCGTGATAGCTGGGTCGCAGTTGTCTGCCCAGAATAAAATCAGGTGGATGAGTTGGGAAGAAGCACTCAAGAAACAAGAAAAAGCCCCTAAAAAGCTTTTTATAGATGTTTACACCGAATGGTGTGGATGGTGTAAAAAGATGGAACAATCTACCTTTGGCGAAGATCATGTAGCCAAATACATCAATCAGAATTATTACGCGATTCGTTTTGACGCTGAATACAAAAATCCGATTGAGTTTAAAAATAACACTTACAATTTTGTTAAAACATTTAAAGGAGGTTACCACGAACTAGCGGCACTACTTTTGCAAGGTAAGTTGAGTTATCCTTCTTTGGTTTTTTTGGATGAAGAATTAAATTTAATTCAAACCATACCCGGCTTTCAGGATTCGGAGAGTTTTGATATGATCATACATTACTTTGCAGGTGATCATTATAAAACTACACCGTGGCGAAAATTTACAAAATCATACATACCATGCGATAAGATGGGCTATCCGGCAAAAGGTAGCGGAGGTAAAAACGAACCTTAATAAAATTTCTTATTTTTTAGTAAATCTGGCCAACAGCAGCCTGTACTTTTCCTCAGCAGCATTTTCACCCGGCTTGTAAAATTCTATATTTCCCAATTCTTCTGGCAAATAGCTCGTATTCACAAAATTATCTTTAAAATCGTGGGCATATTGGTAGTCTTTCCCATATCCTAGTTCTTTCATTAATGAGGTGGGTGCATTTCTCAAATGTAGCGGAATTGGGACATTTCCATTTTTTCTCACTTCTTCCAATGCTGAATCAATGGCCAAATAGGCTGAATTAGATTTTGGGCTACAAGCCAGATAAATGGCAGTTTGCGACATAATAATTCTGCCTTCCGGCATACCAATATTGTGGACCGCTTGAAAACAGGCATTGGCAATTAACAAGGCATTGGGATTGGCCAAGCCGATATCCTCGGCTGCCAGAATGATCATTCTTCTGCAAAGGAATAAGGGGTCTTCTCCCCCTTCAATCATCCTGGCCATGTAATAAATAGCGGCATCTGCGCTTGATCCTCTGACCGATTTAATAAAAGCAGAGATCAGATCATAGTGCATTTCACCCTCTTTGTCGTAAATAGACAAATTTTGATGTACTACTGCCTGTACTTTTTCATCATCCAGTTCATCGCCAGTTTCTGCATTACCCGCGACCAATTCAAGGATGTTATACAATTTTCTTCCATCACCACCGGATAAACGCAACATAGCATTGTAGCTGGCAACCCGCAATTTTTTTTCCGCCAAAACTTTATCCGTGGTCAGTGCCTTTGTGACCATGCTTATGAGATCTTCTTTTGAAAGGTGCTGAAGTACATACACCTGACAACGGGATAACAAGGCTGGTATAACCTCAAAAGATGGATTTTCAGTGGTAGCTCCAATTAGGGTTACAATTCCTTTTTCGACAGCGCCTAAAAGACTGTCTTGTTGCGATTTTGAAAATCGATGAATTTCATCAATGAATAAAATGGGTGCTGTTCTTTGAAATAAGTTAGCCTGAGAGGCCTTGTCTATGGTATCCCTGATATCTTTTACACCGCTGTTGATGGCAGAAAGGGCAAAAAAAGGCCTACCTAACTCCTGGGCAACAATATTGGCAAGTGTTGTCTTACCTACGCCTGGCGGACCCCATAAAATGAAAGATGGCACACTGCCGGTGCTGATAATTTTAGCTAAAACACTTCCAGGCCCAACTAAATGATGTTGGCCTATGTAATCGCTTAAAGTATTGGGTCGCATTCTTTCAGCCAAAGGGGCAGCCATGCTATAAAATTTTGAAGGTAGTTCTACGATTAGACAAGTGTTCTGTCTCAGTGCAGGCATCGCAGGGACAATTGTTAAAAAGCCGGGATTCTCCCATCCCAACCGGAACTAGTCTTTCAATCGAGATTCCTTTCTCAACCAAATATTCCACTGCCGATTTTGCTCTTTTTTGGGATAGAATTTCATTGTATTCAACCTCTCCCCTGCAATCAGTATGAGAAACAAGTTCTATGCTTATAGAAGGATTCGATTTTAGCATTATTGACAATGCATCCAAAGCAGGCTTGGCCTCTTCGGTTATGTTCCACTTGTCGTATTCGTAATAAATATTGTTCAACACAATTTCTTTTCCTTTATACACCTTGTGTAATTCAACTTCTTTATTGATTGTAACTGAGTTACCATTGTCAATAGCACGAATTTGCTGGGTTGTCAATTCGATTTTCGAAACAAGAAAAGAGTCTTTACCAACAACAATCTCATACACTTTCTCGGGTAATAAATTGGTTAGTACCAAACCATTTTTATCCGCGCGAAATTGAGTTCTGACGCCACCTTCTTTAATAAAAACCTGAGCAAACGGAACGGCAGTTTTACCGACCCTCAAATCATTTGGGTCATCATTTTTGTATATAGGTGTCACTACTTTTAAAGCAAGGTAAATATCAAAATCTGCCAAACTATCGGCACTTTTACTATTTTCTATTGCAGCCGGAATATCTGTTTGACTTTGATAAAATCTATAGCCATATAACTCATCTCTCCCTTCATTACCTCTGGATGAAGTAAAATAACCTTGCTGCACAGTTTTCAAATTACGGGGAGATGTTCGATCTATGAGCAAACTAAAATCGTCACCTCCTGAATTATAGGGAGGCGGAAGTCTGATGGGTTTTGACCACTTACCTTCAGCAGATAAATACGTTTTAAATAAATCCAATCCGCCCATTCCATCATCTCTGTTTGAAGAAAAATACAAAGTGTCACCATCCGACGTGGGAAAAAATTCATCAAAGGGTGTATTGATAGTCTCTGGCATCAGATCCGGGTTCGACCAGGTTTGACCATCCCAGACGGCATACCACAAATCACCCCCGGCCCCATCTCCATTTACAGCGGCAAATACCAACACACTGTCTGATTCAATCAAACAGGGTTGACCATAGTTAACATTAGGTAGGCACAAAGGTAAAATTTCAGGATCCGACCAAATTCCTTCGTTCCTATGACTTATCATTAACTTACAATAATCGTGTTTATCGCCTTCAACCCCAAAACATCTAGTAAATATCATGGTTTGAAAGTCTTTGGTGAAACATGGTGTTCCTTCGTTTGCTTCTGTATTGATCACCGAGTCAAATCTTTTAACGCTTCTGCTCTCCTTGTCCACAAGGTATAGGTCAGAATATTTGTTGCCGGTCCAATTGTAACGCTTACCTCCTGTAGACTCTTCTCTGTCTGAACTGATCACTAAAAAGTCATCATCGTAATTCACTGCACCATAGTCTGAATAATAAGAGTCACTCCAAATTTTTTCAATATTAAAAGTAGAGGGCGTTTGAGATTGAAGTAAGAGCAGCGACTTACAAATTTCGATTTGTCTTTTGGCTTCCTGGGCTATCGAAGAAATACTTCTCAGACCTTCGAACGAGGCAATGGCCTGATCGTACTTCATTAAGTTTTTAAGCGTATATGCTTTTTGAAGGGTCGCCTCTGGACCGTGATTGTTTTTTTCAGCCAGCACAAACCATTCCAATGCCTGCGGATAATCTAAAAGCTTGACATAACATTTACCTATTAACAACTGCTTAGGTGATTTAAGCTCTGCTTTACCAAGCTGTTCCGTTTCTTTTTTAAGCAACCCAATAGCAGTAGCATACTGCTTCATTTGGTAAGCAGTCGTGCCATCTTTTATCCTGGTATTTGAACCACAGGAATAAAATGACCATATCAGGAGAAAAAATATTGGTTTTAGCCTCATGGTGTATTCATACCAAAGATAGATAAAATTGATGTATTGGTATAAAACGAAAAGCCCTGGCATTGTTTTATACCAGGGCTTTGAAACTTATGATTTTAATATTTTATTTCTTTTCTTCTTTTGCCCCGCCAAGATCTATCATCAATGGTGTTGCGATAAAGATGGATGAATAGGTACCAATAACTATACCTACCAAAAGTGCAAAGGCAAAGCCTTTGATACTCGAACCTCCAAATAAAAACAAACCAACTACTACAAACAAGGTGGTCAAAGATGTAAAGGTTGTTCTTGAGAAGGTTCTATTGATAGAATCATTGATAACTTCTGATTGACTCTTGTTGGGATGCAATCCCAGGTTCTCCCTGATACGGTCAAAAACAATCACCGTGTCGTTGATAGAGTATCCTATCACAGTAAGGATGGCAGCGATAAAGGCTTGATCTATTTCTAATGAGAAAGGAACAATACCTTTCAACAATGAGAAGAAACCTATGGTAATTAATGCATCATGGAAAAGAGCGATCACCGCACCAGCTGAATATTGCCATCTGCTAAACCTAAATAAGATGTATAGAAAAATAGCCACTAAGGCAAAAATACCAGCATAAAATGATGATTTTTTGATATCATCAGCTACGGTAGGTCCGACTTTAGATGAGCTAAGTAATTTCATATCACCTTGAGCATCTCCTGCTTTAAATTGATCAAAAGATATTTTGCTGCCTGTTAAGCCCGTTAACCCTTCATGTAGTTTGCCGGCTACTTTTTCTTCAATTCCTTCACTATTGTCATTAATTAAATAGGAAGTAGTAATGTTAAAGGTGTTTTCAGAATCCACTACTTTTACAACGGGTGAAGCTTCAAATACAGTTGCCAGTTTATTACGCAAATCATCTGCAGTTACCTTTTGGCTGGCGTCAAACTGAACATTGTAAGAATGTCCCCCCTGGAAGTCTACTCCTAAATCAAAGCCTCTTGTGAAAATAGAAACCAAACCAGCTACCAATAAAGTACCTGAAATAAAATAGGCAATCTTTCTTTTTCCAACCCAGTCGATATTCAGGGTCGATAATGCATCTTTAGTACCTGAATTCCAGAAAGTAATATTTCTTTTTCCACCACTTACCCATCCATCAATCACCATTTTGGTAAGTAATACGGCCGTCAACATTGAAGAAAGTACACCAATAGTCAATACTACTCCAAATCCTTTGATGGGACCAATACCAAAATAGGAAAGCAACAAAGCAGTAATAATAGTGGTGACGTTAGCATCAATAATGGCTGAGTAAGAGTGGCCAAATCCTTCTTGAATTGATTCCAGCATGGATTTGCCAGATCTAAGTTCTTCTTTTACCCTTTCATAAATGATTACGTTGGCATCCACCGCCATACCAATGGTCAAAACGATACCTGCGATACCCGGCAATGTCAATACGGTTCCAAATGATGATAGAGACCCCAAGATGAAAATAATGTTGGCAAATAAGGCTAATATAGAAACAATACCTGCACCTGCATAATACAATACCATAAACAGCATCACCAATCCGAAACCAATAAGCAAGGAATTGAGTGATTTACTAATATTAGACTTACCCAAAGATGGTCCCACGTTGGACTCCTGGATAATTTTTGTTTTTGCAGGCAGCTTACCTACTTCCAGGATATTGGAAAGATCCACCGTTTCCTGAACGTTGAAACTACCACTGATAACAGAAGATCCACCTGTAATGGCTCCATTATTAACACCTGGAGCAGTAACTACTTCGTTGTCCAATGAGATCGCAATTTCTCTTTTTTGACCTTCTGCATTTCCTTCAAATGCCTTTTGAGTCAATTCTGCCCATTTTTTGGCACCGGTAGCATTCATCACCAAGCTTACCTGAGGCTCGCCAGTGACCTGATCTTGGGTAGCTGAGGCATCGGTAACTACTTCACCATCAAGAGGTGCCTTATCAGAGCCTGTAACGGTTTTGATGGCATACAGCTCATATTGATTGGAAACTAATTTAGTTGTGTAATCCTGATGAGGCTTGTACGACCACATAAATTTCAGGTTTTTAGGGAAAAGTGCCTGAATTTCGGGTCTGGTCAACATAGCCATTACCGCGTCTTTTTTATTCTTATCCACTAAACCCAGAACAGTTATAGCTGAGGTGGGATTGCTTGGATTGTTGAGTTTTAACTGCGATAAAAGAGGTCCACCTGTTTTTAAAGCAGCAGTGTCAACTGTTGCAGAAGCTACAGCGGATGTATCTCCACTCAATCTTTGGTCAGCTGCCTGAAGGGCTGCCATTATACCGGCATCTGTCAGTCGGTAAGTTTCCCAAAATTCGAGTTGAGCATTTTTTTGCAGAAACTGACGAGCTCTTTCAGGGTTATCAATGCCAGGCATTTCCACAAGAATAAGGTCTCTCGCCTTATCCAATGAAATGTTGGGCTGAACAACTCCCAATCGGTCAATCCTTTCTTTTAACATTTTAAATGTTAGATCTACCGTTTGGTCTGCTCTTTCCCTCAACAATCTCTCTACTTCATTGTCAGAAGTTTCAAGGTTGATTGCTCCGCCTAAACTTTCGCTTTGTGCAAATATTCTGGCAAGAGGTTTACCGTTGGCTAGTTTTTTATACTCACTTACAAAAAGTGAGATAAAATTTGCCTGCTCACTTTCCTGCGCTTTTTTCGCATTTGCAATGGCTTGTACAAATTCCGAATCCTTGGCATTTCTACCTGCCAAAGCGGTCAATAATTCACTGAGGTCAACTTCCAACAAGGTACTCATACCTCCTTTCAAGTCAAGACCAAGGTTCAATTGCCTTTGCTTCAAGTCATTATAAGTATATCCAACTCCCAACAAAGGGATGTTAAATATTTTTTCCGTAGACATAGAGTCCAGGAATTTAGCCCTTGAGGCTTTAAAAGCAACATCTTTTTCAAATCCCGTGAGGGTTGAAGATTGAGATGTGGCATAATCATCAGCGTTTCTTTCTACCTTATTCGTGGGTAAAAAGTAAAACAACTGGATAAGACATACGATTGACATTAAAATCAAAAAAGCCTTCAATAATCCTTTTCCTTGCATTTTATACTTCTATTATTTTTTGGAAAAACGCTGCAAAGATAGAATTTTTAACTAAAAAACAGCAATAATTGACTAGTATATATATTATATCCATTAATCATCGCTAATTTATTGATTTTGAGGCATTGTGAATTGAATAGATAGGATAAACCCAGGTGATTTTTTTTATAATCATTTAATTCTTTATTAAGGCCTTGATAATTTAAAATTTGCAGTTAAATAACTTTTCAATCCCATATTTGGTTTTTATATAGGTATCTTTGCAATTCAAACATTGTTAACTAAACCTAATTTCAAAGACTATGGGATTATTTTCATTTTTAAAGAACGCAGGCGCCAAACTTTTTGGCATGGAAGCCGAAAAAAATGATGCAGCTGAGGCTGTGAAAGATGCTGCAGCTGCAGAAACATTGCGTCAGCAAAGAATAAGTGCTCTCAACGCAGTTGTAAACGCTTCTGGTATCTGTATTTCAGACTTAAGTATTGACCTTCAGGATGATACAGTAACAGTTTATGGCTCGGCCGAAACAGTAGCCGATAAAGAAAAGGTAGTACTAATGTTGGGTAATACCCATGGCATAGCTACGGTGGATGACAGAATGTCTGTAGTGGCTCCAGAACCGGAATCTGACTTTTATGTTGTAAAATCAGGTGATTCCTTGTCAAAAATTGCAAAAGAATTTTACGGAGATATGATGAAGTATCCTGTGATTTTTGAAGCCAATAAGCCTATGCTTACTGATCCTGATTTAATTTATCCAGGCCAGGTGTTAAGAATTCCAAAATTGGGATAATTACTGTCCCCTTTTGTAAAAATTAAGGCCCGAAAGGGCCTTTTTTATTTGTCAATGATAAAAATCATCGTTCCATATATTTTTCCGTCTTTTTTGATTTTAACAAGATTAAATTTTAATAAAAAAATTTTTTTTGAGATAGTTTTATTCTAAATTGCATCCGTAACCAATCCTATTGTTTCACTTTTTAACTCTAAAGAAACATGAATATTACTTTTGATGAACTCAGACAGATTAAGCACCAATTACCTACGGGTAGTGTTGGCAGAATTGCCAAAGAACTCAATCTGGATGAGCAAACAGTGCGCAACTACTTCGGTGCTGCGAAATTTGAAGACGGGAAGACGGTAGGTAACCATGTCCAACCCGGGCCTAATGGTGGTATTGTGAGTATTGAAGATACTACCATATTAGAATTAGCAAGAAAAATAATCAGAGAAGCACAAGATAACTGATATCTTTGTTCGAGTCAAACAAAAAAGGGAACCATAACGACATGGTTCCCTTTTTTTATACTTTGACTTCCAGTTTTTACCTAGGATTCAAATTAAACTCTACCCTACGATTCAAGGTTCTTCCATTTTCGGTTTCATTGTCGGATACTGGCCTGGACTCACCATATCCAATAAAAGACATCCTACTTTGGCCTATGCCTAGGGTCAAAAGATAGTCATGACAAGCCTTTGCCCTCTTTTCAGATAATTCCTGATTGGCTATTGAGCTACCTGTATTGTCAGTGTGCCCGGCAATAACCAGATTATAATCAGGATATCGGTTCATTATACTACCTATCTGTTTTAATATCGTAAAAGACTCGGATTTTAATGTAGCCTTACCCGTTTCAAACTGAACTGCCCGCATAGCCACATCCAATGTTTTTCTATCTTCAACTGTGATATCAGGGCAACCATTTGATGCAACGGTACCCGGTGTATTTGGACATTTGTCAATGCTGTCATCAAGACCATCTCCATCTGAATCAGGACAGCCTCCATACACTTTTAAGCCGGGGGCTTTGGGGCATTTATCAATGCTGTCATCGAGGCCATCTCCATCTGAATCGGGACAGCCATTAGTTGATTTTGGCCCCGCCATATCTGGACACCTGTCGACTGCATCGGCAATGCCATCGTTGTCTGAATCCGGGCAGCCCATCAAGGATGCCGGACCTTTCACACCAGGGCATTTGTCATCTGGGTCTGAGATTCCATCTCCATCCCGGTCTGGACAACCTTTGGCAGAAGGGCTGCCTTTGACATCAGGACATTGATCTACACTGTCATCAACACCATCCATGTCTTTATCCATCGCTTTCGGACAGCCCCCATTATCAGCTGGGCCTGCCTGATCCGGACACCTGTCAGAAGTGTCAGGAATACCGTCGCCATCGGTATCTTTTGCCTTATCATTACTCCTGTAAGGGCATCCCTTGTTAGATGCTGCCCCTGCCAGATTGGGACATTCGTCTTCGTTATCTGCCACCCCATCGCCATCACTATCAGGGCAACCTTTCATTTCTTTGTTCCCTTTTAATCCCGGACAATTATCCTGAAAATCAGGGACTCCATCCCCATCACTGTCAGGGCAACCATTTTGATCGGCACTACCCTTTTGATCAGGGCAAAGATCAAGCTTGTCTTCAATACCATCACCATCGCTATCTTTTGCTTTCTCCGGCATTTTTTCTTCCATCTTTTTTTCTTCGACCATTGGTATATCTTCCTTCATTTTCATTTCTTCATTGATGGAGTCTTTTGGAGCTCCACCCAACAGATAGACAAACCCAAGTCCATGCTGCAAGTTGTTTCGGTTGTCCAGGAAAGAATACCTGTACTCGCTTTGCAAGTTGATGTACGCATTTTTGGCAGCTCTGAAGTTAATGCCTACTCCCAAAGGGACCTGGAGATTAAATTCTCCGTCAAATTCCATGACACCACCAACTCCTGCCATCAAATAGGGCACAATGTTATTCCCTCCGTTGTGAAAATGGAACTGCAGCTGCCCATCCAAACTCACAATTTGTTTGTGCTTGTCTTTATTGAGTTTGTTCAACTTTTGGTCAAAGGTTTCGACAGTACCATATTTTACTGGAAAATTGGCATACAATCCCTTACTAATTTTCTGTAGGAATGAGATTTCAAAGCCATGATGGTAATCCTTAAAAGCCTCCAGATTGCCTCCGTTCTGTGATTGGTAATCCAAAAACAAGGTTTTGAACCCAATTCCTCTTTTGAAGGATGGGTCTTGACCCATCAATTGTGTTATAACCAGGAGACTGAGTAAAAGAATTAAATTTTTTTTCATCTTTTATAAATTAGCACTTGATGATTTTGAAACGTATTGAAATCAAAAAAACAGATACAAAACTAAACAAAAAAGAAGCATTTTTAGGGATAAAGCATAAAAATATAATTAAAATTGGTAATGTGTTGAGGAATGAATGGCAGTGAATTTGTGTTTTAAAAACGAAGTTTATAGCCAATTTTACGTTACCCTCAAAATAAGTTAGCTGATGAAACTGATTAAAAACACCCTGATCCCCACATCTCATTTTTATATTCACTTGCTAAAAGATGGCAAAAGCCTGAAATATGGCCGATATGGAATAGGAAGCGGATCCCTCCTACCCGATCAATTGTATGCTGATTTTCATGAATTTGCTATCCATTTTTCTGCAATTCACAATGAATCCAGCCAAGTTTTGATCTATATCCATGGTTTTATGGCCGATTTTGAAATTTTTGAACAAAAGGCAGGTTTTATCTTACAAAATCAGATTTTCAACCCTCTTTTCGATAAATATCCGGTTGTAATTTCCCTAAAATGGGAAACAAGCCCGGATTACCGCAGCTCAGTATTGACAGGTGAAAATACAGGGTCTGCCTTTTATGAAGTGTTATATTCTCTATTAATTCATCAAAGATTAGCCCATGTAAATTTGAAATGGTCCTTTCTATGCCATAGCATGGGGAACAGGATTTTTTCAGGAATAGCGAAAGCCGACCAAGCCAAATTAATAAAACTTAAATATGGTACTATCTGTATGATGGCAGCCGATGTTTCTTCTTCCATCTTCGAAGATGAGCTGGATTGGCTGCCTATGGTAGCAGAGAGGATCATAGTATTTGTGAATAAAAAAGACAGAACATTGGAAATAGCCAATTGGTTAGTAACCTATCCTCGATTGGGAAAAACAGGTCCCGTTGTACCCCATCAAAATGTATTTGTTATAGATGCAACCCCAATCAATGATCATGAAGGGATTGTTCCAAAAATATCGAAGCACCGGTATTACTATGCCAGTGCTTCGATAAGATCTTTGCTCTGTTCCCTATTAATGGGAAAAGAAAATGTTTCTCTTTGTGGTATTCAGTATGAAGTACCGATCTTAAAATAAATATGAGATGCCTTATTTTTGTATAGCCAACCTCGAGTTATTAACTCCATTATCCGAAATAATCTCAACATTGTAAACTCCGGAAGTTAGTCCTGAAACATCCAAAACACCAGTATTAGGGATAGTTAACACCATTTTACCGGACAAATCGTAAATGTTAACATTTAAAATTACTCCCTCTCCCACAACTCTAGTGAAACTAGATGCCGGATTGGGGGAAAAATAATAATCTTTTTTTGCCAAATTTGAGGTTGCTAAAACCGGGCTCATGTCTGCTGCGTACCTTGGAAAAATCTGATATCCTTCATCATAAGGGTTGCTGGAATCAAACTGGCCAACTATACCCTTCAAATTAAAAGGAGCTGCGGGAGCGGGCAAAGCTGCTAAAGGGCAATCGTTGTCAATCCGGAGCAGAAATGTTTGAGATCCGTTGGTGACATTGACATTATAAGAACTACCATCTCCTTTCCATTCAGCTGGATCCACATAGGTAAATGCTCCATCTAATGCGATTACGCTTGACTCATCCTCTTCATTCAGCGCATTTACTGCTTTAGGGTTAACAGGATTATTGCCTGCAGAAACCAAACTAACTTCATCAGCTATGATCTGAGTCAAGCCATTGAACTGGTTGATGGTTCCTTTTATTTTAATTTCATCGCCTTCTTTAACAACATATCCAAAATCAGTTGTTCCGTTGAAAACACCAATTCCATTGTTTTGTCCATCAATTAAGGTAAACTGAAGGCCCCCTGGTCTAAGATTGTAACCATGAACAATGCCAAATAATTGGCACTTTACATTAACTGAATCCGCAACCCCTTCCTGATTGACAGTTGTTACCAGGGGAATTGTATAATTGGGGTAACTGGCAGGATTACCAACCGTGACGGTTCCTTTCATTCCGGATGCAGCGTGAGGATCACATTGATATTGATACAATCCTTCTTTGGTAAAGGTAAAATCATAGGTCCATAAAGTGCCCGATGGAGCTCCGTTTCCAAATGAAGCGGGATTATTAGGATATACGGCTTGATTTCCATTGATGTTGTGCGTTCCTCCTTTATTGGTCCACCTTACAGTTGTACCTATATCAATGGTTATATCTTTAGGATTGAAAGCAAAATCCAAAACATCTACAAACACAGATGGTTCTGCATTGCACGAAATGGCATTGCCTAAGCTCGGAGAACATCTCATTTCTTTTCCATTTAAAATGATACCTGTGTTGTTTCTGGCTGCAATCCAGTTGGCGCCTTCATTGTTGTTTAATGTAGGATCACACAATACCAGGCTGGCTCCTCCTTCGTCAGCCTCCAATGGCCAGGCGCCTGCATCATCATAGACTACTTCGTCAATAATATTGTCTTGTACGTCAGAAAGAACAATTCCTTCTCCACTGTTGCTCAAGGCACCGGTAAATTGAAGAGAAGAAATTCCAAACACTAATTTCATTGCTGTGCTATCTTTTGCAACCACTACTGATTGCCCTGGAGCGAGGAAATAATTGGGAAAAGTAAAGGTAACACCTGCTGTAAACT
>JAGNSQ010000102.1 GCA_017987975.1 Saprospiraceae bacterium
TAGTCATCTGAGTAACATCCCAAATCCGGGTCTACCCACATGGCAAAGTAACAGTCGATGATGTCTGAGTCAGCCCTATTGATCAACTTATAACGGTAAAAACTCATGTCATTGATCTCGTCATTGGTAGCATAGGCAAATGACTGTACCTGTACTTCCATTTGAATGGCATCTCCGGCTGTCAAACGGTGAACTCCACCGTTGTCATTGTAAATCCAAAATACCATTTCATCCGGAATCAATTCTTTCGCCTTGTTGCGATCTGCAGGCTCACAATCTCTGATTTCAATGGTAGGGAAGTCGCCTTTGCATGGATCGTACAAGCCATCACCATCTTCATCCCAGAATGCTCCAAGAGATTGATCTGGCAATTCGAAATCGTATTTATCATTCCAGTAAGGATTGCCCTGGCCTGGCCAATACAAAACATCTACCGGTATGCTGTCACAACTATATTGACCACCAGAACCTATTACCGCATCATAGGCTGCAATGTGATTTCTTACTGCATTTCCATCCACAGAAAAAAATCTGTCCCAGTTTTTACAAATGGGCTCGTCGGTTTGACCAGCAGCATCCAATGGGCCAGGAAACCAGTCGAAATTATCAGTAAGGCTTCGGTAAGTTACCCCGGCCAATTTAATATTTCCGGCCTTGTCTCTACCGCCTACCCATACACCACCTGCAAAGATGGAGGAAACGGCTGGTTGTCCTTCAGCTGGTTTAGGTACTACGTATAGACCCCGACTTCCGTCCCACCATACATCACCACCGGTTCTCAATCGGGCACGTACGTTGTTGACGTCCATGTCCAATTCTGTAATTCCCGGACGACATACAGCCCTGTTTTCAGCCGTCGTTCCAGCTGGCCTGTTTCCATTTCTGGGTCCGATGTGGGCCATCACCTGGACCACCGAAGCCAAAAAGAAACATAAAATGAGTTGAAAACGAATACTCTTCATTGTATTGGTTTTAAATTTTTATCAATAATTAAAGATTACGCCGAGGTAAATCCTCCTTGGGAAGAAATAATTGCCCGGACTTACTAGTCTCCATGAATATGCATCCAGGAAAGCATCTACGTCTTTGCCGGAAGCCTGAATATCACTAATTCTGTCTTGTCCAAATTCTGATAACAAGTATCCATCATTTTCAGGATCGCCTGTATAGCCAAATACACCTCTGACGTTTCTGGCGTCAAGTACATTTTGAACCCTGAGGTAAATATTGCCTTCTACCCCTTTGTTGCTTGTTTTGCTGGTGTTGATGGTAAATGACTTGTCAATTCTCATATCCATTGAGAAGGTCCATGGCTGTCTTGATCCATTGATGGAACCAAGGAAACCATTACCACCCAATGGTGCCGGATTTGAGTTTCTGGTAAATGGTTGACCAGATACCGCAATCACGTTTAAGTTGATTCCTGTATTGGCAAAAACGTCAAGACCAGCAATTTTGGGGCCGTCATACGCCTTACCTGATTCATATCGATAATCGATATTGGCTGTGATCCTATGTCTTTCGTCAAATGAAAGTGGGTTCAGGTTTCTTAAGATGCCCCTGGTATTGATACCTCCTGAAGAGTTGGCATCTGAACCAGAGCCTTCAGCAAACTGAAGGGTATAAGTTGCATTGAATTCCAGGTTGTTGGTCCTTCTTTTATCAAACTGGAAGCTAAATCCTTTAGTGGTACCAAAGTCAAGGTTTCCGTAAGTTTCATAGGTAGTGATAGGAGCCGGTACGTTGGTGTACACCCTTCTTTGAATCAGGTCTTTATTTTCTTTGTAGTATGCACTCATTTTGATGGCTGCAAACTGAGAAACTTTTTGCTGGAATCCTGCTTCGTAACTTACCGTTCTAACCGGGCGGAGGTTAGGGTTGTTTTGTACCCCTGAGCTTCCGGCATTATTGAAGTAAAAGTAATCCAATGCTGTCAATACTGAGTTAGATGGAGGCCTCTGGTACAATACATCATAGTGCGCAAAGAAGTTGGCTCCGTCAGATATTGGGAAGGAGAATGCCATCCTTGGCATCAAATTTAACTGTGGTTTGTAGTCGTCAAATGAATATTCTGGTTTGTAGTTTACATCCTGAATATCCAAAACTCTGTTTTCGCGGTCTACGTAACGAGGATACACTACACCTCCGTTAAAAATCACATTACCTCCTGATACTGCTGTACCATTGGGCTGGTACCATTGATCTCCTTTGCGGTAACCAATGATTTCGTCAGATTCTGCACCTGCCACATAAACTTTATAGTCATCTGCTACAGAAGCGGGCTGTGTTTTTTCCTGGTTTCTTCCGAAATAAGATCCAGCATCCTCGATCTCATATAAGGCGTATGGATCTTTGAAAACTTTGGTATTGGCATCGTAATAATCTGCACGAAGGCCCAAACGGAAGATGATGTCTTTATAAGTAAATTTATCCTGAATATAACCTGCTGCATAGATAGGTGAGAAAGGAGAAACCGGGAATGTCCTTCTGCCTTCAGCGTCTTTTTCTGAGAAAAAGTCTTCAAAACTGATGTTACCGGTAGTTTTATTTCCCAGGTAATCATAACCTCTGTAGTCTACTATATTTAAGTCAGCCAACTCTTTAGCTGAAAACATATCCAAGGATAGTTGATCAGGAGAAAGAGAGTGAACGTTGACAAAATCTTTCAGGTTAACATTGAGTTTTTCTCTGATCTTATAGAAAAATTTGTTTTGCAAATCTTCTTCGTACACTGGGTAAAAAATTGAATCGCCTTGTGCATTAATTTCCTTTAACGCGGTTTTATCTACCTCAGCCAATGACAATGGGTTATTGACTAAAAGGTCAGCATTTCTCCAAAGTTCATAGGGCCTTAATACATAACCTCTATCTACCGTTTGTTCGTAGATCACACCAAACTGAATGGAGTGTCTACCTTTTTCTGAGCTTCCCGGTACAAGGTCAAACCCTGTGCTGAAGTTGAAGGTATAAAGTTCATTTTCTCCTTTGCTATATACATTATATACCTGACCCACATTGGCAAAAAGGTTAGACCAAACTGATGACCTGTCTGATCTCATAATGCCATTGGATGCATTTTGATACATTGCCAATACTGGGTTGATGGTGGTATTGGGTACAAAATCACCACTTATCCTTTGAAAGCCCAGGTGGGTTCTGAGTACTCCGCCATTTCCATCATCGATAAAACCAATTGCAGGTTCGAAAGTGGAAGGATAAACCCCCATGTATCCATAGTTAAAGAAGTTGTCTTTGTGTCTGTAATCTTCCTGAGAAGTATTGCTCCTTTCATAACCTGCCAAAATGGTGTAGCTTAGGTTACGGATCAGAGCATTGTTCATTTCTTTTTCCCCACCTGCATCGTCAAGACCGGCTTGTCTGCCCAATTTGTGGCGAAAACGGAAATTGACCCTCATTTTTTGCTCCAATGCAAAAGGATTGTTGTTCCAGTTGTAAAATGCCCACGAGCTACTTGAATTGGATACACTACTTGAACCTGGGGTAAAACGATCGTTGTCATCCTCGTAGTTACCGGAGAGTGTCATATCTATATTGTTAGATATTTTAGCCTCAATTTTACCGGTGACGTTGAGGTTTTTGTTGGTTTCATTGGGTCTAGCCTTTAAAACACCTCCCACATCTGCTGATCTGAGTCTTTCTGCAGAAGGCAGTAGTGAGGTTCCCAAGTTGTAAAACGGATTGGCTTCTAATTGTTGGATAACACTCAATGGCGCTCTTGAAACACCAACTGCTGAAGGTGAGTTGTCGTCTACATTGAGGTATTGGCCAGAAAATCTGAAGCCGAGGATGGTTTGTTTTTTACTATTTTTCAGAATTGGTCCTGAAAAGTTGGCACTTAAAAGGTTGTAGCCAAAGGCATCAAGTGCTTCTGAAGTTTCAACCTCTACACCGCCGGTAAATGACTGGCTGGGTCCTTTGGAAGTAAGTGATATTACTCCTCCGGATACGTCACCATATTTGGCCTCAATACCCCCGTTGACCAATTGCAGCTGATCAACTTCAGATTGAGGGATGGTACCCCTTGAACGGATACCGTCAATAAAGTATACGGTTTCGTTGCTTCGAGATCCCCTCAATGATGGTTGACTACCATCAGCAGAAGAAACCCCGGCAGCATTCGCAACAATGGCGTTGATGTTTTTTTGAGGAAGTGTCGCAATTTTATCTGATGTGATGGTTGCACCCTGAGAAGTATTATCCACCTCAATGAGTGGCACCCTATAGTCTACCACCACAATTTCATCCACCAACACCCCTTCCACTATCATGTCGATGTTAACCCGGGTATTTTGACCCGCTTTACATACAACACCATTGATTCTGGATGTTTTATAGCCAACATAGCTGGCTTCAACATCATAAGTTCCCGGCTGAATGTCTGAAAAGAAATAGTTACCGTCAAGGTCGGTTTCAACTCCTGTAGTCAGCACGCCATTCTTATAAAGGGCCACTGTGGCAAAAAGTACCGGCTCGCCAGTCTCCTTATCCTTCACCTTTCCCTCCAATGAGGTTTGGGCAACAATGGCTAGTGTGCCAAAGAGCAGCAAACAGAAGGTTAGTAATAGTTTATTCATATTCTTGAAGTATTAGATATAAAAAAATTCCAATTCATTGATTTTAATCGGATTGCAATAATAGCAATAATACCCTGTCTGTGAAAGCATAAAATTAAATTTTTCTTAACACACGACATTTTTGATTTTTTCCAATAAAACCGAGGCTATTTTTTCAAGTGATTCATGGGTCCACCCTGCAATATGAGGACTGACAATCAGGTTTTTATGCTCAAATAAGCGGGAATACATTTCCTCTTCTGAGCTTGAGTAAAAGCCAGGTTTTTCGTTTTCAAAAACATCCAGACAAGCACCTTTGATCCAATTCTTATCCAGGGCTTCTAATAAATCGTACGTATTTACTATTTCCCCTCTGGATGTATTGATCAAAACCGGACTTTTTTTACACTTTTGAAAAAACGACCTGTTTACCAGGTGTCGGGTTTCCGCTGTCAATGGTAAGTGCAAAGTAATGATATCTGCCTGATTTAAAATGTCTTCCAAATTCACTCTTTGGACAAAGGGCAGTTCCTGATCAGAATTTGGCCTGTATTTATCGTATGAAATAATATTTAGTTCCCAAGACGACATTTTTTTTGCAACACTGCTTCCTGTATTTCCCAAACCTATGATGCCCAATGTCTTACCTTTGATTTCTCCTCCTCTATTGGCTTCCCTGTTCCATTCTTTCCTTCTTACCTCTGCATCAGCATTTAAAAGATGATTATTGAAAGCTAGGAGCATGCCAATGGCGTGTTCTGCTACCGCATCTCTGTTGCCCTCAGGCGAATTCAGGCAGGCAATACCTTTTGAAGTGGCATAGGGCACATCAATGATTTCCATGCCGGACCCCAATCTTCCAATAAATTGGAGTTTTGTGCCTCTGTCTATAATATCAGGGGTCATTCGGATCTTACTGTTGATAATTATACCGGTAAACTGATCCAGCATTCCCGGCAATACATCCATTTCAACAGAAGTATCATATTGTACATCGAAGCCCAGTTTTTCCAACCCTTGAGGAAGTAATGGGTGAACTTTGTCGGTAATTAGAATTTTTGGTTTCATTTCGGTCCTGTTTTTTTGACCCTATCTGGATTGGCAGTCATAAAGGCTTTCCATCCCGATACTTTTTCTTTTGGGCCTAAACCGCCTCCTATTTGGTTGAAATGACAATAAGCCGTTGCCAGGGCATCGGTAGCATCGTTGTATTGGGCTTGAATTTTTACTTTAAGTATGTGTTCAAGCATGGCGCTGACTTGCTCCTTTGAGGCGTTACCATTGCCTGTTACCGCTTGTTTAATCCTTTTAGGTGAATACTCACTGACTTCCAAACCCATGGTGATGCCCGCAGCAATGGCTACTCCCTGGGCCCTTCCCAACTTGAGCATGGATTGCACGTTTTTACCGTAAAAAGGAGCTTCGATAGCGAGGTACCTGGGCAAATAACTCTCAATGATTTCCTGGACCTGAAGAAAAATTTCCTTTAACTTTTGGGCCTGGTCTTCCTCTTTAAAAAGTTTGATCACACCAAAAGTGATGATTTTTACCTGTTTACCGGTAATCTCAAGAATGGCGTAACCCAAGATATTGGTGCCGGGGTCAACACCTAAAATTTTATAAGAATCTAAGTTAGACTGCATGTGCCAGTCAAAGGTAAATAATAATCCTTACTCGGGCAGAAATTCAATGGCAGAAATCACGTGCACTGCCTGCCTGTCTGCAAAATCCTTGATCTGGTGTCTGCAACTAAAGCCATTGGCTACTGCCAATGATTGCCCTGCTGCTTTTAGAGCCGGTCCCAATTTTTGGTCAAATATTTTTTTGGAAAGATCAAAATGATGTGCCTCATAACCAAAGGCACCAGCCATTCCACAGCACCCTGTTGCTGCTTCTTTGGCATTGGCTCCGGCCAGAGTAAGCAATTCAAGCGCGCTGGTTGTACCATAACTTGCCTTTTGATGACAATGACCGTGCAACAATATCTCTTCAGCGTTTGCTTTAAATTTACCTTTCAATTGACCCGACTTCCATGAAGTTACCAAAAATTGTTCGATGGGCTGGATGGCAGATTTAATTCTTAAAGCCAGAACTTTATCCTCCAACAAATCTGCCAGATCGTCGGTCAGTGCAGTGTGGCAGGATGGCTCTACCGTTAGAATCGGGTATCCTTCATCAATGTAGGGAAGTAACTTTGCAGCCAGCTCGCCCAAGCCCTTTTTTGCCTCTTTCAAAAAGCCATTGGAGATCAAAGGCCTTTGGCAACAGCCCGCATCTGACAGAATGACTTCAAAACCACATTGCTCCAAAACCTTAGCCGCGTGGGCTCCCAATGCAGTGTCGTGGCATTGTATATAGGTATCAGCAAATAAAACTACTCTGGGCTTGTTGCCATTATTTGGCTTAACAATTGAACCGGTTAATTTTTTATTTGCATAAGCCGGTAGCATTCTTTTGCCATCAACTCCTAATAATTTTTCACTTATCCATTTCATTGCCTTTGTAGCCAGGAGGCCATTGACAAAAGGAGCAGGCCAGCCACTAAATAGGCGCGACAAAACAGGAGAGTACCTTACCAGACGGGCATGAAGTGGAATGCCTTTTTGATCGTAACGGAGTTGAAGAACTTCAGATTTTAATTTTGACATATCCACATTGGATGGACATTCATTTTTACAAGCCTTGCAGGAAAGGCAGAGGTCCAATGTTTTGATGACATCGTCATGGGTAAGGTCATGAAAATGCAATTGCCCACTCATGGCGAGCCGAAGGGCGTTGGCCCTGCCACGGGTGCTGTCTTTTTCTTCACCGGTAGCCCTAAATGAAGGGCACATGGTACCACCTTCGGTATTGCGACAGGCTCCTACCCCACTACAGTTGTGAACAATATCTGCAAAATCGCCACCTTCTCTGTACTTGTAAACAAAAGGATATTTCTGATCTTTATAACCATGATGGTAGCGAAGATTTTTTCGCATGTCCTCTGCATCAACTATAATGCCGGGGTTGAGCAAAGAAGTAGGGTCAAATAATTTTTTAATGTCTTTAAAAGCCTGGTAAATTACATCCCCATAAAATTCTTGCAACTTGGGGCTTCTGTTTCTACCATCACCATGTTCTCCGCTAAAAGCACCGCCGTACTTAACCACCAGATCAAAACAGCGATCTGAAATTTCTTTCATTTTATCAATATCTTGCTGCACCGTGAGGTCGATGGTGGGACGCACGTGTAATACACCCACACTTGCATGCGCATACAAAACAATTTCTGAACCATGGTCTAAACATAGTTTTTCCAATTCTTCAATATAAGCGGCCAGGTTTTCTAAGGGGATGGCTGCATCTTCAATAAATGGCAATGGTTTGCGAATGCCGGGCTTTCCCATGATGAGTCCCAGGCCATCTTTACGCAATGACAAGGCGTCATTGATTTTTTTCATATCATGGGTTACCGGAAACGCATAGGCTGAGGGTACTGTTTGCAAATAGGCACAAAGTTGTTGTGCTTTGTGGGCAATCTCATCCTGGCTATCTCCATAAAATTCTACGGTCATCACCGCTTCGGGATCACCCTCAATCAGGGCTTCGTAATATTTTTTTGTGATGGCATTGGACTTACTGTTGCGCAATACATGAAAATCAAGCATTTCTATAGCGGCAGGCCCAAGTGGAATCATTTCTTTGACAGAAGCTATGCTTTGTAGCCTGTCATTGTAATGAACAATGACCATGTTTTGGCACTTTGGCAGAGGGGTTAATTTTACCTTAGCCTCAAGTATTACTCCGAGGGTTCCCTCGCTGCCCAAAATCAGAGAGGAAAGGTTCCATTGGTCATTTTCTAAAAAGGCATCCAATGCGTAACCTCCAACTCTGCGCATTACTTTGGGATACCTGTTTTTAATCTCCTCTACATTGTCAAAAACAATTTTTCTCACTCCTTGATAGATGGCTGCTTCGGTAGTGTTGCCTGCACATTTGAGCTCGTATTCATCGATGTTCAAGGTGGTTAGCTCCATGATTTCTCCGTTGGTAAGCATGATGTGTAATGATAGCACATGATCACTGGTTTTACCATAAAGTACACTTTTGGTGCCAGAGCTATTATTGGCAATCATACCACCAAAACTAGCTCTGCTTGAAGTTGCCGGATCGGGTGCAAAATGAAGGCCCATGCTACCAACGGCTCTGTTGAGTTGATCTCGTGTTACACCTGGCTGAACCCTGGCCCATCCTTGCTTTTCGTCAATTTCTATGATGTGGTTAAAATATTTGGTGAAGTCCAGCACCATACCTTTGTTTACTGTCTGTCCAGCCAGACTGGTCCCGGAACCTCTGGCCAAAATGGGCAAGTTTTGTTTTTTTGCCTCAAGAATGGCCAGGCGTACGTCAGCTTCATTTTTAGGAATAACCACCACATCGGGCTGAATTTGGTACAGCGATGCATCGGTTGCATACAGAGATCTGGTGAGGGGGTCGGCATGTACTTCACCATTCATGCCCTTTACTGTAATTTCTGCCAAAACTGATATTTTTACAATGTTACAACATTATCTTATTTACAACAAATCCGTCACCTCCGAAGGTTTAATCGAGGTAGAAAAATCTGATTGCTATGTACAGTCCTGAGCCGATAAATATAAAACCGGTAATCAGGTTTAGTACTCTGAGGTGCCTGGAATGGAGAATGGAGCCAAGTTTACCCGCCATTATCACTTTGAGGGTATCGGTACCCACAATGGTGGCCAGCAAAACGCCAAAGAACAAGACCAGGCTTTTCCATTCAGCCTGTCTTATTATCGTTTGCCCTGCCATCAGGGTAGTCCAAAAAATCAATGTGAATGGATTGATGGTATTGACGGCCACCCCTTTCAAAAAAAGGTTGGCTTTTCGAGGATTATAGCTGGTATCTTTGGCCACTGTTTTTTTCCATCTGATAAGCCTGCCAATACCGATGCCAATAAAGAGAAGGGTTGCCACAACTGCCAGTCCGCTTGCCCATGCATCGGAAATTTTATTTTGACGCACATCAGCAAATAAAAAAAGCACGGTTACTATGATGAAATCACTGGCCCAAATACCTGATGCTAAAACCAGGCCGGATCTTTTACCAAATTGAATGCTGGTATCTACCAGACTCATAAAAATAGGCCCTACCAGGATGGCCAGAAAAAGACCATAACCGATGCCTTCCGTAATCAGTTGGATCACCCTCTGGTTACTTCAGATGTAAAATGAAATTGAACATCCGGATGGTTTTCCTGAGCTACCTTAAGCGACCAGGCAGACTCCGCAAGAAAGACCAGATTGCCATCAATATCGGTTGCCAGGTCTCGGCGACGTCTTTGTTTAAATTCCTCCAATGCTTTGTTGTCGTTACAACTGATCCAACAGGCTTTGTGCAGGTTGACCGGTTCGTATCCACAGGAGGCGCCATATTCATGCAGCAAACGATATTGAATTACTTCAAACTGAAGCGCACCTACCGTGCCTATGATTTTTCTACCCCCATCCTGGCGAGTGAAAAGCTGGGCCACACCTTCGTCCATCAGCTGGTCTAATCCCTTGTTGAGCTGTTTGGTTTTTAAAGGATCCGTATTGTTGACATATCTAAATTGTTCCGGAGAAAAACTGGGAATGCCCTTAAAATGCAAGCTTTCACCTTCAGAAAGGGTATCACCAATTTTAAAATTACCAGAATCGTACAAGCCAATAATATCACCCGGATAGGCTTCGTCAATGACCTCTTTTTTGGCAGCCATAAAGGCAGTAGGGTTCGAAAATTTGAGGCTCCTTTCTTGCCTTACATGATAGTAATTGGTATTTCTCAAAAAAGTACCGCTGCAGATTCTCATGAAAGCAATGCGATCTCTGTGTTTGGGATCCATATTGGCGTGAATCTTAAATATAAATCCTGAAAACTTATCCTCAAACGGATCCACCTTTCTCTCTTCTGCTTCACGTGATAAAGGAAAGGGAGCTACTTCTACAAAACAATCCAACAGCTCTTTTACACCAAAATTGTTGATGGCGCTTCCAAAAAAGACGGGTGATTTCTCTCCTGAGAGATACATGTCTTTATTGAATTCAGGATAAACTGAAGTAACTACTTCCAGGTCGTCTCTTAACTCTTTTGCCGCTTTCTCACCCACATGCCCTTTCAATCTGGGATCATTAACATCATCAATGCTGATCACATCCTCTTCCATTTGTTTGCCATGAGGACTAAAAAGCATAAGTTTTTTCTCATACAAATTGTACACACCTTGAAACAACTGCCCCATGCCAATAGGCCATGACAGGGGAATCACCTTGATTTTTAATTTTTCTTCAATTTCATCCAGCAGGTCGAAAGCATCTTTTCCTTCCCGGTCCAATTTATTGATAAAAACGATGATGGGTGTATTGCGCATTCTACATACCTCCACCAGTTTTTCTGTTTGTTCCTCTACCCCTTTGGCTACGTCAATAACCACAATCACACTATCCACTGCCGACAAAGTGCGATAGGTATCTTCAGCAAAATCTTTGTGGCCGGGCGTGTCGAGGATGTTGATTTGGCGATCTCTGTATTCAAATGCCATCACTGAAGTGGCTACAGAGATACCTCTTTGTCGCTCGATTTCCATAAAATCGGAGGTAGCGTGCTTTTTAATTTTATTCGACTTCACAGCACCGGCAATCTGGATGGCACCACCAAACAACAGCAGTTTTTCTGTCAATGTGGTTTTTCCGGCATCCGGGTGTGATACAATCCCAAATGTCCGTCTACGCTTGATTTCTTCTATTCTACCCATGATTTTCCATAAAAAGCGCAAAAGTACACAATCCCTTGCTTCAAGCTTAGTCC
>JAGNSQ010000229.1 GCA_017987975.1 Saprospiraceae bacterium
GCAGATCAAGAGGCCATCGTCACCACACTCCCTCAGCTAGGATGGGGGCAACTCCTTGAGCAGCGCAAGCGGTGGGCAACCAAGACCAGGGCTTATGCCGGTACGGCCATTTGGATGGTACAGGCAATGGTTGCTTTTACGAACATATCCTTGTTGTTGATATTGCTTATAGCCCCGTTTTTACCAAAAGCAGGTATGAGTGCTATGATAATACTAAGCACCAAATGGGTGGTTGATTTTATTGCATTGTGGAAGGCCACCGGCTGGCAAAACAACCGCCCGGCGCTCCGGTTTTTCATACAAGGCCAAATAACATACCTGTATATAATTTTATATTCTGCCTGGCACGCTCTTTTTCCTGGAAAATATAAATGGAAGGAGAGGAGGCTGAGCTAGGGTAGATTTTGAAAGAGGGTCATTTATTATTTCTGTTCCAAAATTTTATTCAGCTTTTCTTCCAGGGCCGCCATTTTTTCTTCCAGGTTTTTCACCTTTGATTTTTCTATTTCCATTTCATCTTCCAGGTTTTCTACTTTCAGATTTTGATTTTCGACTGTTAGCTGTTGTTCCTGCAGCGCCTTGATGGCTAAGACTGTAAAAAATTGATAATTGATGCCCAGTAGGGTTTCGCCGGTTTTGGTGGTGAATTCGCTGACAGCTTCCGGGAAGACTTTTTGGACATCCTGTGCCATAAAACCAGAGCTAAGCGGGCTGTCACTGCTATTGTCGAGATAGTGGTATTGATAGGTCTGTAGTTGGTTGAGTTTATCCGACACAGCTATGTGTGGAACGATGTCTTTTTTCAGTCTTCGATCACTGGCCATGATATAGGCACCATCTACAGATGAGAACCCTCCTTTGTAATTAGCATTATAAAAAAGATCGAGGTGATGACCACTTCCTTCTTCCACATCAAAATCCCAGTGACTACTTGAAGAAGCGGATTCAATGCCCAGACCATTTTGAACACCCACCTCTTTGATCTGAAGGCGACTATTTGCATTTCCGGGAAGAGGCGATTTGCCAATGCCCGCCATATTGTCTTTGATCCAACCCACAGGCGTAAGGCCACCAGAAAACAGTTGGACAGAGCTGGTCGTTGGGCCGTTGAAACCCAAATAAAGATTATTATCGGTACCATTAAGGGTGTTTCTGATTACCCGCATCTCTGCATAAGCATCTGCTGAGGCAAGGTCAAGACCTGTTTGACCTGCGGGAACGTTGCTGAGTATTTTACCATTGATTTGTAGTTTTTGGTTTTGGGGAATAAGATCAAATTCTCCATAAACCAAAGCAGCATTGCTGTCACAGGAGTAATTGCTTATGTACAACTTACCACTTCCGGATTCAAAGCGGCCTGCATCGTTACCCAAAAAAACATTTCCGCTTCCAGAAACATTATGGTAGCCAGCACCAGAACCCATAAATACATTGTTATTTCCGATTGTATTGTATAAACCGGCCTTCAAACCCACTGCGGTATTTGAAGCACCAGATGTGTTACTTTTTAAAGTCCAAAAACCAACACACGTATTATTATATCCGGTCGAATTAGAAACTAATGATGAATTTCCAAGGGCGGTGTTAAATGAAGCTTCACTAGCTAAAGTAGCCTCAAAGCCATTAAAAAACAAAGAAGAATCGCCAATAGCAATATTGTTGGTATGGGTCTTATTTAAGTATAATGAGTTGTATCCTATGGCTATGTTACTGTAGCCCAAGGTATTAGAAAGTAAAGAGTTATTGCCAAAGGCACAATTTCCACTAGATAAATTTTTTGCTAATGCTTCGGACCCAAAGGCAACATTTCCATTTCCTGTTTGATTATCTCTCAAAGCACCTTGTCCAACAGCAGTATTTCTTTCACCACTTAGGTTACCGTATAATGATTTGTAGCCTAATGCCGTATTGCTTTTTCCTGTTGTATTTGATTTTAACGCTCTGCCACCTACGGCTGTATTCGCAGATCCAGTAGATACTGAAGAAGCACCAAAACCATTGTTGTATAAAGCACTGTCACCCACGGCTACCAATTCTGAATTGATGGTATTAAAAAAACCGGCTGATGTACCAATAAATACATTTTTTTCACCAGAAAGATTGTTGATACCTGCTCGCCATCCCATTGCGGTATTAGACTCACCTGTTGTATTGTTTGATAGAGCCTGAACTCCAAAGGCAGCGTTGGCACTACCATTATTGTTTTTTAGCGTTTCTGAACCAAAGGCTGCATTGGAGGCCCCCACTACATTGCTATAGAGGGCGTTATAACCCACAGCGGTATTAAAGACACCGGATGTATTTTTATAAAGACTCTTGCTACCCAACGCTGTATTCCACCAGCCAATGGTATTTGCTTTTAGCGAATTGCTACCCACTGCCGTGTTGCCTGTTGCATCATTGGCAAGAGAGGCCCCGACTCCATTATTGTACAAAGTGCTATCTCCAATGGCGATTAGGTCTGATTTGTTGGTATTATTGAAAAGCGATCTGAATCCTATGGCAACGTTGGCAGAGCCAGTGGTATTGTTAATCAAGGTTTCTGTCCCAAGAGTACTATTGCGACTTCCTGTTGAATTGTTGCGCATAGAAAAATAGCCTAAAACATTGTTGGAAAGCCCGGTGTTATTGGCAGGAGTTGGAGAACCCGCAAGCGCCCAAGCACCAATTGCGATATTGGTATTTGTAAAGGGAACAATTGAATTATTTGCATGATGCAAAGCCCAAGATCCGATTGCAATTCCACCGTTGCCGGCAGCATTGTATCCGAGTGTAGAAGTACCAATGGCAACATTGTCTCCACCTGAAACATTTAGCAACATAGCAGAATCACCAAACGAACAATTATAGGAACCAGAATTATTGGAGAATAAAACCTGAGCCCCAAACCCACAATTACCAACCCCGGTTTGATTGCCTTCCAAAACAGACCTGCCAAAAGCTGAATTACCCGATCCAGAGGTAATGCTGTTAAGCGCATATATCCCAAAGGAAGTATTGCTTAAATTAAAATTTAATGCTCCGGCCTTTATATTATTTCTTTTAAAAACCAGATCCTGATCATCAGTTGTGCCAATAAAAT
>JAGNSQ010000011.1:0-18153 GCA_017987975.1 Saprospiraceae bacterium
TGCCTTTTACCTTGCGCCACAATACTTCGCTGAGTTCAAAACCAACCAAACGATCCAAAACCCTCCTGGCTTGCTGGGCATTGACCAGATCCAGGTCTACTGTGCGAGGCTCTGTTACTGCTTTTTGAATAGCCGGTTTGGTGATTTCACTGAAAACAATTCTTTTGGTGTGCCGGGGATCAAGGTCTAAAACCTCGCAGAGGTGCCATGAAATGGCTTCTCCTTCCCGGTCTTCATCCGTTGCCAGCCATACTTCTGAAGCCTTTTTGCTGGATTCTCTGAGTTCTTTAACAACCTTGGTCTTTTCCGGTGAAACGATGTAGCTGGGCTCAAAGTTTTTGTCGATCAAAACTCCTTTGTTTCCCTTGTCAAGGTCGCGAACGTGACCGAAGCTGGATTTCACAAAAAATTCATCTCCGAGGTATTTTTCTATCGTTTTTGCCTTGGCAGGCGACTCTACGATCAATAATTTTTTTGCCATTTAGCTAAATTAGGAAGGCTAAAATTTTACGTTAAACTTTTGTAAAATATATAAAACACACAAAGATAGTAATTTATATAAATTGTATGGATTTTCGGATTTAAAGTTGGGCAAAGGTATTAAATTATCCGATTCTAAGGATTTTATCCATACAAATGCGTAGTCAAATGACTACAAGCATAGCTGGCACCTACGAAACCCTGTGTTGATGTTCCTCAATTAAAATAAGGAGTAATTAATGGCTAGAAAATGAAAAAGGAAGAAAAATCCGTTTTGCTCATTTTGACAAGCCTAAGAAGTGATAATAATTAGCTCTTTTTTTTGCGCTTTTCTACGTATTGTTTTACCCTGACTTCGAGGTCTTGAGGTTTTTTATTGAGGTAGCGATGATATGAAATCAGCACAAAATCTATCATTTCAGCGCTATAAAACAAGCCAAGACCCTTTAAATAATGAGAAAACCGTGAGCCCTCATCGAAGTTCCAGTTGTATGCCATCCACCGACCCAGTCCATAATGAAGTTTCTGTGCAACAAATGTCTCATCTTCTACCCTTATCTTGTCCAGGGCCTCCGGAGGCGATAATCTGTCTAATTCTGCAAAAGCATCGTCGAGGTCTTTGGGTATGTAAACACCATTGATCCTTGTCTTTAGTATGTTGCTTTGATAAGTAGAATCAGCTTCTTTTATGAGTTGAGCCCGATTTTGCCCGTAAAGCTCAACACTGCCTATCAACAGTCCAACCAATAACCATGTAGTCAAAACTTTCATCATAGGCTAAACGCAACAACTTTTAAATTTGGTTCACTATAAAGCCCATTTTATCTAAAAAATCAGCAAGACAGCAGAATAGCAATAGTGGCTGTCGCGGTGAAACCTTACCTTTGGTCCATCAATTTTAGCTGATTAAAAGATGTGGGAAAGAATTAAACAAATGACTGTCATAGAATGGGTTCTTTTGGAGGGCATCTTTTTTACCCTATTTTGGATCCTTCAACCCTATATTGCAAAATTGCTTACAGCCGTTCTTAGCCCTATTTTCGGTGCTGTTCTTATCATATCCCTCATCGCGGACAGGCTCGACAATTCAAGAATTGGAAGAAAATTTTATTGGGTAATGTTTTGGTTTTCCATCATTCCTTTGGCTCTCTTCCTCATATTTGGGCAGATTCTGAAATAAAATTTGTTAAAATTCATCTTTACCATCACTTCATGGTTTCCCGGACTTTTGTAGTCAACAAATAGGTTGTACATTTGGATTACAAGTAAATTGATAAAAAATTGAAAACCTACCTGCTCCTGGCCCTAATGGCCTGCCTGACTCCTCTATTGGCCCAAACCCATCACAGATGTGGTCAGGAAGAAAAAATGGAAAGCATGTCTTCCCTTCAGCCTGGTTTATTAGAAGAAATCGAAAGATTGCTCCAACCTGGGATGGCTGAACAAAGAATGGCCAACAGGCACTTACTTTCTGGTAATACCCTATATATACCGGTACATGTAATCATTGTTCACCAACCTAATCATGGTGTCGGCCAGGGAACCAACCTGTCAAAAAACAGGATCCTTTCTCAAATCAACGCCATCAACCTCGATTTTTCCCGCAAAAATGTAGACACCATTAATACACCGCTTGTATTTACTACCGGCAATCCGATGATTCAGTTTTGTATGGCCGGCCTTGATCCGGATGGCAACCCTACCGATGGCA
The DNA here is from genome assembly GCA_017987975.1 of Saprospiraceae bacterium. GTDB lineage: Bacteria > Bacteroidota > Bacteroidia > Chitinophagales > Saprospiraceae > JADKBO01. Next base: position 2,192 of record JAGNSQ010000011.1, read on the forward strand.
TTACCCGCTACCCCAGCACAGCCAATTTTGATGAAGAAGAATTTGACATCAAGGCAGAAACCCGCTGGCCCAGAACCGAATATCTCAACATTTGGGTTGCAGAAATAGAAGACCTGGGTTACGCTTACATACCCTCGCTCAATGGGCTGCCCAACTCGACCCTGGATGGGGTGGTAATCAACACCATTGCCTTCGGTGGTCCTGGCTTTGGTGCAGAAGAACCCTACAACCTAGGCAGAACAGCTACTCATGAGATAGGACACTTTTTAGGGTTACAACATGTATGGAGAGGTTCCGGATGCACCAATGATGACGGTTTTAGCGATACTCCACTTCAAGACGATGAAAACTATGGTTGCCCGGTCCACCCTAGTCCAAGCTGCGATAATGCAGGTGACATGTTTATGAATTACATGGACTATACCGACGATAATTGTATGAATGCCTTCTCGGCCATGCAAGCCAACCATATGCGCAACATCTTAATGGGAATCAGAAATTCTTTGATGGCATCAGGAGAAGTTCAGTGCAACACTGCTGCTTTATCGGCAGAAATTGATTCCATTTTTGTGCCCTCTTGTTACAATGATCCTTCCGGCTATGTAAAAGTGTCGGCTGCTGGTGGCATACCACCTTATAGTTTTAAATTCAGATCAGAAACCAATAACACAGGAGAATTTTTCCAGATAAGTCCAGGTGAATATTATGTAGTGGTTAAAGATGCCATAGAAGATAGTGTGATGGTATTTGTCTTAGTACTACCCCCACCGCCTATTATGATTGATAGTTTTAATGTTCATCAACCGCTGTGTTTTGGCGATGGAGGATCAGTTGATTTTTATGCTTCCGCTGGCAGCCCATTTAACAATCAGGTATACAACCTTAGCATAAATGGAGTTTCTTATTTTCCATCCATGACAGCGGATAGTTTGCCAGCCGGGCTCTATACTGCGGTGTTAACTGACAGCCTTGGATGCACCATTAGTCAAAACTTTGAAATTACAGCTGCCTTTCCGATTGAGATAAACCTTACAAAGGTATCAGGCATACGTTGTTTTGGAGATTCTTCCGGGGCAATATTTATTACTCTGGCAGGAGGTGTAGCACCAGTCCAGGTTACTGTTAATGGAAGCCCGGTCACCACTGCTGTCGTGTCGGGATTGAAGGCAGGTTTTTATCAATTTGATGTTATTGATGCACTGGGATGCACCACTTTTGATTCCATGACCTTAGTACAACCTGCTTTGCTTGAAGCCGGTTTTTCCCAAACCGAAATTGCCTGTTTTGGCGATAAAACAGCAACCATTGAATTTACAACAGGAGGAGGAAAGCCACCCTATTTTTACTCAATTGATGGTCAACACTTCAGTTTATCACCACTTTTTACAGACTTAGGAGCCAATACCTATCCCTTGTTTGTATTGGATAGCGACCAATGTAGGTGGCAGGATACTACAACCATAGCTGGACCTCCTGAATTGCTACTTGAGGATATTTTGGTTGAATATGAGACTAGTACACAGAGTTATCACACCACATTGAAGGTAAGAGGAGGAGAGCCTCCGTACGAGATTTTTGTCAACACTTTTGACAATCCGCTGGAAGACAGTATATACACAACTACTGTTGCCGGAGATTACACTTTTATTATTGTCGATGCTGATGGCTGTATCCTTGAAAAAAAGGTGGTATTTTCTGGCACCCAATCACCCGGATTAGAAGAATTTTCCATTGGGCCCAATCCGGTAAAAGATAATTTGGTCATTCGATATTCCGGCAATAAAAATGAGGAAGCAGATTTCAAAATTTACGATATATCTGGTAAGTTGATTTGGGAGGAGCGCCAAATTTTATTTAGTCCTGAAAAAAATATTCACAATATTTTTGTTAATAATGTGCCAAATTCAATTTTTATATTTAAAATTGCACTGAAATTCAAATCTAGTCACATTTTGATTTTTAAAGAATAAGTTTTGTAATTCTCTTGATTTTACCCCGGTAGTCATACTGGGGTTTTTTTTAAACTGAACTACATATTACCGAATATTTGCATTTAATAACCATCGAAATACTAGACATGAAAAAGCTTTTCACAAAATTTTTTACTGCACATCTGTTATTTACTCCTGTTATTGATCAAGTCGGTTTTAGGATCTGAGCCAATTTTGCCATCGTCTTTATCTGCGGAGACAATATTGTGGAATCTAAAATGAGCCCCGAGTTTTCCGTGATGTATTTTATCAAATCCAAAGTTGAATTCTAACTATCCAACCGTAAATCAACTTTGCCTATCAGAGCACAAAATTTGAAGCCACTTTTTTAGAAAGTAATATTGAGTCGAATATTACCATGAGATATAACTAAGTACCCAGGCTAGTTTGACATTAAAATAAATACATTGATAGAACAAAATAGTGCAAAATATTTTTTTTAATTAATTAAATACTGAATAATGAAATTAAAAACAATTTTCTTTAATTTTGGATTAACCTTTTCTATTTGCACCTTTTGCCATATGAAGGCACAAAGTCAAATTGAAAAGGGAACTTTTTCAATTGGTCCTTCTTTAGATTTTTCAAGTTCCAATCAAAAAATCACAGATTTTGGTATTGAACTAAAAACAACAAGATTTAAATTAGGATTAAGATCTGATTATTTTATAATTAATAACCTTTCGGTAGGTTTAGCGTTAAGTTACAATTCCCAAAACACTGATATTGATGGAGATGATAATAGAACATCTGGTTTTTTTATTGGTCCACAAGTTGATTACTTTATATTGATGGCTAATGAATTTTACATTTCAATTGGTGCCGGATTAGGATATAATTCGCTTAAAGAAGACGATGAAATTAACGGCGAATTTATTTTTTCTGGAATTGGATATGGATTGCGAACTGGAATTCACTACATAGTAAATAAAAAGATTGGCGCATTTATGACAATTGGACCCGATTTTGGAAACCTTACAGAAAATGAAAATGAATTAGATGTTAGTTGGAGTGAATTTGAAACTCAAGTTGGGTTGAAGTTTTTTTTCTAATATAATTTTTAAAATCCTAACTGACTTCTTTAGACAATATAGTGAACGTACTGGCTATTTATTGTTTGTTTTTCACCTAAGCAAACCGATATGCCTCAATGAACCCTTTACCTTTTAATGAATAAGTCAAAAACTGATGATTATTAATAATTATTTAGAAAAATCAAATTCAATAGAACTGTATATTAACATAGGAAGAGGCACAATTGCAATGTCGAATTAGGACAATATGCCGTTAGAATGAAGAAAGGAAACAAATTTGCAAATTATTGTAGTAATTTTTATTTATTTAGTTAATAATTGGTTGTTCAGGCAGCACTCTATTTAGGTTTGGGAATCGGCAAAGCAAAAGCAGAAACCTGCGTTGATGGTGGCGACTGCGAAACCGAAGAAACAGAATATGGTAGCGGAGATGAACAAATAAAAAATCCAGACTTCGGTGCTCAATTTGGTGCTGGAGTAAACATCAATAAAAACATTTCAGTAGATGTGCGATATGTATTAGGGCTTTCTAACCTGGTAAATGATGGAACTGATGATGAATCCTGGAAAAACAATGCCATCAACATCGGAGTAGGTTACAAATTCTAATCTACCCGTTCTCAAATCAAAAAGGGCGATTCGGTTTCCGGGTTGCTCTTTTTTGTTTTATAAATCCGCCATTCCCACCAAATCAGTATCAAGACAAGGCTGTATTCCAGTGCAATTACCCCATAATTTTCACTGTTTTGACCCCCATCATAAAAAATGTAGGTCCAGGTAATCAGATAAGACCAAATCCATAAAAAGCGAAATTGGGTGAAAGCACTTACTGCCAATGGTAAGATGAGGTACCATGGATGCAGGGTTGTTAGTGAAAAAAGATATAATAATACAATAACTAAGCCCAACTCTGCCACAGAAGTACCGCGCACAACCAACCATCGCGATTTCAAAGACACCTTTAGGATAGCACCCAGCGCCAGTAAAGCCAACAAAGGGCCCAACCATTGGATGAGATTGTAACCTGTTATTGCCCTGCCCACCCATCTTAAGACATAGTATAGACCTGCATTAAATTCAAATTTTCGGAAATACAGATCCAGGCTGTCAACAAATCCCCCGGCGTAAAACATCCAAAAGAAGGGAATAAAAATGAGCCCAATAAAAAACACAACATACGCCATCCATTTTCCTTTGTCTTTGCTCAACCTCCAAAGCAGGGGCAAAAACATTAAGGGCAAAAGTTTGGCAGCAACCGCCAGGGCAAAACACAAAGCAGACCCCACGTTTTTATTTTTTTTATACCACCAAAAAGCCCCAAACAAAAAACCCACCATCACCACTTCTGCGTGGAGATTGCCTATGCCTTCTGTGATAACCAAAGGATTCAAACCATAAAAAGTAAGTACCCGGCTGCGGTGCTCCACTTTCAGGCATTGGGTAATGGCTGCCAATCCCAACAAATGAATGGTGGCATAAATGGCTTTCATGACAACCACCGCAGGCAGGCCCCATTTTCCAGCCAGAATGGACAGTATAAAAATTAACTGTCCTACCGGAGGATAAACCGTGTGGTAGTTTTTTGAGTTGAGCTTGGTATAAAGACTGGTATAAGGTTCATATGATAATCCGGCTTGTAATTCAGCAGGGGTAAACCTGAGGGGGTCGATGCCATCTGAAATGAGGTGGCCGTCCCATAAAAATCGGTAAACATCGTCTGACAAAGCTGGAAAGGAAAACACCGCCATTATGGTGGACAATACCACTAAAAAGCTGGAAATGCGTACACCTGGTGGTAAGTAAAAGGATAAAAAAGCCGATGCCAGAAAAGAGATACTATACCCGACTACTATGTAAGAAAAATCCTGCTGCCCGGCATAGAACAATAAAAAATAAAGAGCCCCAATAAAAACCAGTGAAACCGCGTAGATGCGAAAAGGGGCAAGCGAAGGCATTCAATTATTGCTTAAAAACTTTTCCGTCTTTCATCACAAAGGGCACCTCTAAAACAGTTTGGATGTTTTGGGTAGGGTCTTCGCGTGTAGCTATAATGTCGGCCCATTTTCCTGCCGTGAGGCTGCCTACCTTGTCGTAAATGCGCAATAAGCTGGCCGCATTTTTAGTGGCTGCCCTGATGGCCTCCATTGCCGGCATACCGGCTTCGGTCATAAAAATAAACTCCTTTGCATTTTCACCGTGGATACTCACCCCGGAGTCTGTGCCAAAAGCAATTTTAACCCCTGCCTTATAGGCTGCTTCAAAAGTCTTTTGGATCTGAGGACCTACTTTTAAAGCCTTGGGCACAATGATGGCAGGATAAAATCCCGGAATTTTGGCTTTTTCAGCCACAAACTTACCGGCAGCGATGGTGGGCACATAATAGGTACCTTTTTCTTTCATCAGATTCATGATTTCTTCATCCATAAAAGTACCATGCTCGATGCTGTGAATACCCCCCAATACAGCTCTTTTCATTCCTTCGGCTCCATGAGCGTGAGCGGCAGTAACAAAGCCATAGTCATTGGCGGCTTTTACCACTGCGGCTACCTCGTCTGTAGTAAATTGAGGACCAGAACCATCAGAAGCCACACTCAATACGCCCCCGGTGCTGGTTATTTTGATACAATCTGCTCCATTTTTATAACGCTGACGAACCGCTTTGGCCGCTTCCTCAGGGCTGTTGATTACGCCTTCTTTTGGTCCGGGATCTCCTTTTAGATTGTCTCTTACACCATTGGTTGGATCAGCGTGCCCTCCTGTAGTGGCTAAAGATTTTTCACAAGTGTAAATTCTGGGTCCGTCGATAAAGCCATTTTTAATAGCCTCTCTCAAAGAAACATTAACTCCTGAACCTCCCAGGTCTCTCACAGTTGTAAACCCAGCACTGAGGGTTCTTGTACAATATTGAGTTGCTTTCAATGCAACGTAAGATTCATTTTCCCGAAATGCCTCTTCGTATCTCCTGGGCCCACTTTCATGTTCTATATGTACATGCATATCCATCCAGCCCGGCATTACGGTCATGGTTTTAAGATCTATGATCTGTTCTCCCGCCTTGGGAGTTTGGTAACCAGAAACTACTTTTTCAATAGTATTGCCATTGACCACAATGGTCATTTTTTCAAGTACCTTTCCTTCTTCAACATCGATCAATTTGCCACAATGAAGCAAAGACACCTGGGTATTACCAACCATAACGGCAGTACAAAGTAAAAAGAAAGAGAAGAAGCAACGCATAATTTTGATTTTCAACAAAGATCATTAATTATGCGGAATTCTATTTGCTTTTACACGTGAATTATAAAATAAAAGCATACTGATTGGGTAATCAGCATGCCCTTATGAAACATTGTAAATTGTATTCTTTATTTTAACACTACTGAATTGTAAGATCCGATGATGCTAATTTTGGGTCCCCCTCCTTTTTTAGAACCTTTAACGAGGGTCTTGCCATCCTCGTCTTCGTCTTCATCTCCCGCCTGTCCTGGTTTTTTTACAGAGGTGTACTTTCCCTCAACAACATACTGATACCCCCCTTGCGAGCTGAGGTTAACATTTCCATAGCTGCCTTCGATTTGGATGGAGGTCACTCCGGAACGAATCTCTCTTATGCTGGTAGTGTGGTAGGAGCCTATAATGCTGGCGTTGCCGGAGAGGGTTCCCATTTCGAGCTCACCATATTTGTTTTCATAATTGAGCTTACCACATTCCTTCACAATGACATGGTCATAGCCTCCACTGAAACTCAGGGTATTGCAATTGCCAATGTTGTAATTGGAATACTTTGAATTTACTATGAGGTTATGGGCATTATCCACCAGCAACTTGCCATATTTAATATCAACCTCTGCTTTTTCTACGCTATTGGCCGTCATATCTGAATATTTCAGGTTGATGGTTCCACTTTTTATACAACCAAACCGTCCATTGCCGTATCTGATGTTGACCACATAGGGGGCATTGATATCAGAGGCCTCGATGTTGCCATAAGCAGTTTCGAGGGTACAGGCACCATTGTAAACGGGCATCAAAATATTGCCATATTTTTGGTTGAGGTCCAACTTTCGGCCATCGGGTACATAGACTGTGTATTTGATGTCCAACTCTGCATTGCCTGACCACGACCAGGTAAACCATGCCGTTTTGTCTTCTATTTCGGTGGTAGCCGAAACTACCGCCGGAGAATCCTCAAAAATGATGCTAACCCTATCCAGTTCCTTTTGGGCTTTGGCCTGAGAGGAAGCTTTGGCTACAATGTCAATGTCGTACTTGACCTGTTGCCCTGAGTAAGTAACCACGGTTATTTTTCCATATCTATTAGAGGCAGATATGGTCTTACTGATTGGCGCATCAAAAGCCTTCGTGATTTTTTTTCGGAGTTCTACCTTTTCCTCAATAGGCTGATTTGCCAGCAGTGGAAGGGTAAACAAAACGGAAAATAATATTCCCCAAGTTTTCATTTCAAACTATTTTTATTTATCAATAGATGGTATGTGTTTTTTCATCTTCATACCTTCGATGCCTTTCGAGCAAGGTCTCTAATAGTGAAAGTCTTATTCTATAATTATTGATCATTTCGGTCATCAGTTCTTTGTTGTTGATGTCCTTCTTGCTCATCATTTCTGATTTAAGCTCCAGGTATACCTTGTCCAGCTGACCAAGATCATTGGCTACATCTGTATCAATGAGATTGTGTTGTTTGGCTTCATTGATTTTAAGGCTTACTTCTTTGGAGTAATGGTCTTCTACCATTCTCATCTCTGTGGCATAGGCAGGGTCAATACCGGTAGTAGAATTGGAAAAATAATACTTGCCCATCATCGCGCCACCTACTAAAACACTCAAAAAGATGGCTGCCATTTTCCAGAGGGAGAGGGTGATAAACCGGGTCCCCTTTTGCTTTTTATCGAGCTTGTGCTCAATGCCATTCCAAATTCTTTCCGGAGCACTTAGTTCATCCCACTCTGAACAGTGGTTTTCAACATAAACCTCCAGCCAATCTCTATTTTTCATGTCAACCTGGTTTTTTCCATTCTACTTAAGTTTATACTGCTGTTTTAATTATACAATGACTGTCTATTGCCATCTTTCAGCAGCCATTCTTTTATTTTTCCTTTGGCCCGGTGGTATTGCGATTTTGAAGTTTGTTCAGAGATCTTTAAGATCTGCGCAATTTCGTCGTGATCGTATCCTTCCAGGGCATACAAAGTAAACACTACCCTATATCCTTCCGGCAACTGAGCAATGGCTTCTTTGATTAGGCCTATATTTACAGAAACAGGTTCTTCTTCCAAATCGGGTAATGAAGCAAGGGTTTCTGTAGCTTCTATGTACACCATTTTTTTAAGACGCATGTAATCGATACATTTATGAATTACTATGCGTTTGATCCATGCTCCAAGGGTGCTTTGCTGGCCATAACTGCCAATTTTTTCAAAAACAGTCATAAAAGCGTCTTGCATTACTTCGCTGGCTGCTTCCGGGTCATTGGTCATTCTGCAACATATATTATACATTGCATCAGCATACTTCTGATACAGCTTATATTGCGCGCTTCTATTACCAGCAAGACAGCCCGCTACCAAGTCCAGTTCACTCCGAAGGTCCAAAGAGTATGGATGATTTGTGCATAATGACGTGGGTTTATATGCCTGGGTTGCATGCCCGGCCAATTTTATCAAATTTAATGCTAATTTGACAGAATATAATGGAACGATCGTCTAAATCACAGCAGGGCAATTCAAATTTTCACTATGTTTGATGTCATAAAACTCTTAATTATGAACTCAATCGTAGTCAAAAATGGCCTGATGGCCGCCGGCGCTGCCATTATTTTGGGGCTGGTTGTTTATCTCATTGACCCTAAAGGCTTTTGTCATGGGGCAGCTGGCTAACGCTGGTACCCATTTTGTATTTTATGGTATCTGCTGTAAAAGAAACACGGAATGAAAATGGGGGCTTTATCAGCCTCAGACAAGCTTTCACTCCAGCCTGGATCACCTACCTCTTCTATGCGGTATTGTCCAGCCTTTTTTCTTATGTTTTGATGAATTTCATTGACCCCGATCTGATCGTTATGGCAAAAGAAGTATCCATCGAAGCCATCGAAAAAATGTCAGGACTTTTGGGAGAAGAAGGGACACAGGCTGCCATTGAAAAAATAGAAAATGAGAATCCATTTGGCATACAACAGACCTTAATGAGCATTGCCATTACCCTGGTTTTTCCAGGTGCATTAATAGCGCTTATCATTGCTGCCATTATGAAAAAAACCAATCCGGAAGAAATGGCATAAAAAAAAAGGGTGGTCCTATGGGCCACCCTTTTTTTTATCTTGTAAACAACAATTCCCTGTACTTGGCCAGGGTCCACATTTCGTCGTCTACCAAGAGTTCAAGCTTATCGCAATGGTACCTGATTGTTTCAAAAATCGGCTTTACATGATTACAATAGGCATCAGCTCTTTCTGCGGCATGATCAATGTTATTTGCCTTTCTTCTTTCTTCGGTCATTTCTTCAACCTTAGAATTGATAGCTGAAATGTGCTCCGAGATTTCGCGAATCAATGAAATCTGTTCTTTACCAATCTTTTTGTAGTCGTCGTCAAATATTGACTTCAGTCCCTTCACATTCTCGATGAGCATGTTTTGGTAACGAATGGCGGTAGGTATCACATGGTTTCTGGCAATGTCACCTAGCACTCTTCCTTCAATCTGAATTTTTTTAACATATTCTTCCACTTCAATTTCATACCTGGCTTCTACTTCAACGTGGTTCATGACGCCCATTTCTGCAAATAGTTCGTGAGCCTGCTTTGAAACCTTTGCCTTAAGAGCAGCTGGTGTTGTTTTATTGTTGCTCAAGCCCCTTCTTTTTGCTTCTGCCGCCCATTCATCGCTGTAGCCATCACCTTCAAACAAGATGTCTTTGGTTTGTTTGATGTATTCACGCAACACATTAAAAATGGCATCGTCTTTTTTCATGCCGTTGTTTTCAACAAGGGCATCAACCTCCACCTTAAAGTCTTTCAATTGTTTGGCCATGATGGTATTGAGGGTGATCATTGGATTGGCACAGTTGGCAGAGGAACCAACTGCACGGAACTCAAACTTATTGCCTGTAAAGGCAAAAGGTGAAGTTCTGTTTCGGTCGGTATTATCGAGCATTACGTCCGGAATTTTACCCACTACATTGAGCTTCAATTCTGTTTTTTCCTCAGGTGAAAGTTTACCATCAGATACACCTTCCAACTCTTTAAGTACTTTGGTCAGTTGTTCTCCAATAAAAATGGATATAATGGCCGGAGGTGCCTCATTGGCGCCCAATCTATGATCATTGCTGGCACTGGCAATGCTGGCTCTGACCAGTTCTTCGTAATTGTGAACAGCTTTGATGATGTTGATGAAAAAGGTCAAAAACTGCAAGTTGCTCATAGGCGTTTTTCCGGGGCTCAGCAAGTTGACACCGGTATCTGTAGCCATGGACCAGTTGTTGTGCTTGCCTGATCCATTTACCCCGGCAAAAGGTTTTTCATGCAGCAGCACCTTAAAGTTGTGTCGCTCTGCCACTTTTTGCATTACGTCCATCAACAGAGAGTTGTGGTCTACTGCGAGATTTACTTCTTCAAAGATAGGCGCCAATTCAAATTGATTGGGGGCAACCTCGTTGTGCCTTGTTTTTACCGGAATGCCCAGCAGCATGCATTCTACTTCGAGGTCTCTCATGTATGAAAGCACACGTGAAGGAATTGATCCAAAGTAATGGTCTTCAAGTTGTTGTCCCTTGGCAGAAGCGTGACCGAGTAAAGTACGACCTGTGAGGGTAATGTCGGGTCGGGCTTCCGCCAGCGCTTTGTCAACCAAAAAATACTCCTGTTCCCATCCGAGGGTTGGCACTACTTTGCGCACATTTTTATCAAAAAATTTGGCTACTTCTGTTGCAGATTGATCCAGGGCATGCAAGGCTCTGAGTAATGGTGTTTTATAGTCAAGAGCTTCGCCAGTGTAAGAAACAAAAACAGTAGGGATACAAAGTGCGGTTCCAAAAATGAAAGCCGGTGAAGTGGGATCCCATGCGGTATAGCCTCGTGCTTCAAAGGTGTTTCTGATTCCTCCATTGGGAAAAGAAGATGCATCGGGTTCTTGCTGTACCAGCTGGGAACCTCCAAATTTTTCGATCACGGTGCCGTCCATGCTGGTTTCAAAAAAGGCGTCATGTTTTTCAGCCGTAGTACCTGTAAGTGGCTGAAACCAGTGGGTGTAGTGGGTAACACCTTTTGACAAGGCCCATTCTTTCATGCCCATGGCAATGTAATCGGCAATTTTTCTGTCTATTTTGGTGCCTAGGTCGACAGCTGCTTTAACTGCTTTAAATGCATCTGGCGTTAGGTATTGCCTCATGGCCGCCTCATTGAAGACATTTTGGCCAAATAGAGTAGATCGTTTTTCATTTTCTACCACTACGACGGGTTTGCGGTTGAGTGCTTCTTTTAAAGCCTGGTATCTGATTATTGCCATTTTGGATTAGGTTTTATAGGGGCAAAGGTAGGATAAATTATAATTTCTAAAAATATACCCCCTAAAATTTAGGGGGTATTAACAATTATTAACTAGATTCCTAAACTACACTCCCTGTTTTGTAAGGGCAATGTGCTCCTTCAATGAATTTTGCATAGAGCTGACAAGCAATTCATGAAATGGCCCAGCATCTCCATGCACCTGTACCTGCTCCAGCGCCTTGTAATAACGCTGCCGGGATGCGGGATCACCTTTGAGAATGACCAGGGGGTAGCCGTGGCTGAGCAAAATGAGGTTCATAACCAGCCTGGCGGTCCGCCCATTGCCATCAATGAAGGGATGGATGCTGACGAGCCTCTCGTGCATCTCGGCTGCTAAAATTACCGGATGAAGGCCGGGTGCATTTTTTTGATAAAATAAAAAGTAATCTTCCATCAGTTTTGGTACCATAAAGGGCTGAGGTGGCAGATGCTCAGAACCTGTAATGCGAACTTCAACCTTGCGATAAATACCTGCGTTGGCTCTGTCAATGCCTCTCAGGATCAAGCCATGGATCTGCAGTAATAAGCGCTCATTAAATGGAAGGTAACCCTTGACCCATTCATATAACATTTCGATGGCTTCGTGGTGATTGATGGCCTCAAGATGTTCGTGTACAGTTTTGCCACTGATGGTTATGCCTTCTTTGATGACCATCATAGTTTCTCCCAGGCTAAGGGTATTGCCTTCTATGCGGTTGCTTTCAAAGGTATATTGCACAGAAAAGTATTCATTCATCTTTTGTTTTTGGGTGCCCGATGGTATGGCCATAGATGACCATTGCTTATGTAAATCATCCACTGACCGGAGGAGCTGGCGGGTAGATGCCGAAATGGCGAGCTGGTGGACAGCAGCTGCCTGACTCAGGTATTGGATGCGGGGCTCAGCCAGGGCTAAAGCTTCTGTAGCCAGATCTTCATCTTCTAAAATTTTGTAGATTTTTTCAGCCAATGCCAGTACTTTTAGCTTTGAGAAATCAAGCAGATAACAATCTGCCAGCCTTTTGAGCTGCTCATCTGTGGGGAGGCGGCTACCTTTTTCAAATTTGCTGAGCAATGCCTGATCAATGCCTGTACGAACTACTACATCCATCATTTTATAGCCACACTGTTTGCGTAAGCTGCGCAATTCAAGGGGTAGGGTTTTTTCCATGGCTCTTTTAAATTCAAAGATAAGATATTTTTTCAAAATATGTCATTTTTTGTCATGATGTATTATGTACTATTTAGAATACTCGAGATGAAATCAAAATTCACTCATATTCAATGATTTTTGCATAGAAAAAGCATATATGTATTGGGATTATTTAATATTTTTAATCACACAAATCGAAATTAAATGAAATTTTGGCTTCTATTCTCATTTGGGTTGACAATGGCAATGGCTCAGGCACAAGAAAAAGTGACCTCCATTGTGACTGACAACAGCAATAGTTTCAAGTACTTTTCAACTTATAATGGAAAATCACACTTAATCGAAATATACCCAAATCATGATGTCCTGATTTATGAATGGCTGGGACAAGAGGTGGGTGCGGCAAAATCTATCAGGAATCTACCGGGGATTGGGCTCTTCAAAAACTTGCACATTGGGGAGCGTGCGGTACTTTATGAAAGCAATGATAAAAACTACTACTACGATTTTATATCAGACAGTCCTCCGGAAGAAATCAGCATTTCATCATTGAACCTCGGCGCAGGTAGCCTGCCCTTGCCGGGTGTAGGCTCGCAAATTCTGGGGGGTGGCCAGCCATACCATCTGTTTACATCTCTATCTCCTACCTTGATTCCACTTCCAAGCGGCTACAATTATGTTCAGAACTATCATCAATATCTTATTATTTACAAGATGGCGGAAAATGGACAGGGCAATAATTATTATTGTTACAACGCCCTCACGGGAGAATATACTCTCATTATCGAAGGTGTGACCCGAAAGCACAATCCGTTTTTTTTCAATGACCAACTTTGGTATTTGGATAAAACAGGCGAAGTGATGGTGATGGATCTAAAGAATAAAAACATCACACCTGCCCACATTGCCACTGATTTAAAAAATGGCGGCAATAGTTTATTCATTGAGGGAAGTACATTGTTAATCTGCCAAACCAATGCCGAAAAAACCTATTTGGAAGCAATTGATCTTTTCAATGGTGTGCGATTATGGGAGACTGCAGTAAATCTGGTAGGTGGCGTGGATAAAAACCAAATTGCCCTCTATCAAAATTATGTTTTACTCAGAACCAGCCGGGATAAAATAATAACCCTGGATATTTTGAATCAATTTTTGCTTTATGAATTTGAGATAAGTGCATCTTTTTCACAAACTGGAATTCCCATTTTTGGCCCCTACCTTATAGTACCTTTCCATGATGAATTTACGTTTTTAGATTTGAGGACTCAAAAAGTACATAAACAAAATGTAGGTTTTACTCTCAATCAATTAAGAAGTATGGTAGGAATTAACCACAATTTTGAGCTTACACTTTCGTGCAACTTTATTGACAAAAAACTGCCTTCTCTGTTTTCTTATAAAAGTGACAGCCTGGGTGTTAAAAACATAGACGCTTACAATACCGGATGTTCTACAAATGCATTTCTTCTGGCGAACGATGAGCAATTATATCTGGTAGACCACAGCTTGTTTGCCATCGCCGACCAGGAAGAGAGGTTAACCAACACTTCTTTCCGACAAGGCGAAAATCGGTACATCAATTTTTCCAAAAACAATCACTATTATCTTAAACAAACAGGTTCTTATATTTATTTGCTGACGCACGATGGCATTAAGGAAGACACCCTCTATATCTCAGCCGGGATACCTAAAAAATACGAATTTATTACCCGGTTAGCAGACCATTACTTTGTATTTGCAGATGAAAAGTTATACCGGTTAGATCCGGCTGACCATACACTCACTCTTTTAAAAACAGCCATCCGTTACGTATATGAAGATGGTTCTCAATTGTATTTTAAGCTGGAAAATCATCTTGGTTTATTGGATGATCAAGGTAATATACACGAATACGATGTAATGCCCAACAGCATGCTTCCCCATGAATTTATTAGCCAAAATGGCATTTTGGTAATGGGTAGCAACTGGAATGAAATAATAGTGGTGAAAGATGAAAAAAAGCTACGAACCATAGAGGATGTATTTATCATTACCCGTATGGTCGCTGTTAAAAATCACATTTTTGTTACCTATATTTCAACCCCTGACTTCCAGGAAAAAAGGTTCAGCGTAGATGCGTTAGGACAGGTAACCCAATTGGATGCGCCCGGTATAAATTACTTTACGGAACAACACAGGCAATGTCAGGATTTTTTAATCTTACAAGCAGAAGGTCAAACCAATTTTGTATTTGACCCAAATAAAAACACAGTTGCACCTTTATCCGGAGAAATAGATCGTAAAAATTGTCTTTACCTCTATCAAAACGGAACCGATACCCTTGCCTATATTCTTGAAGATAATACCCTCAACATCTACCAAATGAGTCGGCAATTTTCAGAGCAAATTTTAATCCGTTCACTACCTTTTGAGTATGTTACCGACCGACTTCGGGTATACGAAATACCAGGCCATGTGGTTATGATGGGCTTAACAGAAATGATTATTTTCGACTCTAATGGCAGGGCTTCCAAATTGCCACTCAATACCTACTTGTTGGAAAACAACCCGCTCGTTGAGTGGCAAAACAATTACTATTGTATGGCAAGTGATGCCACTGCTGTAAGGCAGGTTTATAAAATAGATTTTGAGAACCTTACTACATCAACCACACCATTGTCTGAAATCAAAGAGGTATTCATTTACCCCAATCCTGCTTCCAGTCTCCTAAGGCTTTCAGGGTGGGAAGATGCACATACCATAGAAATTTACAATACAGCCGGCACATGTGTGTTGAAGGCTATGGCAGAGCCCGAAATCAGGATAGACCAACTCCCCAATGATATATACTACCTCAAAGTAGTGAACCTCAGGGGTAATAAGACCGTGCTTCCCTTTATCAAGGCAGATTAAAAAAAAGAAGCCGGACTCACTGTTGAGCCGGCTTCCTTTTTATTGAGATGGAATTATAGTCGGAACTTATATCTCGTCTTTGTGTTTGCCAAAGCTCCAGTTTTTTTCCTTGCTTCTCTTTGAAAGGTCTTCACCAAATTCATTGATTTTTCTAGACAAGGTATCGATTTCTTCTTCTACCTTTCTGGCAATGTTGTCAATGTTGATGGGTTCACCTTTCATGGCAAGCTTATCGCTGGATGATTTGGCTTTTGGCACCGCAATCATCAGGAAGAAGTACAACATCACACCAAATCCGCCGGCTATAGTGGCCAAACCAAAGGCCAGTCGAACCCAGATGGGGTCTTCAATACCCA